>JACQVB010000135.1 GCA_016209985.1 Gemmatimonadota bacterium | reverse complement strand
GAGCATGCACAGGGCCTTGTTGTGCTCGATGAACCCCATGCCGCCCATGTCGGCGGCGAGCTGGTAGACGGTCTGCGCGCCCTGGCAGGCCTGCTCGGCTTTGCCCTTCAGCTTCAAGTCCGCTACCACGTTTTCGACGTCGTCGAAGACCTGGTACCACTCATTGAGCGGCTTGATGTCCACGGCGCGGACGGGCTTGCCCTGGCGGCGGAGGGCCGCCACCAGGTGGCCGCCGATGAAGCCCCCGGCGCCGCCCAGGACCACGAGGTTGTCGCTCTGGTGCTTGCCGTTCTTGTCTTTAGTGACCGCCTTCACCGCGCTGCCTCCTTACATGACATGAGACGCCCGCTATTTAGCGGGTGCCGAACCGAATCCGTAGTGACGGAGGCCACAAAGTTCGGGCCTCGTAGCGGCCTTGGCAATCGGGCGAACTCCGACACGGTTCCGGCCTAACGTCCCGCCACCATGTCCTCGCAAGACGTACAGGGGCGACCGGCCTTCGAGCTGAGAAACAAGGTTTTGACGGGTTAGCGGCCGGCCAGGGCGGCCACCACGGCCAGCAGGACGGCCACCTGGATGCCGACGGTCCAGCGGAACTGAGTGGAGACCTTCTGATCGAGGGCCCGGATCTGGCCGGCCAGCTCTTCGCGAAAGCGATCGACTTTGGCGTCGAGCGCGTCCATGCGCCGCTCGAAGCGGTCCATCCGTCCATCGAGCTGATTCATTCGCTGATCGAGTCCGTCAAAGCGATCAGCAAAGCCGTCCACTCGTCCTTCCAATCTGGCCACCCGTTCGTCGAGTCCAAACTCTGGCATTTCCAGCTCAATGTCTAAGCTAGGGGTTCAGCCGGGCATCGCAACTCGGCGGCCAATCTGATCCCGGGGTCTCAACGGTGGGTCAACGCGGCCAAGCGCTCCACTCCCTCGCCCCCCTTCGCTACGCTCAGGACAGGCCCTTCTACACTCACGGGCTCGGGATGACGGCTGGTGGGGCGGGGAAGCGTGGAAAAAGCCGGCCGGGCTGAGGGGCCTCGCTTCGCTCGGGGTGACACGGCGCCCTTTTGGGTAACTGAAGAAACAAGAGAAGGGTCGTCACCGAGAGTATCGAGGAAGCCGGCGACTAATTGGCCCGCGGCTTCCCGGCTGCCTTTCGTTCGGCGCGGCGCTGGTCGTAGCGGAGCCAAAGATTGCCGAGCATGGCAAGAACGAACGCCACCGCACCCATGATGCCGATGGCTCGAAAGGCTGCATCCACCTGGTCACTCATGGTGGTCTCCTATGCGCAGATATAGTTCGAAGGACTCCGCAATGACAGAGCCAATGAATAAGATGACGCCGAACCAAAAAAATTGCCACAGATGAGATATGATCCGCAATTCGGTCGCAATCACGGTGTCCAGCGGGGCGAATGCGATCAAGAGAACGCCGACCTCGCGCATGAGCTCCACCAGCCGTCGCACCAGTACGCGTACGACCCGTCCGAAAAGCATGTCACAACTATGGGCGTGGAGTAGCCAGGAAGGGGCATCATTTCTACGCCATCGTGGATCCGAACACTGCTGGACGTGGCGTCGCACCTCTGAGACCGGTACGACTGGAGCTTTCATGAGGAGGGGAGGAACGCCCTCATGGCCGAGCGAACATGCCGCCCGAGCGATTGATCGGGAATTGGCCCGCGGGGAATAGTTTCCCGCCGGTATCAACGACAAGGCTGGGGTGACCGCCGGAGGCAAGCGTAAGTGACTTTGGCCACAGCGTGTAAGTCACGCCCGCGCTACCGTATAGCCGTTAACAGGCCCTGTCGTCTCGCGTCCTACTACCAGCGCCGGGTCCCTCTATTGACCGAGGCCGGTACCGCGGGCCATAGTTAAGCCGCTTGACTCCGTGGGTTTAGGTCGCTCAGACCGCAGCAGCAGACCCTATCCGATTGGTTCAGGAACTGGGCCGCCACGACGGCCAGCAGGACGGCGGCCCGAACGCCGACCGTCCAGCATCAGCGACCCGCGAGGGCGGCGACGACGGCCAGCAGAACGGCGACCTGGATGCCGACCGTCCAGCGGAAATGGGTAGAGATCTTCTGGTCGAGGGCTGCAAAGCGACCATCAACGTGCTCGCGGAAGCGATCTACTTTGGCGTCGACGACATCGATGCGACCGGCTAGCTCGTCGCGGAACCGGTCGACCTTGGCATCGAGGGCATCCATGCGGTGATCGAGGCGGTCCATCCGACCGTCGAGCTGATTCATTCGCTGGTCGAGTCCGTCAAAGCGATCAGCAAAGCCTTCCACCCGACCTTCCAATTTCGCCACCCGCTCTTCGAGTCCGGACTCCGGCATTTCCAGCTCCAATGTCTAAGCTAGGGGTTCAGCTGGGCATCGCAACTCGGCGGCCAATCTGATCCCGGAGTCTCAACGGTGGGTCAACGCGGCCGAGCGCTCCACTCCCTCGCCCCCCCTTCGCTACGCTCAGGACAGGCCCTTCTACACTCAGGGGCTCGGGATGACGGCTCGTGGGGCGGGGAAGCGGGGAAGCGTAGAAAAAAGCCGGCCGGGCTGAGGGGCCCCGGGCGGCGTTACCTCTGATGGCTGATGGCTGATGGCTGGACGGGTCAGCGGCCGGCCAAGGCGGCGACAACGGCCAGCAAGACGGCGACCTGGATGCCGACCGTCCACCTGAAGTGGGTAGAGATCTTCTGATCGAGGGCACCGATTTTTTCGTCGAGCTTGTGATCGAGCGCCGCGATCTGACGGCCGAGTTCCTCGCGGAAGCGATCCACTTTGGCGTCGAGCGCGTCCATGCGAGTGCTAAGCCGCTCGTCCAAATGGTCCACGCGTTCCGCCAGGCGGTCCATCCGCCGGTCGAGACCGTCGAACCGCTCGTCGAAGCCTTCTACCCGACCTTCCAATCTCGCCACCCTAAGTCGAGTCGAACTCCGGCATTTCCAGCTCCAATGTCTAAGCTAGGGGTTCAGCTGGGCATCGCAACTCGGCGGCCAAACTGATCCCGGAGTCTCAACGGTGTGTCAACGCGGCCGAGGAGGGATCCCCGGCCGGCGTTACCTCTGATGGCCGATGGCTGATGGCTGATGGCCCACCTCTGAATAGCTTTCTACCGGCTCCGACCATATGGACAGATGAGCATCCAAGCCTGGTTCACCCTCGTAATCGTGATACTCACGGTTCATGCCCTTGCCCGGGACCTCCTTGCTCCTGCGGCCACGATGATCGTGGCCGTGGTGGTCCTGCTCGTGACCGGAATTCTGACCCCGTCCGAGGCATTCGCGGGTTTCAGCAACCCCGCGCCGATCACGGTGGCGGCGCTGTACGTGTTGGCGCGGGCGGCGGAGAAGACCGGCGCGTTACAGCCGCTCGTCTCCCGCATCCTGGGCACCAGCGACAAGTCGCGGGTCATGCTGGCCCGCCTGTTGTTTCCCGTCTCGGGAGTTTCGGCCTTTCTCAACAACACTCCCATTGTCGCCTTGCTCGCGCCCCAAGTGGTCGAGTGGGCGGACCGCCGGGGTCTCTCGCCGTCCCGGTTCCTGATGCCGCTGTCGTTCGCAGCCATTCTGGGTGGCGTCATCACCGTTATTGGAACCTCCACCAACATCGTCGTCTCCGGCCTGCTGGAGGCAAACGGACAGCCGCCGATCGGCATGTTCGAGCTCACCAAGCTGGGTCTGCCGGTGGCGGTTCTCGGCGTCACTGCGGTGATTCTCCTTGCCCCGGTGGTCTTGAAGGATCGCCGCCCGGCCCGTCGCGAGCTGACCGAGCGGATTCGCGAATTCGTTGTGGGCATGGATGTGGTTGTGGGGGGTGCGCTCGACGGCGTCTCCGTGGAGGCAGGAGGGCTTCGCAACCTACAGGGGGTATTCCTGGCCGAACTGGAGCGCCAGGGAGAGGTGGTTGCGCCGGTCGGTCCGGCCACCGTGTTGAAGGGCGGTGACCGGCTGGTGTTTGTGGGCAAGGTCGACCTCATCGTAGACCTCCAGAAGATGCCGGGACTTGCATCGGCCGAGCGCGAGCATGTGGAAGCGTTTTCGGACCCGAGGCACACGTTTTTCGAGGTGGTGCTCGGTGCGGCCTCGGCGCTGGTCGGGCGGACCCTGAAAGAGGCCGGTTTCCGTAATCAGTATCAGGCGGCGGTGGTGGCGATTCATCGCGCGGGCCAGCGAGTGAGTGCCAAGCTCGGTGGGGTCGAGTTGAAGCTGGGTGACACACTGCTGGTGCTTGCGGACAAGGGCTTCCGGGACCGGTGGCGGGACCGGAGCGACTTCCTCCTGGTGGCGCGGTTGGGCGGGTCGCCTCCAGGGGGCTCGCGGAAGGCGCCGATCGTCGCGGTAGTAGCGCTCTTGATCGTGGTGGTGGCCGGCGCCGGCATCCTCCCCATCCTCGATGCCTCGCTGGTCGGAGCGATTCTGCTGGTGCTGCTCGGCGTGTTGACGCCGGGCGAGGCACGTGGAGCGGTGGACTTGGACGTGGTTCTTCTGGTGGCCGCTTCATTTGGACTCGGCACCGCAATCCAGAAGACTGGGCTGGCGGACGCCATTGCGGGTCTGCTCACCGGCGCTTTCAGCGGATTCGGGACAACGGGAGCGCTCCTGGGAGTCGTGCTGGTCACGATCGCCCTGACCGAAATCATCACCAACAACGCCGCTGCGGTCCTCGTCTTCCCCGTGGCGATGGCGACCGCCTTGCGGGCTGGCACCGACGCACGGCCCTTTGCATTGGCGGTCGCTGTGGCCGCTTCAGCCTCATTTCTGACGCCGATCGGGTACCAGACCAATACGATGGTCTACGGGCTCGGCGGGTACCGGTTCGGGGACTATGCTCGCCTCGGGCTACCGCTCACGGTGATTGTGGTGGCGGTGCTGGCCTGGATCGTCCCAGCGCTGTGGCGATGAGCCGGTAGTTGG
>JACQVB010000133.1 GCA_016209985.1 Gemmatimonadota bacterium | reverse complement strand
TCCTTACCAAGGACGCGCTCTACCGACTGAGCTACGCGAGCGAGCGGGCGACGGGACTCGAACCCGCGACCCTCTGCTTGGAAGGCTGACGCTCTACCAACTGAGCTACGCCCGCGAATCCTCGTTCCCCGGCAGAGCCCGCCAGCTCGACCGGCCAAGCCCCGATGGTGGGGGAAGGATTCGAACCTTCGTAGGCTGATGCCGGCAGATTTACAGTCTGCTCCCTTTAGCCACTCGGGCACCCCACCTGACACCCGGGCCCATCCCGCTGAACACACCACCCCGCGGGTCCTGGCGGGGTGGTCGGAAGATGGAGAAGGGCGCTGCCGTACCGCTCGTGCTGGAGCTGACGAAGGGACTCGAACCCTTAGCCTGCTGATTACAAATCAGCTGCTCTACCATTGAGCTACGTCAGCGCGAAAGCCTTTTTTTACAGACTCGTAGCATAACGGGGGTATTGGGGGGAGTCAACCGGCTATGAGAAGCCAACTTCCGAGGGTCAGCCGACGCGAATTTTCCAGCGCGGCCCGCTCGGAGTATCCTCGATTTCGACGCCGCGTGCTGCCATTTCGGCACGGATAGAATCGGCCGTCCCATAGTCCCCACTGCGCCGGGCCTGCTGGCGAGCCGCCAGGCGTTGCTCGACCCACGACGCGAGCTCTGTTTCCGCTTGCTTGGGGGTCGGCGTCAGATCCAGGACTCCCATGACTCGGTCGAACACCGCCAGGGCGCCGGCCGCGAGGCTGGGCCTGGCACCTGCGTCCAGCTCACGGTTCACCCGCCGAACGAAGGAAAACACGGCGGCGACTGCCTGGGGAGCGTTCAAGTCGTCATCCATCGCGGTGCGGAAGTCGGCATCGAGCGAGGAGCCGGCCTCGGCATCCGGACCCGCTCCTGCGCCGGCGCGCGCCAGGCGATCCCGGAACTCGCCGAGTCCCTGAATGCCCTCCGCGGCGCCGCTGAGGGCGCGGTCGCTGAAGGCCAGCTGCTTGCGGTAATGGGTCGAGAAGATCAACATGCGCACTGCCGCCGGATCGACGCCCTCCTCCCGCAGATCGCGGGCCGTCAGGATGTTCCCGAAACGCTTGGACATCTTGGTGCCTTCGACGGTCAGGAATTCACCGTGGAGCCAGCAGCGGACGAACGGCTGGCCGGTGGCGCCTTCCGACTGCGCGATTTCGTTCTCGTGATGAGGGAAGATGAGGTCGACACCGCCGGCGTGAAGGTCGAGCGTCTCGACCGCGAATCGTTTCCGGACCTCCGATAGCGCCATGGCGGAACACTCCAGGTGCCAGCCAGGGCGGCCGCGCCCGAACGGCGCATCCCAGGCCGCACCCACGGCTTCGTCGTCTGCGGACGCCGCCTTCCACAAGGCGAAGTCCCGTACGTCTTCCTTCGCATATTCGTCGCTGGCGACCCGCGCCCCGGCTTTCAGCTCCCGCTTCTCGATTTGCGAGAGACGCCCGTAGGTCGGGAACCGGTTGACCGCGTAGTAGATGGAGCCGTCCTCCCCCCGATATGCCAGGCCGCGATCGAGCAGGCGGCCGACCAGCTCGATCATCGGCGCGATGTGCTCGGTGGCCCTGGGGTAGATGCTGGCCGGCTTGATCCGCAGGTAGTCGCGATCTTCGAAGAACGCGGTCACGAATGGCTCGACGTGCCGGGCGAGGGGCACCCCGGCTTCGCGCGCGGCCTTGATGGTCCGGTCGTCGACGTCGGTGAGATTCATGATCTGGAACACCTCGTAGCCCAGATACGCGAGGTAGCGCCGGAGCAGGTCCTCGAAGAGAAAGGTGCGGAAATTGCCGATGTGGGCGTAGTTCCAGACCGTCGGCCCGCAGGTGTACATGGTGACCCGAGGAGGGGCCAGCGGAGTGAACGGCTCTACCTGGCGGGCCAACGTGTTGTAAAGACGAAGACTCATGAGCCGGGCTTCGCCTCTTTTGCATTGCGATCCGCGAGCAGCTTGAACAGCGCCGGGGCATCGCCCAGGTGGACGGTGCGCTGGGGAAAGGGAATCGTAATCCCTTCCTTGTCAAATTGGTTCTTGATGCGACGGCGAAGCTCGCGTCCCACGTCCCATTGCCGGCCCGCCCTGGTGCTGGCGACAATGCGCACGATCACCGCGTCGCTTCCCAATGCTTCCACGCCCCAAACCGCGGGTTCCGCAGTGAGGTCCAGCTTCCAGCGCGGGTCCTTCCCCAGGTCGGCAGCGACGTCCCGAAGCACGTGAATGACCCGATCCACCTGTTCCTCGTACGCCACACCCACGTCTACCACGGTGCGAGCCCAGCCCTTGGTCATGTTGCTGACTCGAGTGATGCTCCCGTTCGGTATGGTGTGGAGAACGCCGTTGACATCGCGGAGCATCACCACCCGGAGAGTCATGCGCTCGACTCCGCCTGAGACGCCGTCCACCTGGATCACGTCGCCCACGCTGAATTGATTCTCCATAAGAATGAAGAAGCCGCTGATGACGTCCTTGACCAGGCTTTGCGCTCCAAACGAGATCGCGAGCCCGGCGACACCGACGCCGGCGAGCAACGGACCGATGGGAACGAAGAAATTGAGAATGGTGAGGCCGGCGGCGATCGCGATGGCGACCGTACCGACGCTGTTCAGGAGCTGCGCCAGGGTGTGCCCTCGCTGCTCTGCCGCCGTGAACGTGTCTGGATTCCCATCGTCCACCGCTTTGATGATTCGGCCGCTGAGCACGCGCAGGAGCCGGAGGGCGATGATCGCCACCAGCAGTACCCCGGCCACCTGCAAGCCCTTCTGCGCGAAACCGGGGAGCTCGCCCTGCAACGAATCTGCGAGCGCGCGGACCTGGACGGCGAAGAGGGAGGGAAAGGCGGCGGCAGCCATTCGCACCCAAAATAATGGGAAGCGGGGCCGCGCGGTTAGGGACCTCCCAGTACCAGCGACAGGACCATGGGCTGGAGCCACCACGTCAGCAGCGCCGCGAAGCCCAGCGACAGCGCCGGAAGCGCGAGGTGCCACGGTGTGAAAGCCCCGCCGTCGAGCTCGCGGAGCCCGATGGACCAGAGCACCACACTCCACAGGGTCACCAGGTTCACCCGTGCGCTCACGGCCTCGACCCAGGTGGGTGCGGCGTCGCCGGTCCAGAACATGGCTGGCCCGGTGACGAATTGTTGCGGCAAGCTGATCGCGAACCCGGGAGTTAGCCTGGGCGGAAGAGGCATGGCATACGTGAGAGCCGCTTCGCCGAGTCGCTGGACCAGCAGCGGAACCAGCCCGAAAAGAAGCACCGCCCGAATTTCGCGGTGGCGATCTTGGGCCAACGCGAGGGCTGGTTCCGCGATGAGAACGGCAAGCAGCACCGCGAGGATCACGGTCGGGGGTGGCACCAACCGGTCCGCCACGATGACTCGTACCAGACCCGCCGCCATCGCGGCGTGGTGGCGGTCTCCGAGCGGGTCACCAGTAGGTGCCAACGCCCGCTGGAGCAGGAGCAATTGCCTGGGGAGGGTCAGGGCGCCAAGGGCCGCGACCGCGATAAGCAGGCCCACAGCAGTGCCCACCGGCGACGGCGAGCGGCCCGCTTCCCGAGCCGCCGATACGGGAGCGGCGACAGTGAAGCCGATCATGCGCCACAGCCGGATCATCGCACCGCTTCGGCACCCGCCACGAGAATGTCTTCCAGGCGCCGGTAGCGGATGCGCGAGGCGCCCACCGCGATGCGCTGCGCGTGGCATTGTTCCAGGATCTGCTCTATGGTGAGCCCGCCGGTGAGGGGAATGGCGATGCCGTCGCCGGTACGCGTGGCGCCGCGAAACCGGTGCAGCAACCATTGGGAACTGGCCAGCGCGCCGCCGTTCAGCGACAGCTCCGCGACGCGCTCGCCGAGCAGTGCCGCCATGGAGAGATCGGCCACCAGGCGGCCACCTAACAGTACCAGGGTTCGAGTCGCCAGCTGCTCGATGGTTGAGAGGTCGTGAGAGGCCAGCACGATCAACCGTCCGGCCCCGGCGAGTTTCGCGATACTGCGGCGCAGGGCGCGGGCCACCAGCGGATCGATGCCGCTCAGTACCTCGTCCAGCAGCACCAGCTTCCGGGCGCACATGGCCGCGGCCGCGAGCGCCAGCCGCTGGGCCATGCCGCGGGAGTACTCGGCTATTCTCCGGCCGACATACTCTTCCAGTGCGCCCAACTCGATGGCAGCCCGGATGATGTCAAGCCGCTCCGCTGGACCGCGCGCGCAATGGCTGGCCAGGTAGCGCAACCACTCGAGTCCCGTGAGCTCCGGCGGCGCGAGCGGCGGATCGGCGGCGTACCCCGTCAGGGCCCGACCCTCCCGAGTGCCGCATCGGCGCCCACCGACCGCGGCGCCGCCCCAGGCGGGGTCGAGCTCCCCGGCCAGGATGCGCAACAGAGTGGTTTTCCCGGCGCCGTTGGGGCCGACCACGCCCACAATTTCTCCCGGCTCGGCGGTGAAGCTGACTCCATCGAGCGCGCGTCGCCGGCCGACGAACGTGTGACTCAGATCGGTGCAAGTGAGGAGACTCACGGCGAGTCCGCGCCTCCGGAGGGTGCGTGCCTCGCCACAACCAGCACCGCGGCGCCGATGCCCAACAGAATCCAGCAGGTGAGCACGCCCCCATCGGACGGCCCCCCTTTTATGGCCCACCGTACCGCGCGCCACCCCAGTGGAAGACTGTTCCAGACAAGTACCGCGGCGCCGCGGGCGAACGGCCGGTGTTCCAGGGTGACGGCGATAGCCGAGGGAGGAATGGCGCCCAACGACGCGCCGAGCAGACCCATTGTCGCGGCGGCGGAGGCGCCGATGAGGGGTGTCAACGCCATGGTGCAGGCGGCGACCGCCGCTGCATAGACGGTGAGTTTCGCGGCCGTAACGAGCGCCCCTCCTAGGAACCAGTCGGCCGAGCGGATGACCAGGGTCGCGATGACTACGGGCACCGCCGCAAAGAGAACCGCCGCGGCGAGACGCCCGGCCGGGGCAAGCAGCCAAGGCGACGCGGTTCGTCGCACTGACCACAGCGGCGCTCCGGCGGCGAGCAGTCGGGAAGCGGCCACGGCGGCAAGCACTCCGGCCACGAGCGCCATAGTCCGTTCCCGGACGCCCGAGTCCCGGCTGGCGGGGTCGCCCGCAAACGCGATGAGCATGAGGCTGCCGGCGAGCAGCAGCGCCAGCCGCGGCGCGCGATGACGCAGGATAAGCTGGAAGGCGAGGACGACTTCCGCCTTGAACGCAAGCGGCCGATTCACGGGCGAGTGGTGGGAGGGTTGTCCCCTCCCACCCGCACAGAAGACCCGGCCGGTATACAGTGATTAACGGTCAATCGAACCACGAGCACCAGCCCCAGCGAATGGCGTAGCAATATCCCCGAATCGCTATCAGCTCCGGCGAACTGCCGCCGAATTCCGAATCGCACGAACTGATGGCACCGCTCAAGCAGGTTGTTTCCACGGCGGCCGCATCAGCCGGGACGGGATGAGTCGTCGCACCCAGCGCACCGGCGAGCAGCATGGTGGTCAGCAGTTTCTTCATCATGTCCTCCGCGTGTTAAGGGAAGGCCGGGTCAACTGCGGACCCTCGCGGGACGGACGAAGCTAGGAAGGGGAGGACGAAAAACCGGTACCGAAACTACGCAGGCTGGAGCGTTTTGCCGCGGGATCCTATCGAGGTGTCATGGCCACCGCGCGCCGGGCGCCGGTGGTGGAGACCAGCACCGCCGGCTCGAATGAGCGGGGGTCGTGGTCGCCGTAAATCTGGGTGAGCAAGACGTGCCGGATCACGACCAGGAGAGCGGCCAACAGCGGAACCGCCACCACGATGCCGAGCAGTCCCAGCACCGCGCCGCCGATCAGCACGGAGAGAATAGTCAGGAGCGGCGGCATGTTGAGCCGTCGTTCGAAGATGAGCGGGGCTACCACATTCGCGCCGATCAGGTGCACTCCCACACCCAGGGCGGTCACCGCCAGCGCGTGGCTCAATCCACCGATCGTGAGCACGAAGATGGCCGGCAGCGCGGTGGAGACCAGGGTCCCGAAAAACGGGATGATGGCGACCAGGCCGGTGAACACGCCGAACGCGAGAGCATAGGGAACGCGGAGGAGCCAGAGGCCCAGGACGGTCAGGGACCCGAGCAGCAGCATGGAGAGCAGTTGGGCCCAGATCCAGGCGCGCATGGTATCGGTGAGATCGGCGAGGATGGCGCGGGCCACCGGTCGCACCTTGGGCGGCACCAGCGCGATCAGGCCGTCGCGGTAGACCCCGGGATCGCGAGCCAGGTAGAGCGCCATCGCGATGACGGCGATGATCTCCAGCACGATGGTGCCGCCGGCGCGGAGATAGGGAAGCATCGAGTCGCGAATGAAGCGGCCGGCGTTGTCGATCAGTCCTTCGACCAACCCGCCGCCTTCGGCGCCGAAGCCCGAGCGCTCGAGCAAGGGGTACTTTTGCGCGAGGCGCAGCAGCAAGGACTCGAGCTGTTGGGCATGCTGGGGGAGCGCCAGCAGGAAGTCCTGGGTCTGGGCGATCACCGGCGGCATGATCAGCCACCCCACCCCGACGACCGCCGCCAGCGTCACCAGCGAGGCGAGGCCGAGTGCCACCGGCCGCGGCAGCCGCAGGCGGCGCACCAGATCGTCGGTGAAGGCGGAGAAATAGACGCTGAGCAGGACCGAAATGAAGAGCAGCACCAGAATCGTGGTCACTCGACTGAGGAACACCACGATCAGTGCCGCAAAAAACAGCGAAACCAGCGTCACGACCAGACGCCGGCCCAGCGTCTCAACCATCAACCATCCTGGTGTTCGTCCTCTTCTACCACCTCAGCTTCGGCGGCCTCGCGGTTTCCCGCGCCCAGCTGCCGCGCTTCCGTTTTCCCCGCCCCCAGCAATCCCATTTTTTCCTTGAGCGCGGCCAGCTGCTGGTCCACCGAGCCTTTGTATTCCAGCGATTCGAACTGCCGGGCCAGCATGTCGCCGGAGAGGTCTTCCTGGAGTTCCGCCGCGGCGAGCGCCTTCCGCTCGCGATCTTCGATTTTTTCCGCCATGCGCTCGAAGCTTTCCAGGGCGCTCTTGTCCGACATCGACGACATGGTTTCCTGGATCCGCTGCTGGGCCTCGGCCCGGCGGTGGCGCGCGATCAGAATGTTCTTCTTCCGCTTCGCCTCTTCGATCTTGTCGTTGAGCTGCCGCAGCGAATTCTTGAGAGCCTCGGTCTCGGCGCGCTGCCGGGTCCAGGTCTCGTGCAGCTGCTGGGCTCCCTGGCGATGCTCGTTGTAGCGGACCAGCGCCTGCTTGGCCAGGTCGTCCCGACTCTCCTGGACCGCGAGCATGGCACGGTGTTCCCACTCCTCGGCCTGCTTCTTCTCCCGCTCGGCTTCAGCCTGGAGCTTCTTCTCGTCGGCAATGGCCGCCGCAACTTCCTGTTTCGCCTTCGCCAGCTGAGTCCGCATGTCGGTGATCAGCTGGTTCAGCATCTTTTCCGGATTCTCCGCCTTCGAGATCAAATCGTTCAGGTTCGATTTGATCAGCGTCGAGAGACGGTCAAGGATCCCCATGTCAGCTCCGAGGGTTCGGGAGCGCCTCTCGCCGGCGGACGTCCGCCAGCGCGCGCTCGGTGAAGTCCACCCGTTCCGCCAGCTCGGAGAACTGCTCCCGCAGTTCATTGAGCTCTTCGCTCACCCGTGCCAGAGTCTCCTCGAGCCGGGGGTCGCGGATGCGTACCCCACTATTATGCCGAATGGCGTCGGCAGCCGCAGCCGCAAGGGGCGACCGGAAGAACCAGAACGCGACGACGATCAATGCTGCAGCTAACCACATGACGCCTTCCTCCATCCCACCGCTGGTAAGATCAACTCTTTACTGGTCGTGCGCCACTTCCGGCCGCCCGCGAGGCCGGCGCCCAGGCCGCCTTCCTCAGGCCTACGGGGCAGCCGACCACATGTTTCAAGGCTGAACAACCACCGTCCCTCCGCCAAAGATGAGCACCAGGGCGATCACGTCTTCCACTACTTCTCCCGGCCGCCCGACTCGACCTGCCGCCGGCTGCGCTCCTGCGTCAACATGCGTTCGGTGAAGTCGACGCGCTCCTCCAGTGATTCCACCTGGGAACGCAGCTGGCCGACTTCCGCGCGCAAGCCTTCCACCTCGCCCGCTCCACCCGCCGCCATGCGGGCCTCGTGCCGGCGCTCCAACCCCTTGGTGACCGCTCGAATGATGGCGAACGTGATGAACAGGCCGACGCCCATGCCGGCCAGCGGGATGACCACCTCGTTCCAGAACAGGAAGTCGGGCATGCTCAGCCGCCCTGGCCGAGGGCCGTTTGTCGTTGCTGTGCGAGCAGCCGCTCGGTGAAGTCCAGGCGCTCTTCGGCCTCGGCCAGCCGCTGCTTGACCTCTTCGAGCTCGTGATGGAGCTGATCGATCTGACCGGCAATAAGAGGGTCCGCCCCCGCACGGCCGGAAATCCATTCCGCGAGGGCCCGCCCCAGCGGCCCACGGAGGATCACGATCGCGGAGACCGTGACCAGCACGCTCATGAGCCCAATAACGTCGCCAGGTCCCATGAATCAGCCTTTCAGCCGTTCGGCTTCCCGCTGTTTCGCCAGGAGCCGCTCGGCAAAATCGACCCGGTCCTGCAAATCGGCCAGGTCCCCAGCCAGTCGTTGAACGGTTTCGCGCAGCTCGGCCAGCTCCTGCGGATCGGCCGCCGGGGGATGGCTCGCCGCCTTGAAGCGGGCCCGCGCATTGGTAAACAGCGTAACCACCGTTCCCAGGCTCCCGATCACGATGGCCCAGGCGATAGCGATCTCGATGGCTTCTGGCATACGCCCCCAATCAAGGTCTGAACGTGGCCGCTGTCGAGCCCGAACACTATTCCTATAGTACGACGCCCGTGCCAGAGG
Source organism: Gemmatimonadota bacterium (assembly GCA_016209985.1). Classification (GTDB taxonomy): domain Bacteria; phylum Gemmatimonadota; class Gemmatimonadetes; order Gemmatimonadales; family GWC2-71-9; genus SHZT01. The sequence continues at coordinate 6,190 of JACQVB010000133.1, read as the reverse complement.
GTGTCAAATCGAAACCCTGCCCGACTAACTATCTGCCGGCAAGCATCTTGGCGAGGAATTGGCCGGTGTAGGAAGAACGCACACCCGCAACGTGCTCCGGCGTACCCTGGGCCACGATCCTGCCGCCCGCTTCGCCGCCTTCGGGCCCCAAGTCAACGATCCAGTCGGCGGTCTTCACGACATCCAGGTTGTGCTCGATCACCACGACCGTGTTCCCTTTGTCGACCAGACGGTGCAAGACGTCGAGCAGCAGCCGGACGTCTTCAAAGTGCAGCCCGGTCGTTGGCTCGTCGAGAATGTAGAGCGTGCGCCCGGTATCCCGTTTGCTGAGCTCGGTGGCGAGCTTCACCCGCTGGGCCTCCCCGCCCGACAGCGTCGTCGCGCTTTGGCCCAGGTGGATGTAGCCCAGGCCGACGTCGTTCAGCAGCTCGAGCTTGGAGCGGATGCGCGGCTGATGCTCGAAGAACTCCAGCGCGTCGGATACCGTCAGGTCGAGCACGTCGGCGATGGATTTGCCGCGGTAACGAACCTCGAGTGTTTCGCGGTTGTAGCGGCGGCCTTTGCAGACTTCGCAGGGAACGTAGACGTCGGGCAGAAAGTGCATTTCGATCTTCACCAGGCCGTCGCCCTGGCACGATTCGCAACGACCGCCTTTGACGTTGAAGGAGAATCGGCCGGGACCATAGCCGCGGATCTTCGCCTCGCCAAGCTGCGCGTACAGGTCGCGGATGGGGGAAAAGAGCCCGGTGTAGGTGGCGGGATTGGAACGTGGAGTCCGGCCGATCGGGCTCTGGTCGATTTCGATCACCTTGTCGAGGTGATCGAGGCCTTCGATCCGATCGTGAGCGCCGGGAACGGTGCTCGCCCGGTAGAAATGCCGCGCGAGCGCATGGTAGAGGATATCGGTCACCAGCGTCGATTTGCCCGAACCGGACACGCCGGTGACGGCGATGAAGAGACCGAGCGGAAGCGAGACGTCCAGATCTTTCAGGTTATGGTGTCGCGCGCCGATGACGCGGACCGCGCGTTCCTCCTCCACCCGCCGCCGATGAGTCGGGACGTTGATCCGCAGCTCGCGTCGGAGGTAGCGCGCCGTGAGCGAAGTGGGATGCGCCAGGACCTCGGGCAGCCGGCCCTGAACCACCACCTCGCCGCCGTGGCGCCCCGCTCGAGGGCCAAGATCGATGACGTAATCAGCTTCGCGGATGGTCTCCTCGTCGTGCTCCACCACAATGACCGTATTGCCCAGGTCCCGCAGGCCCATCAGGGTGGCGAGGAGACGGGCATTATCGCGCGGATGGAGCCCAATGGACGGCTCGTCCAGGATGTAGAGAACCCCCACCAGCCGGCTTCCCACCTGGGTCGCCAGGCGGATGCGCTGCGCCTCACCGCCGGACAAGGAGGCAGCGGCGCGACCGAGCGTGAGGTAATCGAGGCCCACGTCGTCCAGAAACCGCAGGCGCTCGGTTACTTCCTTGAGAATGGGGCCGGCAATTTCCGGGTCGACTCCCTTTCGGCCGTCGTTCCGCAAAGGAATCGCTTCGAAGAACTCCCGTGCGTTCCTGACCGGCATCTCGGTTACCTCGCCGATGCTCTTGCCGTTGAGCAACACGCTCAGACTTTCGAGCCTGAGCCGCTTGCCGCCGCACGCGTCGCACGGCAGCTCCGTCATGTACGCCTCCAGCTGGTCCCGAACCGCATCTGACGTGGTCTCCCGGTAGCGGCGCGCGATGTTCTTGAGGATGCCTTCCCATGCGCTCTCGTACCGGCCCGCCGTCTTTCCCGCTGAATACTGGAATGCGAGCGTCCGCTCGGGCGCGCCATACAGCAGGACTTCGCGCACTTTGGGAGAGAGCGACCCCCAGGGAGCCGATGGGTTGAACTTGAACGCCTTCGCAAGGGTGGGAATGACGGCCGATTCGAGGTATCCGCTCGGAGGGCCCCACGGAAGGATCACGCCTTCGAGAATGGAGATGCTCGGATCGCCCAGAATCAGATCGGGGCTCACTTCGCGGCGGGTGCCGAGTCCGCCGCAGGCCGGACAGGCTCCAAAGGGCGAGTTGAACGAGAATTGCCTGGGCTCGAGCTCCGCGAGCGAATACTCGCATTTGGGACACGCGAATCGCTCGGAGAACAGCACCGAGCTTCCCTCGTCATGCCGAACGACCTCGACCACCCCCTCGGCTGCCCGCAGCGCGGTCTCCACGGAATCGTGAATTCGCTGGCGGTCTTCCGGCCGAACCACGAGTCGATCCACCACCAGCGCGATGTCATGCTGCACCCGCCGATTGAGCTTGGGCGGATCGGTAAGGTCGAAGGTCGTTCCGTCGACCCGGACGCGGACGAAGCCTTGCTTGCGGGCGCCCTCGAAGAGATCCCGGAATTCTCCTTTGCGACCGCGGATCAGCGGGGCGGCGATTTCGATGCGGGTGCCGGCGGGCCAGGCCAGAATGGAATCGGTGATCTGGGAAGCGCTCTGTCGCTCGATGGGTGATCCATCGTTGGGGCAATGAGGAATTCCCACCCGCGCCCAGAGCAGACGCAGGTAATCGTAGATCTCCGTGACCGTTCCCACGGTCGAGCGGGGATTATGGCCGGATGCTTTCTGCTCGATCGAAATGGCGGGGGAAAGGCCCTCGATGGCTTCGACGTCCGGCTTTTCCATGAGACCGAGGAATTGCCGGGCGTAGGCAGAAAGGGATTCCACGTAGCGCCGCTGGCCTTCGGCATAGATGGTGTCGAACGCGAGTGACGATTTCCCCGATCCCGACAGGCCGGTGATGACCGTAAGCCGATCTCGAGGGATCTCTACGGTGATGTTCTTCAGGTTGTGAACGCGGGCACCGCGAACAATGAGGCGATCTTCCGGCATAGCCAAGTAACGTAGGGGGAGCAACGAATTCAGGTCAACACTCCAGGGGTCAGGGGCCAGGTGTCAGGTGCCAGGGCTTTACGTGAAGTCCCTGGCACCTGGCCCCCGGCCCCTGGCCCCTACAGTTCTTGCGTAAGCATCCCGTAAGTCGTAGTTTGATGGCCCCTTAGAACGGTTCTGTGCGGTGTCCGGGCCTGATGATGCGTCGTACCTGGTGGTGTTCACCACACTGGGCACCGTGGAAGAAGCTCGGACTTTCGTTCATGAGCTGGTGAGGCGAAAGCTCGTGGCCTGCGGAACGATCCTGCCGGCCGCCACGTCCATCTACCGCTGGGAGGGGGCCGTCACTGAGGCGCTTGAGGCGGTCGTGCTGCTCAAGACCCGGCAGGAACGGTGGGAGGATTTGTTGGAGGCGACCCGCACGCTTCACCCGTACAAGGTGCCCGAGGTTCTGGGCGTGCCGGTCGCGCGAGGACTGGACCGGTACCTCCAGTGGATTGCGACGGAGACGAGCGTGGAAGACGAGACCAAGCTCCCATGACCTATTTTGGCCGGCGCCGCCGGACGGTGCGGCGGAGGTTTGCAATGGAATTATCGGCGAGGTACTCCACGCCATCGGTTCCGGTCGCGGTCTCCGCGCCGTCCCCCGCGCATACTCCGGAGCGCAAGCAGCTGCCCTTCGAGCTCTCCACCGAGGACGTCGCAGAAGTAGCGGCTGTTGCGGCACCGGTCGTGGCGCCGGAGCCTGAGATGTCCGAGCAGCCAACAACCCCGCCCGCGGCCGATTCCCCTCCGGCCGAGCCCTCGGCCGAAGAGGTGTTGCACCGGGCGGCCCGCGAAGCCAATGCCAACGGCGATGTCAAGCGGGCGAAGGCGCTGTATCGGGAGCTGCTCGGGCTCAACCCTCGCCACGTCCGTGCGCGGAACAACCTGGCGCTGTTGCTGGAACAGGACGGCGACCATGAGCACGCGCTGAAGGAGCTGGACCAGTGTCTCGCGGTCGATCCCGGTAATCCGCAGGTGCTGGTCAATCGCGGGGCGGTGCTGGGATCCATGGCTCGCTACGCCGAGGCGGAACGGGATCTGCGCCAGGTGCTGCTGGTGGAAGCCGGCAACGCCGAGGCCCATTTCAATCTCGGTCTGGTGATTTCGCGAAAAGGGCTGTGGGCGCACGCGATTCCGCATCTCCGCCGCGCGATCGAGCTCGATCCCAGCCGCGCGATGGTGTATTACTACCTCGGCGAGGCGCTCAATCACGTCGACGACCTGCAGGGAGCGCTTCAGGCCTACCAACGCGCGGCGGAGTTGCGCCCCAGCAGCGCCAAGGTGCTGTACGGCGTGGGGATCATCCTGGACCGGATGAACCGTCCGGAGGAGGCGGCGCAGATGTACCGTCGATCGCGGGAACTCGCCGACCGGTGATCCGCGTCGTGGTCGACGACATCGCGTTCGTCACAGCGGACGCGGTGCTTCGGCCCGCCACGTCCACCCTGGAACCAACCACCGCCGCCCTGCGCCGTCTGGAGCAGGTCGGCGGTCCGGCATTCTGGGAGCAGTTGAAGGTGCGGCAGGAACTCGCGGTGGGTGCCGCCGTGGTCACGGGGGGCGGCGACCTGGCCAGCCAGCTGGTGATCCACGCTATCATTATGAGCGCCTCGGAACCGGTATCCTCCGGCGGCGTGCGTCGCGCGCTGACCAGTGCCCTCCAGCGCGCGGCCGACTGGGAGATTGCCTCTCTGGTGTGTCCCATCGTTGGAGTCGGCGCTGGTGGGTTGGACGCCGGCGAGGCTTCCGCCATTCTGTGTGACGTCCTGCGCGCCCATCTGACCGGCGCCAACTTTCCGCGGGACGTATGTATCGTGGTCGAGCGCGATGAGGAGCGGGAAATGGTCGAAGCGTTGCTCAGCAGAAAGATCGGGTAGCGTGACTGCGGAATTACGATTGCAGATTGCGGATTTGACCGAATGAGAACCCGGAACGTCGTCGGAACGGCCATCATCGGGACTTGGCTCGTGGCGCTGGGACTGCTGGTCAAGCGCGAGTACTGGCGGCCGCGGGCGGAAGTGCTGGCGGAGGCGGGGTCCCGCGTGCCTCCCGGCTCTTCCTTCTACACGCTCACGATGGGTGGCCAGCAGATCGGTTACGCCTCCAACACCATCGACACGACGGCCGAGGGGCTGCGGTTCCAGGACATCATGGTAGTGGAGATTCCTGCCGCGAGGGAGCTCCACCGGACCGATCTCCGGACGGAGGCATTGCTCACCCGGTCGCTCCGGATGAAGACCTTCAAGGCGACCCTGCAAGGCGACGCCGGCAGCTTCACGGCCACCGGCGAAATCCACGGTGACACCCTGCTCACGGCGGAGCTGGTCAGCGGCGGCAACCGCCAGCAGCTCCACGTGCCTCTCAAGCACCCTATCGTGCTGCCCGCGCTGCTGCCGCTACGCGTGGTTCTCGGCGGGCGTCCCAGGGTGGGAAGCACCTACTCGCTGGACATGTTCGATCCCCTGACGCTGGCGGATCGCCCGGTCACCCTCACCATCACCGCGGAGTCGACACTGGTCGTGGCCGACAGCGCCGACTCGGACTCACTGGCGACACACTGGTTCGCGGTCCGGTGGGACACGCTGCACGCGTGGCGCGTGGAGCAGACCTCCAACGGAATGACGCTGGAAGCCTGGATCGACGATCAGGGACGGGTGGTGTCGGCGACGTTCCCGGGACTGCGGATGGAACGCACCGCGTACGAGATCGCGTACGAGAACTTCCGCAAACGTGACACCGTCGCCGCACTGGCCGCCGGCCTTTCGAACGACATCATCCAGCAGACCGCAGTCGCCGCCAACGTCCGGCTGGTGCACGGGGCCACCACGGAAATGCGTGCCGTGCTGACCGGTGTAGATCTCGCGGATTTTGACCTGAGTGGCGACCGTCAAACGTTGACGGGTGACACCGTGCTGATCCGGCGCGAGAGCGATGATCTGCTCCGGGCGCGCTACCGCCTGCGCGGCCAGCGGTTGCCCGGATTCGACCAGTACCTCGATCCCGAGCCGCTGGTGCAGTCCACCGATGCGCGGATCCAGGCGCAGGCCCGCCAGATCGTGGGCCGGGTCACCGACCCCCGGCGGGCGGTGGAGTTATTGAACGAGTGGGTCTACCAGGAACTCGAGAAGAAGATCACGGTCAGTGTGCCGAGTGCCGTCCAGGTCCTCGAAACGCGGCGGGGAGATTGCAACGAGCACACCGTGTTGTTTGTCGCGCTCGCGCGCGCGCTGGGGATTCCCGCCCGCACCGCTGCCGGGTTGGTGTACCTGAATG
>JACQVB010000137.1 GCA_016209985.1 Gemmatimonadota bacterium | reverse complement strand
CGGAGGTCACGGCCAGGCAGGCCGTCACGCAAGCTGGTGTTGGAGGCGGCAAGACAACCGGCGGCAAGACACCCAAGGGGGGTGTAGATGGCGGAAGCGTTCGATCTGGTCGTGATCGGCACGGGCTCCGGCGGATCGGGGCCCGCGCATTGATGTCGGAGCGCCGGGTGGCGTGTGGCCGTGGTGAACGAGCTTCCCCAGGGCGGAACCTGCGCGCCGCGCGGGTGCGATCCCAAGAAGGTGGGCGCCGCCCAACTCTCGGCCCGGTGACATAGGGCTGGAGCCCGGAGCTGACCGTTAGCCCAACCTCGAGCGAAGCGCGAGATCGTGGGCGCCCATATCCTCGGTGCCGAGGTTGGGGAGATGGTCACGGAGCCGGCGCTCGCGATCAAGGTCGGGCTGACGATCGAGGACCTGACCGCGACGTTCCACCCGTACCTGACGCTGTCGGAGGGCATCAAGCTCGCCGCACAGACCTTCAACAAGGACGTGGCGAAGCTCTCGTGTTGCGCCGCGTAACATCTAACTCGCCGTCATTGGTCGTAACGCTCTTCGAGGGAGTACTCACGATGTACGCAACCGACGCTGATCTCGCACGAGTCTCGAACTCGCTCCTGGCGCTGTTCCCGCGGTTCACGGTGGAAGAGCAGCGCCTGGGCATCATGCTCTATCGCCTGCTGGCTAGGGGCGAACCCGTGTCGCACGGCGAGCTCTCCGCCGTTCTCAACATGCCCGACGCGCGCGTGACGGAATTGCTCAGCGGGGAGGGACTGCGCGCGATGGTCTACCACGACGACGGCGGCCGGGTTTTGGGCTTCGGCGGTCTCGCGGTGGCCCCGATGCACCACGCCTTCGATGTGGACGGCCGGACGCTCTACACCTGGTGCAGCTGGGACAGCCTGTTCATTCCCGAGATGCTCGGGAAGCCAGCGCGCGTCGCGTCGTCCTGCCCCGAGACGGGCCAGACGATCCGGCTCACCGTCACGCCCGACGGCGTCACCGAGTCGAGCCATCCCGACGCGGTCGTGTCGCTCCTCGTGCCCGAGGCGCTGGAGGGCGACGCGCGGCAGACTATGGCAAGCTTCTGTCACTACGTGTTCTTCTTCGCGTCCCGGGCGGCCGGTGAGGCCTGGACCGTCCGGCACGAGGGCACGTTCCTGATCTCGCTCGACCAGGCGTTCGCGCTCGGCAAACGCAAGAACGCTGTACAGTTCGCCGAGGCGTGGACGACGGACGGCCGCCGATGAGCCGGCGCCGACGGCTCTTGTTAGGATAGCCTGGGAGTCACTTCGTGGGACTGACGTGTGCACCGAGAGAGTCGGCTGAAGGGTTGGTGTCCTGCGATTCTGCATTCGGCACCACTCGTCGGAACCTGTCTGGCCCAACCTTTTGTGCTATGGAGTGTTCCTAGCAAGCCACAGACGTCTTGCCGGTCCATGTCCACAACCACTCCCAACTGACCTTTGTGCTTCATAGAGGGGGCAATCTGCCTAAACCTCACAATCCGCGGAGACGACGACTTCCCCACGACTTCCTTTCCTCTGCGAGCGCAGCGCATTGGCCCGAACGCGGCGATCGACTGGCTCCGCCGCGAGCTGCGAATTCGGGACGACCTCTCGCCTCTCATGGTGGAGGAACTGGGAGCGTGGGTGCACGCGTCGTTGAGCAATGGCCGAGGCTTCCGACTCGACAGCCATCCCCCAGCGTGGCTGGAGCGGGTTCGCGAGCGGCTGCACAGTGAGTTCGAGCAACCGCCCTCGCTGGAGCAGCTAGCGGGGGATGCAGGCGTGCACCCTATCCATGTGGCAAAGGCATTTCGCCACCACTACGGATGCACCGTGGGTGAGTATATCCGGCAGCGACGGCTCGAAGTCGCCTGCCACCGGCTCGCTACGACTGACATCTCCGTGAGCCGTATCGCGCATAATACGGGTTTCGCAGATCACAGCCACTTCGCCCGCACTGTGAAACGGTATCTCGGCGAGGCGCCCACGAGCTTCCGCCAAGCGTTTGCCATCCCGACGGAGCGTTCTCTCCCAGGCTAATCCCGTTCAAGGTCCGCGCCTGGCGCCGGCTACCTTGAAATTGCGATGGCTCAACACGATAAACCTTCGCCCGCGCCGGCAATCGCCGCGGCGGCCTCCGGGACGGCGGCGATTGCGGCAGCCGGAGCGGCGGCGTGCTGCATGGGGCCCGCCACCTCACCGCTGATCGTCGCGGCGTTCGGAGCGAGCGGCGCGGCCTGGCTCGCCGGTCTCAAGCCCTATGCGCCGTACTTGCTCGTCGGCGCGCTCGCCGCCCTCGTCTGCGCGTTTCGCTCGGTACGCCGGGAGCGTCGGGCCTGCGCATCGCAGCCCGTTTCGAAACTCCGGTTGCTCGCTACCCGACTCTCGCTGGTAGTGCTTTGGACCTCCGCCGTCATGTGGCTAGGGGCGGAGGTGGCCTACCTCCTGTTCGGGATCCGAAGATGATCCGGACCAGTCGACGTCGCTTGACGTGGGTCGTTTACCTTTCCCCGGCCCTACTGGGGTGCGCGCGTACCGGTCCAGTCTCAGAGCATCAACTAATCCAAGCAGGCTTCGAGCCTCTGCGCTCACAATTTCAGGCTGACTCGGGGAAGGTGCGGGCGATCCTGCTCGCATCGCCGACGTGAGGGGTCTGTCTTCGCGGGGTCGCCGCGATCGAGACCGCCTGGCTTGAGGGGACCCAACATCGCGACCTAGCGGTCTACGTGGTGTGGGTGCGCGAGTTGGGCGCAACTGAGCGTCATGTGGCCGGTGCCCCGCGTCTGATGTCGGACCCTCGCGTCAGGCACTATTGGGATGCCGACGAGACCATTGGACAGCGGTATGCCAAGGCCCTCTTCGGCGCGGACATGTTCGCGTTATGGGACTTCTACTTGCTCTACGACCGCGATGCCGTCTGGAGAGGCGACTCGCTGCCGACCCCGCATCTCTGGATGCACCAGCTGACGGGCCTCGATCCCGCGCGGCATCTGGACGCGGGCCGATTTGCCGACGAGGCCGAACGGCTGCTCGGCGAGCGGCCGAGTGAGAGACCCCAGCCAGTCCCACGATGATAGCGGGCACTCTTCATGAACGCGATGTGCGAAACTTGTGCTCCGGCCGAACGTGATCTGACCGGTCGAAGGGGCTTGGCCTTGGTGCTGAGGCCGGGAGGGAGTCTGGTCATCACCGACTGGTGCGACGATTATCTCGCGTGCCAGATCTGCGACGGCGCGCTGCGGGTGCTTAGCGCTGCCCATTTCCGAACGTATCGCGAGCGGGAATGTCGCGAGCTACTGCAAGCTTCAGGCGTCTGGGCGGTGCTGATAGAACGGTACCGAATCAACTGGCTCTGGGAGCTGATGACTGCCAAGGGGAGGAAAAGCCCCGGCGTCGCGCATCGCGCACTCGTCGCCGTCAGCAGGCGACCTGCTCTTGGAGATCGAGCTGGAGTACCGGCCGGAGTTGAGCGTCAGCCCGAGATCGAGCCCCTTGTTAGGGCGGTACTTCGCTTCTGGCGACGGACGCGCTGCGCAACAGGGTACCGTGGTATGAGTTCGAGAACGAGAGCCCGGCATGGGTGGGTGCAGCGCCCGGCGGTAGGCGTCGGTGTCGGCGGCCCTGGGCCGCCGGCCGTTGGTTCACTGGCTAGAAGGAAACCGTCATCCCCCCGTTCCAAACGATCCCGTGCTGTGTCTGGTCGAGCCGATAGCGGTCGAACAGGTACACCAGATCACGGCCTTCGGCGCGGAATCCGATCCGCTGGTAGCGGTACCCGTGGTGTTCGGGGTCCACTGGTTCACCACCCCGATCCCGAATGCCAGCACGACCTCGTACAGCAGGCCCAGGTTCAGCGCCGGGGGGCAGTCGCAGAGGGCTCGCCGGGTGTAGCCGTAGAGCAGAAGCGAACAGACAATGATCCCAGACGCCACCGCGTTCCCCGGCCAGGGCCACGCATCGTCCAGCGGGCGGTCCGGCGTAGCACCGGAGCGATCGCGTTGTTGAAGGGCAGGTAGAGGCCCAGGACCCCCGAGTAAACCAGGCAGGCAACTCCCAGCCGCCGAGTGGCCTCGACCAGGAGATCGGGAGGGATTGCGCCCAAGCCACTCGACGGGGGGAGCTCCAACGAGGGGATGGAGGTGCGGGGACGGATTTCCTGGGCAGCCATCGTGCGGGCATAAGATTATCACTCGGGCACGAACTACGCGAACTTGCGTATCCGGGCCCCCGCTAGCGATGATCCGGCTCCTCGCCGCAAGGCACACCACCACTCGAATCCGGGATCGCCGTGCGACAGCAGGCCGTCATGACACTGTTGATGGCGAGTGCCGCCACCCTTGCCTGCGGTGGCGGCCCGGTTGCCGTGATCCGACCGGTCCCTCGCCCCCCGTTACACGAGGTCGCGGCGACGGTCCTCTTGATCGGCGACGCGGGCGAGCCCGCCTCAGACGGCGAGCCAGTACTTCAGGCAGTCGAACGGGAGATCGGGACCGCCGGCGCCCGAACCACGGTGGTCTTCCTGGGCGACAACATCTACCCCGGTGGGCTGCCGGACTCGGCCGCGAGCGACCGCGCCGAGGCGGAGCGGAAGATCAACGCTCAGATCGATCTGGCTCGCGCAACCGGCGCGCGGGCAATCTTCGTCCCGGGCAACCACGATTGGGACAACGGGGGCCAGGAGGGATGGGAAAGGATCCGGCGGGAAGCGCAGTATGTACGCGTTCGAGGCGGTGATCGTGTCTCGTTCGCGCCCGAAGGCGGATGCCCGGGTCCCACCGTGATGGATGCGGGCGCTCGCCTTCGATTGGTTCTCCTCGATACCCAGTGGTGGTTGCACAACGGCCCGAGACCAGAGCATCCCGATTCCAATTGCCCCGCCGACTCGTCCGGTGAGGTGATGGACTCACTCCGCGCCGCGCTGGCCGGGGCCGGCGCCCGGCGCGTCATGGTCCTCGCACACCATCCGCTGGTCTCCGGCGGGCCGCATAGCGGGCACTTCGAGTGGAAAGATCACATCTTCCCCTTGCACAATCTGGTGCACTGGCTCTGGCTCCCACTGCCGGGACTCGGATCCCTTTATCCGCTGGTCCGGGGGTCGGGCGTCTCCCCCCAGGACATGCAAAACGGCCGGAACAAGGCGATGCGGCAGCAGCTGGAGCAGGTGTTCCAACAATACCCGCCCCTGGTGTACGGATCGGGACACGACCACAACCTGCAGGTGCTCAAGGGGACCAGCGCCGAGTTTCTTCTGGTGAGCGGTGGTGGGTTCTACGGCCGCCCCTATCCGGTGACGAGCAAAGGGGGCACGTTATTCGCGACCTCGGCGAAAGGATTCATGCGACTGGATGTCCTGACTGACGGGCGCATGCGGCTGGGCGTGATAGCCGTCCATGGAGGGGACATCGTAACCGAGGAGTTCTCGCTTTGGTTGACTGATCCCGATCCGCTGACAGGCTCGAGTCCACCATGAAGCTCTCCCCGGTCGTTGCGGCGCTCATCACCGCTATTGCGGCGATCACGCCGGCGTACGCGGTACTCTCGACCCGTGTGCCGAGGGCTGTCCCTTGCCGATGGAATCGCCAAGCTCCGATGCCTTCGAAATCGCCGCTGCCAGGCATCATGGCCGTGCCGCGCGCCGGCGCGAACGGTGCCGAGGCGAAAACCAGAGGGGCGGACACGGACAACTGCACGTCCTCAGTGAACCCGTACGTCAGCATCGCACGGATCATGGCCCCGTCGTCGCCGTCACCCGTGCGGCCCATCATCCCAAAGTCACCGGCCCACCCTCCAGCTGCATTCGTCGGGGTCGTCACGCCAAAGACGGGCCCGTGTCCGGAGGCAAACGCCGTTTGAGGCAAGCCGGCCGTCGCGGCGGCCAGCACTGCCACCGGCAATTGTCGTCCGTTCATACCCAAACGGCGCCTCACGTCTTGCCCTTCACTCGCACCGGAACTGCCGCACCCGGTTCGCATAGAACTCAGCGACGTAGGCCGTCCCGCCCGGGTCAACCGCCACGCCGGACGGGTAGCGGGGCGCGGGATCGTTCGGTTGCCAGACGGACAGCAGCTTCCCCGTGGGGGTGAATTTCTGAACGCGATCGTTGAAGGCGTCCGCCACGTACACGTTGCCGGTGGTATCCAGCGCGATGTCCTTGGCGAGCCGAAACCACCCGGGCCAGCCCCCTCCAATGCCGAACCCGATTCCACCCCATTGACGGAGGTATGTGCCCTCGGAGCTGAACACCTGGACGCGATTGTTAAAGGCATCCGCGACCAAGACGTTTCCGTGCGCGTCGATGGCAATTCCGGCCGGATACCGAAAGTGCCCGCGCGTGCGGCCCCTGCCGCCCCACTCGGCGACGAACCGCCCGGCGGCGTCAAACTTCTGGATACGGTGGTTGTAGAAATCGGACACGTAGATATTGCCTGGCCGGTCCACCGCGATTCCCGCTGGCGCGTCAAACTCGCCGGGCGCCGTGCCGTGGCGCCCCCAGCGTCCGAGCACCCGGCCGTCGGAGTCGAGCGTCACGATCTGGTCGCTGAGGAAGTCGGCGACGTAGACAGCGCGGTCCGTCGGGGCAACCGCTACCGGTCTCCGAAACCCGCTCCACGCCGCGACAAGCGTGCCGTCGTTGCGATACTGCTTCACGGCGCCGCTTTCCGCGTCGGCGACATAGAGAAGCTCATGGTACCACGTGATGGCCATCGGGTGCGCCTGCGGCGGGTCCAGTGCTGACGTGGGCCACGGCGCCGCGATGCCTCGGCACGTTTCGGTGTGGAGACCAGCGTGGAAGTAGACATACGCCAAACCGTACGCGAGCCCAGTGGCCACAGCCGCCCCGCTCAGCGTCTTCGCGAGCCTCCTCATTGGGAGATGGAGTACTGGTACGGGTACTCCGATCGTTTCACCGCTTCGTCGATTTGGCCGCGCAGAATCGCCATCCCATTTTTCCCGACGACCCGGATCCGGTCCTGGTCCCAGAGCAGATCGATGCGCTCGACCGCTGGCAGTTCAGCGAGGCGCTTTTCAATCCCGTACATGCAATACGGTCCGGGAATGCCGGGGACTGAGATCGTGATCACCTGTCGCGCCTGACGCGCAGTATCGCCCGCCACCGTCAGCATGCCGATGGCGATGAGCGTGAGCGCTGCCGCGCCATATCTCCAGGGCCACGGCATATGCGCGCCATCCCGCGCCGGTCGTGATTCAGGCGACTGTCTCATCGTGTCCGGCCGCATGCGTCCGCTGCACGCGGAACCCCAATGACGTGACCGCCTCCTCGATCTGGTGAAGCCCTATCTGGTCCGGCCAGTAGGCCACCCGGACCTTGTGCGCCCGGGAGTCAGCCTTGATGTCGCCCACACCTTCCCGGTTCCGCAGCACGTCTTCGATACTCTGCTCGCACCCCGCGCAATGGATATCGGGTACTTCGAGCACAAGATGCGCCGGCTCGCCGGGACGCGTCCGTTCCATCGTGTCGATGTCCGTCTTCGCCTCGGCCGGTGAGACCTTTTTCCGCCGAGCAGCCGCGTCCGCGACCCGTTCCGAACGCGTCCGGCCAGGGAGCAGCCGTCCTCCAAAACTGTTGAGCAGCACCGTCGTGACACTCGCCGCCATGGCGACCATGGCCCAGACCGGATGGAGAAGTCCGGTCGTCGCGAGTGCCACACCCGCGGCGTTGAACGAGAACGCAAAGACGAGGTTCTGCACGGTCTTCGCGTAACTCTTCCTGCCAATGTGGTACGCATCGACGACCGCCGAGAGACGTTTACCGATCAGGATCACGTCGCTCGACTCGATGGCGATATCGGTTCCCGCGCCGATGGCGATGCCCACGTCCGCCTGCATCAGCGCCGGCGCGTCGTTGATGCCGTCGCCGACGAAGGCCACGCGCGTCCCGTCGCGTTGCAGCTCGCGGACGTGCTGCGCCTTCTGGCCCGGCAGCACACGTGCCTGCACGTCCGCGATCCCAACCTCCGCGGCCACGGCGCGCGCGGTGCGTTCGGCGTCGCCGGTGAGCATGACGGGACGGATACCGAGCGCCGCGATTTGGGCGATCGTGTCTCGAGCATCCGGCTTGACGGCGTCCGCGATCGCAATAATCCCGGCCAGTTCACCGGCAACAGCGACGAGGACGGCGGTACGGCCCCTGGCCTCCTCGCGCGCGAGTACCTCGTGCGCCGGTTGGATGACGACGCCTCGCGCGGACAGCAGCGTAGGCGTCCCAATGAGCACGTCGCGTCCGTCCACGGTGCCCTCCACACCGCCGCCGGCGATCGCCTGAAAAGGATCGGCAGCCTTCAACGGGAGGTGCTCGTCCTCCGCAGATTCGACAATGGCGCGCGCCAGCGGGTGCTCGGAGGGGCTCTCCGCGCTTGCGGCGTACTGCAGGACCTGCTCGCGCCGGTACCGTGAGGCTGGAACGACCTCGACCACCTGCGGCTTGCCCTCGGTGATGGTGCCGGTCTTGTCGAGCACCATGATCCGGATGTCCTTGAGCACCTGAAAGGCTTCCCCCGAGCGCATCAGGATCCCGCGCTCGGCGGCCATGCCGCCTCCGCGGATCAGCGCGAGCGGCGTCGCCATCCCGAGCGCGCAGGGGTAGCCCATGACGAGCACCGTGACTGCGGCATAGATGGCGCGCTGGTGCCAGGGCGCCGCGCCGAGGATGATCGGAACGACCACCCAGAAGAGGTAGGCGCCGAGCGCTATCGCGAGGACCACCGGCACGTAATGTCTAAGCACCCGGTCGACGAGGACGATGATCCCGGGCTTGAGCGCCTTTGCCTCCTCAACGTGCCGCGCCACTTGGCGCAGGAAGCTCTCCTCCCCCACGCGGCTTACCCGCACCAGGAGCGTTCCCGTCTGGTTCACGCTCCCGCCGATCACCTCGTCCCCCGCTTCCTTTTCTTCCGGGATGGGCTCCCCCGTGACCAGCGCCTGGTCGACGGCGCTCTTGCCCTCGACCACCTCCCCGTCCACCGGCACCTTCTCCCCGGGCCGGATACGCACGAGGTCTCCGACCTGGACCTCCTCAATCCCGATCTCCTCTTCCCGCCCCTCCCGCACCACACGGGCGGTAGGCGGCTGCATGTCCAGGAGCTTGCGGACGCTTTGAGAGGCGCGGGTGCGAACCTTCAGCGATACGAAGCCGGAGAGCAGGTGGTAGGTGGTTAGGAAGACCACTACCCCGTAAAAGTCCACCGGCGGGAAGCCGTAGAACCCGTTCCAGTTGGTGAACGGGATAGGGGAGCCAAGGAGCGCGCCAATGTAACCCGCAATCGCGCCGGCGGTTAGCAGGACGTGCTGGTTGGTGATCCCCCTGCGCGCCGCGCCCCAGGCCATGCGCAGAATGTGGCGCCCCGTCCAGAAGAAGACGTAAGTGGAGAGCGCCCAGGCGGTCCAGATGATCCAGGTCTCGACCCGGAGCAGGTCCGTCCACATGAGCACCATCGAGACGAACATCCCGAGCGCGACCGAGGCCGCGACGAGCAGGTTGTTCCGCTCGTGCCGCATGATCGCTTCCTGCTCCTCGAAGGTTTGCACCTTGCGCGGGTCGCGGACCGTGTAGCCGAGGCCCCGGAGCGTATCCTTGATGGTGGTCTCGCTCACCCGGTCGGGATGGTAGCGGACCAGCGCCTCCTCATGCGCGATGGAGACGTGCACCTCCTCCACGCCCTCCTCGCGGCTAATCGCCTTGCGGATGGAGTTCGCGCAGAAGGAACAGCTCATCCCCCCGATCTTGATCTGGAGCGTGTCCGTGCCCGGCGACGCTCCTTCGTTCGCCTTCTGGACTTGTGGCATCATTCCTCCTATCGCTCGCCCCCACCCGGCCAGGTGAGCAGCGGCATGTTGACGACCGCTCCCGGGCGTTCCACCGTGACGTCACCCGCCGCCTGCGCCGCAAGCACTTCCTCGGCCGACGTCAGCAGACGCGCCTGCGAGGGGTCGGTCCAGGCGACCAGGTTGACCAACCGCAGGGGGCTGTACCCCGGGGTGCCCGGTGGCGAGTCGAAGATGTCCGGCTGGTTCTCGAACGGCCCTCTGGCACCGCGCGGCTGGATTCCGTTGGTGAACACGTACACGTTGGCGAGCGCTGCCTCCGGTGTCTGAGCCAACTCGGGCACCACGAGCACGGGAGACCTCATCATCTTGGTGAGTGTATCCGCCACCGCCGCGTCCGATGCCTCCGTGTGCATGAACAGGATCTTCTCTCTTTCGGCATACCCGAGAACGGAGGGGACCACGGGACCGCCCGCGTCCATTCCGGCGGGGCGCTCCCGCAGGTCGCAGGCGGCGAGCGCGAGCACCAGGGGAGCCACCAAAGCCAACCTGCGCATCCGTTTCATCTCCACTCTCCTCCTCCTCACAGGGTTTTCGTCAGTCCCGCTGGACCGTGTAGGGGGATCGTCTGCGCGACGATCTTCCCGGTCTCGGTCCACCCCCGCCGGCCTCACGCAGTGATTCCCAGGTAGACCGACCAGGTGCCGAGGAGGACGAAGACCACCCCGGTCCAGAACGGGACCCGCTGCGTTAGCCCCGCGAACCGGTCCAGCCACCCTCGCGCCCACCCCCAGAAGACCGCAGCCACAAGCGGGAGCGAGAGGGCCAGGCCGAAGACTGCCATCATCCAGAATCCTTGTGCGACGCTGGCCGTCCCGAGGCTCGCCGCGAAGACTGCGGCCAGGAGCGGGGCGGCGCATGCCGGGATGTTGAGCCCGAAGATCACCCCTAGCGTCGCCGCCCGGCGCGCCGTACGGACCCGGTTCAGTTTTGGGCCGAGCACTCGCATCAGCGCCCAATGCTTCCGGGCGAGATAGACCGCCCCCACCACGATGTAGGCGGAGCCGAGCAGGACCCAGAACCACCGCTGGAGGTCCAGAAACGCCGAGCCGATGAAGGCAGCCAGCGCCCCCAGGGCCCCGATGAAGACGGCGCGCGTCACCGTGAACACACTGGTCTCCAGGAGCTTCGCGGCGGCCTCCTTGCCTTCGAGGTACTTCACGAAGAGCAGGCTGGAGCCCACGGTGCACGGCTCGATAAAGCCGAGGAGCCCGAGGCCGAGCGGCAGGACGAAGAGCGTCCAGAGGTCCATGCCCGTTCAGCCCCCGAGCGGGAGCGCCACGACCCGGCGGGCGATCTCCGCCCCGCGCTTCAGCGTCGCATGGATGGGACAGAGATCCGCCACTATCCCTTTGCTTTCTCCACAGCACACTTCACCGGCGCTCATCCAACTTCTCCCGCAGTGTAGCCTGCTTGCTCGACCACCTGACGAAGCCTGTCGGCAGCGATGCTCTGCTCGTTGTACTTCACTCGGGCCTCGCTCGCTTGGTACGACACCTCCACCTCGCGCACCCCCTGCTCCTTCGTTTCGGCGAATCCGGCGTGCGAACAAGCAGGCCGGGGCCGCCTGGATTAGATCGTCCCCCGGACCTGCTCCTAGGAACGCGAACATCCATCTGGTCATTAGCTTGTGCGGGAAAGCTAAACCTTGCAGTTAACTAGAAGGTCAACCCCCTTCCCAAAAAGGGCGGCGGCGACACCTTAAAGCTGAGTAGAGATATTGAGTAGAGATATAGGGTACGGACGCGAGGGTTCAGGGCACCGCCGCTTCGGCCGCGTATACCTCCGCTACCCAGACTCGGTCAAACGGAACCTCCGCATTGCGGTAGGCGGTGCGCGCCGCTTCGGCATCGGGCGCCTCGAACTCACAGATGATGCGCTGCGGGTGCTTAGCGCTGCCCATTTCCGAACGTATCGCGAGCGCGAATGTCGCGAGCTACTGCAAGCTGCAGGCGTCGGGGCGGTGCTGATGGAACGGTACCGAATCGACTGGCTCTGGGAGCTGATGACTGCCAAGGGAAGGAAAAGCCCCGGCGTCGCGCATCGCGCACTCGTCGCCGTCAGCGCGCGACCTGGAGCTGACCGTTAGCCCAACCTCGAGCCTCTCGCGGGGGGGCGAATCTCGGGCACGATTCTCACCGACGACGGGTTCCCTTGGTCTTCGCACACGACGGGGAGGGATCCGCAGGGCGTTGCAGAGATTCCCATGACCAGGGCGTGTCGCCGCCGGTGAATCCGCACCTTGATGAGCCGCCATATGCCTGCGGCCAGGATCAATCCCACGAACGTCGCTGCGAGCGCGTGCCCCATCCCGGCCGCCCATGCCACCGCAACCTCCACGCTCGAGGCGAACACCCGGCCGAGCGCCAGGTACGTGGCTGCCCAGAGGGTCAGGGCCATCAGGTCCAGCACGAGGAAGGACCACAGCCGCATGTCGCCGAGTCCGGACGCCGCGGCGATCAGGTTACCCGTGCCGGGAAGGAATTTGGCGGGCAGGATATACGCCGGGCCGAATTGCATAACCCTGGCCGCGACGTTGCTGACGCACGCCCGTGGATTGGTGGCGAGGCCGCACACCAGACTGACGATGCGAGCCCCCCGCGCACGCGCGAGCACGAACCACATGCCGTCGCCCAGAAGACCGCCGACGGCGACGGCGACGGCGGCGCCCCCAAAGCTCAAGGTACCCGTCGTGGAGAACGAGCCTGCGAGCAGGAGCACCGGGACGCTGGCCACGGGGAGTCCCGCGAACTCCACGAAGCCGAGCCCGAAGAGCAGCAGATACCCGTGGTGCTCGAACAGTGGTGTCAGCTGCTCCATGAAGGGCTTCACTCCCCATTCCGCTTGATGTAGCCCATCTCGACGGTGTAGTCATATACCTGCAAGCAACCCGACAATCCCCGGCCGGTGTCCTTAGTTCCCGAGGGAGGCACCACCGGGCCGAGACAGGGCAACGTCAGCTTGAAGTCCGGGCAGCTACCTCCTCGATAACTGCGCACCTACATCCTCTCTTGGGTCTTGGCGCGCGCTCAAGACGCCTCAAGGTACGGAGGAGGGTGAGCCGGAGCGCCCCCAGTTCGCGGAGCCGTTGTTCCAACTCACCCAACCGAGCCCTTACTGCGGCCCGCACGTGATCGCAGGGTGGTTTGCCGCCGGAGGCGATGGCCATCACCTCGCGCACATCTTCCAGCGCCAATCCCACGGCCTGAGCTTTCTTGATAAACCGGAGATCGTCCAGCGCCTCGGGACCGTAGTCACGGTATCCGCTTTGTGTGCGCCGCGGCGCCCGCAGCAATCCTTCCCGTTCGTAGTACCGAACGGTGTGGGGCTTCACGCCTGCCTGCTCGGCGAGTTCGCCAATTCTCATCCGTGGGCCTCCTGCCGTTGCCGGCCCATCCGGGCCGGGGCTTGACCTTAAAGTCGAGTTTAAGGCTTAAACTGTACCGGTCAATGGAACTGAGGCCCTTCAGGCTGGTGCCGAGTGGGCTCCAGTTCTGGAGATAGCAAACGGCGGTTCCCAAATGGAGGGCCTGAAATGGAGGGTCTGACAGTGGCTGGTATCAAGATGGTTGCAGTCTTGGTAGCGGTGCTGGTGGGCACCGCCTTGGTGCCGGGTGCAGTCGGCGCACAAACGCAGAAGCAGCAAGCACCGAACGCGGCACTTCTCGCTCAGCCCGAGCGGATCACGGTGACGGTGAACGGCCTCTCGTGCCCGTTCTGTGCGTACGGGTTGGAGAAGCGGCTCAAGAAGCTCGAGGGAGTCGAGAGCCTCAGTATCGACTTCAACAGCGGCAAGGTCATCCTGGCCGTCCGCGACGGCTCCAAGGCAAGCGATGACCGGATCCGGCGGCTGGTCAAGGAGGGCGGCTTCCAGGTGGTCCTGATCGAGCGCACCGCGCTGGCTGATTCGTCCTCTCGGAGATCGTCCTAGTGGAGCGAACCACACTTCCCCGTTTGCTCCGTGCCGCTAGGGGCGTGGAAAAATGTCTCGCGGCCGGTGCGCTGTGCGGTGCTTCCGTCCTCCCTCTTGGGCCATCGAAGGGTCTGGGCCAGGGGATGCCGTTCCAGACGCCCACCGGCCTGCCGTTGCCGCTCGCGGAAAGCAGCATCCGGAGCTTCTATCGGCATGCGGAGATGCGGACCCTGCTCGACAACGGACATGAGATCCCGAATCCCGACGCCCTGCGCGTGGGCGTCGATATGGTCCCGCTCATGATTCCCCACGGCATGACGTCGGGTACGATCCTCATCGCCGGGTTTCCCTACGTTCACAAAACCCTGGGACGCTCCGGAAGCGTGCTGACCAATGGCGGCTTCGGCGACGCGGTGCTGATGCTCCGCCAGAATCTCCTCGCCAGTGACTTCATCAAGGGCAACCGACGATTGGTCCTGTTCGCCGGCGCCACGCTGCCCACCGGGGAGACCAAGTCGGAGAGCGGTCCCTTGCCGGTGCCGCTGCGCCTGGGCACGGGTACCGTGAACGTCATGGGGCAAGCGGTCTACAGCTATGTGAACGACCGGCTCGGCGTCCACGGGGCGGTGGGGTATACGGCTGCGGCAGCCAGCAAGTTCGGTGTCCGGGCCGGCGATCATCTAGGCTACGACCTCGCCCTTGGGCTCCGGCTGTTTCCGTCGGCGTACCGGACACTACGAGATGTCACGGCAGCCGCATATCTCGAGTTCAACGGGACCGTGGAACAGCCGGGGACCCAGGATGGGGGCCCGCTGGCGAACACGGGAGGCCACACGTTGTTGCTCGCGCCCGGTCTCCAACTGATCCCCCTGCCGAACTGGGCGATCGAGGGATCCTTCCAGCTGCCGATCGTCCGGGAACTGCGCGGCACGCAGTTGGGCCCGACCTGGTCGCTCTCGCTCGGCGTCCGAACCGTGCTGTACCTCTTCGGTACGTGATGGCTGGAGACGCGACGTTTCCGGCAGGGTGGGTCCCCGGGAGATCAGTCACATGTTGAAGCGAATTGGTGTTGCGGTCATCGCCCTGCTGGTCCTTGCTGCCGCGGTCGTGTTCCTGCCCGCGCTCCTCCGGAGGGAGCGTGTCTCTTACGCTTGGGCGGGTGCGATCGGCACCGGTGTCCTGCAACAACCCATCGGCGTCGTCTACGCCAATGGCCGGCTATATGTGACGGACGCCGGAGCCGGCGGCATCGTCGTGTTTGACACCAGCGGGGTGGTCCTCGCCCGGTGGGACGACTCGACGCTCGGCTTGGGCCGGCCGATGCACCTCACGCGAACCTCGCAGGGAGTGTTCTACGTCGCCGAGTACGCCAGGGACCGGATCTCGGTGATCGACTCTCTGGGACGGCTCATCCGCCGGGTGGGCGGCACTCAGGGGGAGGCACCGGGCAACCTCGACGCCCCAGGTGGCGCCACGGTGCGGGATGACACGGTGTTCGTCGCCGATTTCTACAACCATCGGGTGGAGGCTTTCTCGCCTCGGGGCATCGCCGTGATCGGGCGCCCGGGCCGGCTGGGGAAGGGGAGGCTGCACTATCCCACGGACGTCGACGCCGACGACTCCCTCCTGTATGTCGCCGACGCGTACAACAACCGAATCCAGGTCTTTCGCCCCTCGGGCGAGTACGTCAGGCGCTGGGGGGGCCCCTTGGGCCTCGGTGTTCCGGGCCCACTGAAGGGGTGGTTTCGCGTGGCCACCGGCGTGAGGGTCGTCCGGGGTCGAGTCTACGTCGCCGATTTCTACAACAACCGGATTCAGATCTTCACGGATCGGGGCCGTTATCTCGGCCAGACGGGCGAGTCGCTGGCCCTCCCCACCGATGTCGCGATCGGTCCCCATGGGGAACTTTACGTGGTGGATTTCGGCCACAAGCGTCTCGTCCGCCTGGTGCTGATACCTTCCGCGGCTGACGGGGCAGCGTTGTTGCCGCTCCAGCACGTCCCGCTGGCGCTTGCCGCCAGGGATACCCGTGGCTTTTCAACAAAGATCTTGCCAAGCTGTCCTGCTGTGCGGCGTGACCTCACGTGAACAGAAAGGATGCATCATGCACGCGAAACCCAAGCAGATCTACCCTCTCTGCCCGGCATGCTCCGAGTGTCCCACGGTCGAAGTGCAGGAAGATGGAACGGTGCGCATCGGCGAAGAACCCAACGTGGTCACACTGCAGGGCCGGGAGTGGAATGAGCTGGTGAAGGCTGTCAGAACCGGCGCACTCACAGAGATCGCCTGACCAGATTCAGTTCAAGGCGGCCTGTTGCAGTTCCTCAAACGGTTCGACGGCAAACCGGGGACCAAGCTCGCCTGGCTGTTTCACGGGATCTGGCACGAGAAGTATCACCGGGCGCCAGGGCTTCGGCGGTGGCGCCGGTGCCGCGCGGCGAGGGCCAAGACGGATTGGTGCAAGGCATGCTCGCTCGCGTCCACTGGATCCTGGTCGGGCAAACAGCGCGTGATCCTGACCGAAATCGAGAGTCATGGCTGGCGAGGAGAGCGGGCCAGCTCGTTCAGGATGATCGCTCGAATCGCGCCAATCTGCCCCGGTCCCGCATACCCAAGCCATTGCCCGGCCACCTCTCCGTTCCGATCCAGGAGCACGGTGAACGGGAGCCCGAGGTAATGGTAGCGCTCCTTCATCCGGCCACGTCCAAAGAGCACCGGGAAATCGAAACCGAACTCGCCGATGAATGCCTTTCCGTCTTCCACCTTGACGTCTTCATCGATGGCGATGAAGACGAACTCCGGATCCGTGATGCCTCGTCTGAGACTGTCGAGCGCGGGCATTTCCGTCCGGCACGGTCCACACCAGCTCGCCCAGAAATTGACGAGGGCCACCTTGCCTCTGAGGTCGGCCGACGAAAGGCGACCTCCGCCCAGGCGATCGAGATCGAACGCTGCGAGCTCGACCCGCTCGCGCGGCGCGACACCGGTCAGCAATCGGGAAGCGTTGAGCAGATAGATCCTGCCGTCTCCATCTGCCGCCAAGGTCGGAGTCGGCGTGGAAAGTTCGGCGCTGCGCTCGAGCACTCCGGTCACGCGGTTGAACGCATCGAGCCGTCCCAGCGTGGTGCTCGAGTCCCGGGTGCTGAGGACGTAGACGCGACCATCGGGGCCCAAGGCGATACCGAGATTCACCGGGAGGTAGTCGATCACTGGCTTGCCACCGGCAACTTCGAAGCGCGGCTCGGTGGTGCCGTAACCGAGCCCCCGGGTCGCCACCCAAAGCGTGTCGCCGTGGGGACCGAAGGCGATCACCTGGTCGCGGATGAAGGGAGCATACCAGACGGTATCGCCCGACACGGCCACGCGGCCGGCATTGGCCAGGTCGGCGAGCAAGACGTGCGCCGGCACCACGGCTGCACCCACGGAGTCCACGATCCTTCCATCCTCTCCCAGGAGAAGAATCGCCGGTGGGGTGCCGGCCGGGTGCCAGCCGAATCCGAAGCGATCGGGCGAACGGGTGATCCAGACGCCGTGCCCGTTCGGGTCCGCGGCGAGGCCCGGAAACTGAATGGGGACGTGGGCCGTGGTGCTGAAGTGACCGGCGCTGTCGGCGGCAAACTGCGTCATCCGGCCGAGCCGGTCTACGTGGAGGATGTCCCCGCTGGTCGCGGCGAGCCAGGAGCCGCCGTCCCGCGCCGGTGCTGCCGCGGTGAGCTCGCGTCCTTCAACCTCGAAGTGCAGCCAGGCAGGCCGCAACGTCCGGTCGAAACGGAGGACACCACCCGAGCCGTCCATCGTGACGGCGCCATTGGTGGTAGGCTGCGCCGGGCGTCCCTCGAACCAGAGTAGTTGAACCGGCCCATCGGGAAACATCGAATCGACCAGCAGGCGCTCTGCTGCGCCCTCTGAATGAACGTGCCGTACCGATCCCACCACCGATATGTCCGGTGCCGCGGCGGCGTGGGGCACCGTAATCGGCCCACGAGCGATGGGAGTCGGACGCCGGTCGGCCAGCCACCACACGCCGCCGGCCAGGCCGGCCAGCACGATAGCCAGTACCGGCCGGACGTGATGCTTCACGACCCGGTGGCGTGCTGGATCAGCGCGTGGGCCGTGATCCTGGAATGAGACGCGTTCCACCATGCTTTCCCTTGCCTGACTACGATGGTCTGCGGGGAGGCGTGCCCCACGCCGAGCCGTTGGGCGACTTGGTCCGAGACTGCGCGGTTGCGAATGACATCAACCAGGTACACGGGAACGCTCGGGTAGGCCCGGGCGAACGCCTCGACCTGGCGAATGGCCAAATCCGACGCTCCGCAAATCGGGCTGTGCTTGTAAATCACGGCGACGTTGGCCGCGAGCAGGTCGTCCAGCGTGCCATTCTTCCAAAGATGTTGCATGCTTGCGACGGCTATGCCCGTTGTGCCTGTGGTGCGCTCGCCGGAGACGGATGACCGTACACCGCTCCCACCAGCCCTCCGTATACCAGGTGCCCCAAGAGGCTTCCCATGATCATCGGGATGTTTCCGCCGGAGAACACGCCTCCCCCCATCATGGGCGTGACGACGAGCTGCGCCACCAGAAAGACGGCGAAGCCATAGACCGCCCCGCGCACCGCGACGGGTCCGGGAAGGCGCGCGGCAACGAACCACGCGTAGATCGTCGCCAGGATTACGCCGATGACGAAATGCATGACCCATCCCGCCGCGGCGCCGATTCCCAGAAACTGTCCCAGCATGTCGCCAATCTTCATCGGCGGCAGACCCATCATCGGCGCGGCCAGCATGAGCATCGTCATGACGGCCGTTCCGACCAGACCGGCCGCGATCGCGCGTCCGAGTTTCAACGTGCCCATGGTCTCCTCCAGTTGTAGGGCCTCAGCCCGACAATCCCGGAGGCGCATCCAAAGTTCCCGAATACCTCGGAAGCCTCACTGATTGCGAGGAACTTTCCCGCCGCGATCTGGATTGGTGCGGTCATCAGCGACGTCCCACGTGACGTCGCGCGGTCGCGACGGTGTCGCACCGGCAGGTCTCACCACCACATACCAGATGAGGAGGTCACATGATTACCCGTTTATCCACCGCTTTGATCGCGGTGGGCTATGCTACGCTGGCAGGTGCCGGCACCGCTTCCGCCCAGCAGATGGCGATGAAGAAGCCGGCCAGCACGCAGAAAACCATCACCGGCACGGTGGTGGACGTTTCCTGCAAATTCGGCCAGGGACTCACCGGCGCGGACCACCGGATGTGCGCGCAAGTGTGTGCCGACAAGGGAATTCCACTCGGCATTCTGGGCACCGATGGCAAGCTCTACATCCCCACCTCGGACCAGATGCCCGGCGAGGCGCAGAACGCCCGCCTGAAAGACTTCGCCGAGCAGGACGTCACGGTCAGCGGAGCGGTGTTCAATGCCGGCGGGGCGAACGCCATTCAGATCGCCTCCATCAAGCGCAAAGCGTAAAGTGCCAGGAGGACCCGGAGGTGGCGCCGGAATGTGCGGCGAGCCTCCGGGGTTTTGCCGGAGGCCCCAGGTATTCGGGCAGCTAGGATACGGGAGTGTTACGTGCGTGGCGCTCTCGCCAGCTTCAAGTCGAACTGCCTTGGTGAGCGTGCGAGCTTGAATCGCGGGCTAAAGAGCCCGCGCTCGGGTGCGCCTGTGAGCGTGTCTGGTCGGGGAGGTGCGAGTCCTCCTCAGGCATACACACTCCGGCCTGTAATCGACAGGTACTGCGTCCTCGCGAGAGGGGGTAGGAAGCTACTGGAGATGACCGGACAGTCCGTAGGAGACGAACGCGTTTCGGCCGGGCCGAATCGGTGAGCCTGCCCGAGCAAGGCGAAGCCCAGAACGAGCCTGTCGCGCTGAGGGGTTGTGGGTGAAAGCGACGGCAGGGGCGGCCAGGTGGTTGGCGACGGAATGTCCGGAAAGGCCAGCCACGTGAAGCAGGGAGACCTGCGTGGTAACAGGGACGGTGTTCATGCGGGCCGATCGCCGCCGAAGAGCCGACCAGGCAGGAGTCAGAGCGTCCATAGTAGCGACGAAGCCGGGTAATGCCGGTGGAGCGAAGGGACGCAGGAAGGTGGATGCGCGATGACCGGACCATCGGACCCCATACCGGACGCAGTGTCTGACGGGCAGTCAATTCGCCCGCGGACTCGACCCGACGGACAGGTTCGCACCCGCTGGGCGTGGACCGAACCGACAGTCTGGACCGACCGCATGTTGACCGCCCTCGAACAGGGGGTGCAAGGAGGGAAGTGGTT
>JACQVB010000131.1 GCA_016209985.1 Gemmatimonadota bacterium | reverse complement strand
TGATGTCCCGATGCACGATTTCCCGCTCGTGGGCGTAGGCCAGCCCGCTGGTGGCCGCTCGGAAAACATTGAGCACCACCGGGAGCGGCAGCGCACCCTGGGACTCCATGATGCCGTGGAGCGAGCGGCCTTCCACGAATTTCATGGCGATGTAAAACACGCCGGCCGCCTGGCCGATGCGGTAAATCGGGATGATGTTGGGATGGTCGAGTGCGGCGGCCATCCGCGCCTCCCGCTTGAAGCGCTCCACCGCCGCCTTGGTCACCAGCATTCCGGGAGGAAGTACCTTCAGGGCAACCGGGCGACGGAGCTCGATTTCGGTGGCCTTGTACACCACCGCCATACCGCCGTGGCCCAACTCCTGATCCAGCTCGTAGACACCTGACAACGCGGTGCGAAGAGTATCGCGGACCTCGTCGCGCTCGTCGTCGTTCACCATCACCAGCGTCCGCTCGTCCGAAAACCGGCTGTTGCAATGGAGGCACGTGGGTGAGCCTGCCGGGATCTCGCGTCCGCACTTGGGGCAGTTCATTGGGTGCCGGTCGCGCTGAAGGTGACGGTGCCGAGCGAGGTGGATGTCCCGTTCACGTTGACCGTGTTCTGGCCCGCGGTGGAGCTGAGCTTCAACGTAACGTCGGCCAACCCGCTGGCGTCGGTGACCGTGCTCACCGGGTTGTTCGAACCGTTTAGCCTGGCACCACTCGTCGGGGTGCTGAACGTCACGCTCACCCCGCTGACCGGGCGACCGGCCGCATCAACCACTCTCACGGCTAGCGGGATGCGGAGCGTCGAATTGCGCGTGCTGTCCTGATTGTCCCCGTGCACTTTCCGGAGTCCGACAGCCACCGATCCCGGAGAGAGAGGGGTGCCGCGGACAGCGGTAAAGTCGATATTGCCGATGGCACTGTCCCCGGCCGCCGCCGGTACGGCGTCCCTACGCGGGCCATTGGTGCCGTCGCCCCACCAGTTGCCCGGAATCGTGAGCGTGCCGACCTCCGGATTGAGCACCCCCCCGGTCTGGTGATCGTAAATGTCGTTGTCCAGGGCGCGGAAGTCGGCGCCTGCGGTCAGTCGCATCCCGATGACATTACGCGCCACCAGGTTGCTGTCCACCCGCACCAACCCCCCACTCACCGAGATTCCGTCAAACGTCGAGTAATCCGTGATGGCGTTCGCCTCGATACTGTCGACATCCGCGGTGGCGGAAATGACGGCGGCACCGGCGTACGTCACAGCTGAGACCCCTGCGCCCGAGAACACGTTGCCGCGCGCCTTCAGCAGGTGACCGTTGAACGAGATCGCCCGCGCTTCGGCACCCGTGAACGTGGACTGGGTGACCTCGAGCGACGTCCCGCTGCCGGACACTGCCAGCGCGACGCCACCGCTGGTCGGGCAACTCTCGAACAGGCCGCGCAGCACCGTCGCCGCCGAATTGGTGCCGGTCGCCTGAACGCATTGCCCCGACCGCCCCGCGGTCAACGTGTCATCCACCAGCGACAGCGTATCGGTCTCCTCGGCCACCACCGCCTTGCTGGCCCCCTCGAAACGGGAGCCGGTGACGGTCCAGGTGGAGCGGGCCGACCGGATCTGATAGCGCCCGCCGATGAAATGGTTGCGAAGCAGGTTGGCGCCTCGCTGATCGATCAGCCGCAGCGCGTCCATGGCCGATCCGGCCGCGGTGGTCGAATCGGTAAAGACGTTGCCGGTCACGTCTACCGGATCGGAGTCTTCTATGTCGAGCCCGGAGCGGCCATCGTCGGCGCTTCCGCGAGCATCGTCGGTCGCTCGCGGCCGCAGATCGAAGGTGTTGTCCGTCACCGACGCGCGAGTGACAATGTCGTCCAGCCGCACCAGCTGATGACGTCCGGCAAACGAGTTCGCGCTGATCGTCGGCGTCGCAGCGCCTTCTATCAGGAGCTGCGGCCCCTGCGTCTCAATCATGCTGTTGCCCTGTACCCGGTCGTCACTGCCGCCGACGACCCGGATTCCGGCCCCCGGTTCCTGGCCCGCGATGGAATCGACTGCCGCAATCGAATTCCCGTTGAGCTCCGCGCTCGAGCTGTTCTCCAGCCGGATCCCGTACCCACGAACCTGCCGGATCACCGAGTTGGCCACCCGCGAGCCCGAGGGCGAGTCCTTGATGCTGACCCCGCCACCGATGTTTCCGAGCACGGTCCCCTGCGGGTTCACGTACAGATCGCTGATGCTCACGTCGCCGCCCCGCGCATCCACCGCGGGACCGCTCAGCGTGTGCACCACCGTGAAATAGCGGATCGTCACCTGGGCGCTGGTAAACGCGGTAACGGCGGCTGCTCCCGAATCGTGACCGATACGGGGAAGCTGCAACGGGTCGAGGCCGGAGACATACGCGGTCGAGTCGCCGAGCAGGGTGATGCGGCGCGAGAGCGCCACCGTCTCGGAATATGGTGACGCGCCCCGGTGCACTAGAACGGTGTCGAAGGCATCGGCCGCGTTCACCGCGTCCTGGATCCGGAGATAAGGTCGGCTGCCGGTTCCTACGCGCACCGATGCCACCACCGAATTATCCACCTGGAGCAGCGTGGGATTGAGAACGACGACCGTCAGCGTGTCTTCCACCAGGCCGGCGCGCGCGATGACGTTGGCGGTGGCGGGGGTGACGCTGATGGTGGTGGCGGTGACGGTACCCGCACCGGTTACCGAAGCCACCCCACTATTGGAGGATCGCCATGCTACCGGGTAGTCGGCAATCAGATTGCCACGCGCGTTTCGCACCTCGGCCGCGTAGCTCAGCGACTGGCCCAGCGCGGTGAGGGTGTCCTGGGTGCCGTTGATGACGATCGACGCCGGCGCGTTCGTCACCACGACCGCCAGGGAATCCCGCGCCACCGCGCTGGTGGCCCGCACCAGGGTCGATCCGCTATCCCTCGCGACGATGATGCCGGTACTCGACACCGTGGCGATCGCGGTATTGTCGCTCGACCAGGTGACGGCGTTTCGGTCCAGTGAAACGCCCCGCGTATTGCGGAAGTCCACCGGAGGTGTCACCGAATCCCCAATGCTTCCGAGCGTGTCCGCGTCGGGAAGGATGGACACCAGCGCCGCCGTGTTGCTCACCGTGATCACGCTGGTATCGCTGCCCGCCGCATTGGTGCCGACCACCCGGCCGGTCCCCACGCCGACCGCGATGGCCCGGCCGTCCGACAGCACCGAGAGCACGCCGGCATCCAGAGTGGTCCACGCCACCACGGCGTTGGGAATCGGGTCGTTGCGCGAATTGCGGACCACGGCACTCATCTGCAAGACATCGTCCAGGCTGGAAAGCGTCGCGGTGGCCGGCAGTACCTCAATGGACACCGGATCATTGCTGACCATGATCACCGCCGTATCCGCCGCTTGATCCATCGACGCTACGATTCGCCCGGTCCCCTCGCCCATCGCCGTGACCAGGCCGCTGGTGGTCACTTGAACGATCGACGACGTCAGGCTCGACCAATGCGGTTGCTCATCCGTCACCGCATTTCCGCGCGCGTCGGTGGCGGTGGCCGCGAGTTGGCGCTGGCCACCGATCGCGGTGATGGCCGGCACCGGATCGGGTGAGGTGACGACGCTGGTCGCTCGCTGGTCCACCACGACCTGGATCCGGTCGTTCAGCGTTCCACTATACGCCTGCACATAGGTGATGCCGTTCCCGCGCGCGGTAATGGTGCCCAGGAGATCCACCGTCGCTACCGCGGTGTTATCGCTGGACCAGCTCACGGCACCGCGGCCGAGAGCCGCACCGCGACTGTTGCGAACGTCCACCGGCGGCTGGTACGGCTCGCCGATGCTGATGAGCGTGTCGGCGTCTGGCAAGATCGATATGAAGGCCGGCGCATTCGTCACGGTGACGACGCTGGTGTCACCCCCGGCCGAAGTCGTTCCCACCACCCGTCCCGTGCCCACGCCGAGCGCGATCGCCCGGCCATCGGCGAGGACCGAGAGCACCAGGGGATCCAACGTGCTCCAGGCCACGACTGCGCCGGGGATCGTGTCGTTGCTGGAGTTGCGGACCACCGCGCGCAGCAGCAGGGTGTCGTCGATGCTGGAGAGCGTCGCGGTGGCCGGCAGCACCTCGATGGAGACGGGATTATTGCTGACCAGGACAACCGCGGTGTCCGCGGTTCCGTCCAGCGACGCGACCACGCGTCCGGTTCCCTCGGCCATCGCGGTGACCAGCCCGCCGGTGCCCACCTGAACGATCGACGTCGAGAGGGAGGACCAATGCGGCTGCTCATCGGTGACCGCGCTCCCGCGGCCGTCCGTCGCGCTGGCGGCGAGCTGGCGCTGAGCGCCGATCGCCGTGATAGCCGGTACCGGATCAGGCGAGATCACGACACTCGCGGCCCGCTGGTCCACGATTATCTGGAGGCTGTCTTTGAGCGTCCCGCTGTACGCCCGCACATAAGTGGCTCCGTTTCCGCGGGCGGTGACCGTGCCCGAAAGATCGACCGTCGCGACGGCGGTGTTATCGCTGGACCAGCTGACCGAACCGCGCGATAGCGAAGCGCCGCGGCCGTTGCGGATGTCGACCGCCGGCTGCCGGGTCTCGCCAATGCTCACCAGGGTGTCGGCGACTGGAACGATCGACACCACTGCCGGCGTGTTGGTCACCGTGACGCTGCTGGTATCGCTCCGCCCCGAATTCGTGCCGACCACCCGTCCCGTCCCTACCCCGATGGCGATGGCCCGGCCGTCGGCGAGTACCGAGAGCACCAAGGGGTCCAGCGTCGCCCACGAGACTGTGGCCCGGGGGATCGTGTCGCCGCTGGCGTTGCGGACCACCGCCCGCACCACCAGCGTATCGTCGATACTCGACAACGCGGCGGTCGCCGGCAACACCTCGATGGAGACGGGATCATTGCTGACCACAATGGTGGCCGTGTCCGCCGCGGCGTCGAGCGATGCCGCGATGAGCCCGGTCCCCTCGCTCATCGCGGTGACCAAGCCGCTGGTGCTTACCTGCACGATGGCCGGCGTGAGACTCGACCAGTGCGGCTGCTCGTCCGTCACCGCGTTCCCGCGGCCGTCGGTCGCGCTGGCGGCGAGCTGGCGCTGGCCGCCGAGCGTCGTAATAGCTGGCACCGGATCAGGCGAGATCGCCACGCTGGTGGCCCGCTGGTCCACCAGGATCTCCACGCTGTCTTTCAGCGTCCCGCTGTACGCGCGCACGTAGGTGACGCCGTTGCCGCGGGCGGTGACCGTGCCCGAGAGATCGACCGTCGCCACGGCGGTGTTGTCACTGGACCAGCTGACCGTCCCGCGGGAAAGCGAAGCCCCACGGCCATTGCGGATATCGACCGCCGGCTGCCGGGTCTCGCCAATGCTCACCAGCGTGTCGGCGACTGGAACGATCGACACCACGGCCGGCGTGTTGGTCACGGTGACAATCGTGGTGTCGCTGGCGGCTGCCACCGCGCCCACCACCCGTCCCGTGCCCACTCCGAGCGCGATCGCATGACCATCCGGCAGCACCGACAGCACCGTGGGATCCAGTGTGGTCCAGGTGATCGAGGCGCCGGAGATGGTGTCGGCACGGGCATTGCGGACCACGGCGCTGAGCCGCAGCGTGTCGCCCAGGCTGGAAAGCGCCGCGCTCGCGGGAAGCACCTCGACCGACGCCGGGTCATTACTGACGACCAGTGTCGCGGTATCTGCGACGGCATCGAGAGACGCGACCACGCGTCCGGTTCCCTCTCCGACGGCGGTCACGAGGCCTTCCGCGCTCACGCGTACGATCAGCGGGGTGAGCGTCGACCAGTGCGGCTCCTCGTCGAGCACCGTGTTCCCCAGCTGGTCCACGCCGCTGGCGCCGAGCTGGCGTTGACCGCCGACGGCGGTGATCGCCGCCACCGGCTGGGGTACGATCACCACCTGGGTGGCCCGCTGGTCCACCACCACCGCCACGCTGTCCGTGACCGTCCCGCTCCGCGCCCGCACGTAGGTCGAGCCATTCCCGCGCGCCGTCACCTTTCCCGAAGCATCCACCGCCGCCACCCCGGGGCTCGCGCTTTCCCACGTGAGAGCAGGATCGGGAATGGGATTGCCGTTCGCGTCCACGCCGACCGCCGAGAGCGCCGTCTGTTCCGTCAACGACACCAGGCGCACCGCACCTGGACCAATCGTGAGGTCGGCAATGGCCTGCCGCACGACAATCTGTGCCAGGGCCGTGTCGAAATCGACGATGGCACGCACCGTCGACGTGCCGTTCTTCCTGGCCACCAGCCTGCTCTGCGGCACCATGGCAATGACGGACGTATCGGACACCACCCAGACGGGCGCGGTCTGTGCCGGCGAGATCGGTTTGCCGTTGATGTCGAGCGCTGTAGCGACCAGGGCCGTGGTGTCGCCCAGACTGGCGAGCGTCACGCTGGACTTGTCCAGCGTGACCCCCCTGGCGATGACCCGAAGCTCGACCGTGTCGGCCGGGGCGTTTTGCGGGAGGACCGAGGTCACCAGCCGGGCGATCACGGTCGCGCGTCCGCGCCCCTTGGCGCTCAGGGAATCTCCCTCCAGGGCGATCACCGCCGGGTTCGACGAGGTGAACGTGAATCGGGGACCGGACAACGGCGATCCGCCGATGGTGGCGGCATAGACGGACGGCAGCTTGAGACCTTCGTTGACCACCAGGATCGAGTCGCCCTGGTAGGAAAGTGCCACGTCGCCGACGCCGGGCCCGCCGAGCAGGTCGGCGAGGCAGGCGTAAGCGCCCGCCAGGCAGCAGGCAGCAAGCACCATCCGGACAACGTTGCGGCGCATAGCCTCAAGGGGACTCAAGGGCCCCGTGTTCTACTTCCATAAGACACAACGGCTTACTGCCGGAGCGAAAGGCCCGGCATGGAGCACGTCCAGGTATTGGCAGAAGACTTACAAACCAGCACACGCGGTCACGGCCCTGCCATACGCGAAAACGCGTAGTTCAGGGCTGGAACCCGCTTGGAGGGCGCTCAAAGAAGATTCCGCCCGGGGAAGGGCGGCGCAAGAGATCACCCTGGAAGGACTACAGAAACCGTTAAGGTGGCGGTACTTAGCCTTCCAGCATCTGAGCCGCGAGGACGGGCCGGAGCGGATCCGCATACAAGAAGCCCTGGGCCCGATCGCACCCCATGTCCCGAAGCTCGCGCGCCTGATCTTCGGTTTCGACCCCCCCCGCGACTGCCAGCGCTCGCTTGTCACGGGCAAGCGCAATGATCATCCGGACGATATCCCAGCTGTCCCCCCGCTCTCTGGCTATGAAAGAACGGTCGATTTTGAGGGCGTCGATCGGGAATCTCTGCAGGTAACTCAACGACGAATAGCCGGTCCCGAAATCGTCTATCGCCACGCCGACCCCGGCGGCGCGGAGCCGGCGCAGGATGGTCACCTGGTTGTCGGCGTCCTCCATCAGGGTGCTTTCGGTCACTTCCAGTTTGAGACATTCCGCCGGCAGGCCGGTTTCCCGGAGCGTCTCCGAAACCTGTTCCACGATGTCGGAGCGCCGGAGATGCCGGACCGAGATATTCACGTTGATGCTGAGATCGCGGTGATCGGGAAATTGCTTCCGCCATTCCGCGAGCTGAGCGCAGGCGATATGAAGCACCCAGGAACCGATCGGGATGACCATCCCGATCTCCTCGGCGACGGGAATGAAGTCGGCGGGGCCGACGGCCCCCCGTTCCGGGTGCTCCCAGCGCGCCAGCGCCTCGAACGCGGTCACCCGGCCGGTCTGGAGATCGACAATCGGCTGGTAGACCACGTATAACTGTTGCCGCTGGAGCGCCCTGCGGAGATCGGCTTCCATCTGGAGCCGCTCCACCGCGCGGCGATGGATCACCGGGTCGAAGACTTCGAACGGCCGCTCCTCCGCCCGCGCACGGTTCATGGCGACCCTGGCCTCCTTGAGATACTGCTCGCCGCTCCGCGCATCCGAGCGACCCACCGCGATGCCGACGCAGGCCGTGACCTGCACCTCATCTTCCTCGAGCTTGAGGGGCTCCTCGAATCGCGCCGCGATCCGTTCGGCGACGCGGGTCGCGTCGGTCAGCTCGCCGAGGCCGTCCAGCAGGATCGCGAATTCGTCTCCCGCGATGCGAGCCGCGACGTCGGTGGGCCGAATGACGTCGCGCAGCCCCCGGGCCGAGGCGAGCAGCACGAGATCGCCCCGGTCGTAACCGAGGCTTTCGTTGATCGCGCGGAAGTGGCGGAGGTTGAGATATAGCAGCGCAAAGCGGTAGTCGGGGTGACGCGATAGTCTCGCCACCGCTCGGTGAATCAGTTCGATCAGGAACGCCCGGTTGGCCAGTCCGGTGAGCGGATCTTCCAGCCCGCGCCGAATGGTGTTCCCTATCGCCTCTTCCGGCTCGGTCAGGTCCTGGCACGTCGTCACCACGCCTAGGACGGTCCCGGACGTGTTGCGAACCACATTGGAGCGAAGCTGTACCGGGAATGTTTCGCCACTGCGCCGGGCATTCCAGGATCCGCGAAGCCAGGCACCCTCGGGAGGGGTAGGCCCCGTGCCCGCGGTCCGGCGCGCGGCCGGTGCGCCAAGCATGCCCGCCGGCTTCCCCACCAGGTCCCGCTCCTCGTAGCCGTGCAGAGCCGCGTCCGCAGGGTTGGAATACAGGATGCGCCCTTCGGCATCCTTGATGGTGACGCCGAGCGGCATGGCATCCAGGACCCGCCGGAAATCGGCATCGTCGAGCTGCTGCGGCCTCCACGCTCCGGCCGTGCGGCGCACGCCCGAGATGACGGTCGAGAAGCCCTCACGCAGGTATTGAAGAAGTGCGGTCACGGCGGTTCAAACATGGCACCCCACCCCGGCGGCGCAATAGCACTCATGAAGGCCTATCATTCAATCAGGGCGGTAAGGTGCGACGAGGAGGTTCCCTGCGAACACCGTTTCTCCACGCCGATTGGCGCTACCTGCTGTTGTTCCATTATCAGATTGATCCCACGCTCCTGCGCCCGCTGGTGCCGGCGGGGACCGAGCTGGATGACTGGAACGGCGCCACGTTCGTTAGCCTGCTGGCCTTCCGCTTCCTCAAGACCCGGGTCCTCGGTCTCCCGGTTCCGCTGCACCGGGACTTCGAGGAAATGAATCTGCGGTTCTATGTCCGCCGCGCCGTCGCGGGACAGGAAACGCGTCACGGGGTGGTGTTCATCCGCGAGGTGGTGCCCAGAAAGGCCGTGGCCCTTGCCGCCCGCATGCTCTACCACGAGCCGTATATCACTCTCGACATGCGAAGCGAGGTCCAGCCGGGCCCGCCGCCTGCGGTCAAGTACAGCTGGCATATCGACGGGCGGTGGGACTCCTGCGCCGCCCGCGGGACCGGTGCAGGCTCGGTCCCGCCGCCCCAAACCTTCGACGCCTCTCTGGGCCACCGCGAGTGGGGATACACCCGCCAGCCCGACGGCAGCACCATCGAGTACCGGGTGGATCATCCGCGATGGAATCTCTGGCCGGTCCCGAAGCCGGAGATCGAGGCGGACTTCGTTCCGTTGTACGGCGTTGATCTGGCGTTGACGCTGGCTCGCCCACATTCCGCGTTCGTCGCCGACGGATCCGCGGTGACGGTCTCTTCCCCGACCCGGATGGGCGACAGGTAGTTACTCGGATTGCGCTCGCCGGGCCGGCAGGTATACTCGCCAGTTCGCGCCAACCCGGAGGCCCGATGCGTGCAGCTGCCTGGAAACGTCTGGTGGTCCTCGCCGCCGGCGGAACCTTGCTCGGGGCGATTCTCGCCGCCACCGCGACCGCTCCGAAGGTCACCTTCACCGACACCCGCCTGAAGAACGGGTTGCGGGTGATCGTGGCCGAGGATCACAACGCGCCGGTCTTTTCCATCGCGGTGAGCTACAACGTGGGCTCGCGCGACGAGCGCAGGGGACGCACCGGATTCGCGCATCTCTTCGAGCACATGATGTTCAAGGGCTCGGAGAACGTGGGGCCGGGGGAGCACTTCACCCTCGTCTTCAACAACGGCGGTTCGATGAACGGCACCACCAACAAGGACCGTACGCTCTACTACGAGACGCTGCCGGCCAATCAGGTGGACCTGGGCATGTTCCTGGAAGCCGACCGCATGCGGTCGCTCGCGATCACCCAGGAGAACCTCGACAACCAGCGGAACGCGGTCCAGGAAGAGCGGCGGGTAGGGATCGACAATCAGCCGTACGGCAAGTCCGACGAGGCCATCGACTCGCTCGCCTACGACAACTTCGCCTACCAGCATTCGGTGATCGGCTCGATGGAGGACCTGAACGCGGCGTCGGTGGCAGACGTCGCGTCGTTCTTCAAGACGTACTACGCACCCAACAACGCCGTGCTCGGCATCGTGGGCGACGTGAAGGCCGCCGAGGTCCTGGCCCGTGCCCGGAAGTACTTCGAGTCGATTCCCCCGCAGCCCGCTCCGCCGCCGGTGGACATGACCGAGCCGCCCCAGACCGCCGAGCGCCGGCTCGCCCTGGATGACCCGCTTGCCCGGCTGGCGCGGGTGGACGTGGTCTACAAGGTGCCGCCGAGTCTTTCACCGGACGACGACGCTTTGACCGCGTTGACCACCATCCTCGGCAGCGGGCGCAGCTCGCGACTCTACGAGCAGATCGTACGGCAACAGCAGCTGGGCAGTGCGGCCAACGCGGGCAAGTACGAGAATCGCGGGCCCGCTCTGCTGTGGGTGGAAGTGACCGTGCCGCCGGGCAAGAGCGTCACTGATGCCGAGACGGCGATCCAGCGGGAAATTGAAAAGATGCAGGCCTCGCCGGTGTCTGACTGGGAGCTGGAGAAGGCCCGCGCCGCCGCTCGCCGCAGCCTGGTGTCGAGCCTCCAGAGCTCGCTTTCCCGCGCCATTCTGCTGGCGCAATACGCCACGTTCTACGACGATCCCGGGCTGATCAACACCCGGGCGGAGCGCCTGGCGGCCGTCACGGCCGCCGATGTGCAGCGCGTCGCCCGCAAGTACCTCACGCCGGAGAACCGCTCCGTCGTCATCACCAACCCGAAACCGGCTGCGAGCCAGTGAGGCCCGCCATGCAGGCAACCCTTCGTATCGCGAGCGGCGTGCTGCTCTCCGCGCTCGCCACCGCCGCGTTGTCCGCCCAGGGCGCTCCCGCCGCCGGGCCGTCAACGGCCAAGGGCGTCGTCCTCAAAGGAAAGGCTCCGGTTTCCGAGCAAGTCCTGACGGTGCAGCTCCCCCGGCCGCAGGCAATCGATTTGCCGAACGGGCTCCACCTGATGGTGCTGGAAGACCATCGCGTTCCGCAGGTCACCTTTACGTTGATCATTCCGGGCGCCGGCGGTTACTACGATCCGGAGCAGACTCCCGGCCTCGCCACCTTCACCGCCGCCATGCTGCGGGAAGGCACGCCGTCCCGCAGCTCCGGCCAGATCTCGGAACAACTCGAGACCATGGCGGCCACGCTGAACATCAACACCGGAATGTCATCACTCGACGCGACGGTGAACGGATCCGCCCTCACCGAGTACCTGGATCGGGTGTTCGACCTCGCGGCGGACGTGGTGCTGAACCCGGCGTTTCCGGAGCAGGAGCTGGCACGCTACCAGCAGCGGACGCAGGCGCAGCTGGTCCAGCAACGGTCCAACCCGGGCTTCCTGGCCAGCGAATTGTTTTCCCGGGTCACCTACGGCAATCATCCGGCGGCGCGCATTTCGCCGACCATCGAATCGCTGAAGCAGCTCTCGCGAGCAGCGCTGGTGGAGTTCCACCAGGCACACTACCTGCCCGACCACGCCGCCCTCGCCATCGCGGGTGACATCTCTCCGGCGGATGCACGGAAGCTGGTGGAAGCAAAGTTCGGTGGGTGGAAAAAGGCCGGCACGCCGGCACCGGTGAGCGCCGATCCTCCCCCTCCGGGAACGGCCAAGGTGTCGTTCGTGGACCGGCAGAACTCGGTGCAGACCAACTTCGTCGTCGGCACCCAGGCCATCGAGCGCACCAATCCGGATTACGACGCCCTGCAGGTGATGAACAAGATCATCGGCGGCGGCCCCACCGGCAGACTGTTTCTTCACCTGCGTGAGGAGAAGGGCTACACCTATGGCGCCTACAGCGGGCTGTCCGCGGGTCGTTTCCGCGGGAGCTGGAATGCGTCGACCGAAGTGCGGACCGAGGTGACCGAACCGGCGTTGCGCGATTTGCTGGCCGACATCTCCCACATGCGTGATTCGGTGGTGCCGACCAAGGAGTTGCGGGATCAGCAACGGTCTCTGGTGGCGAGTTTCGCGCTGTCGCTGGAATCCCCCCAGCAGGTGTTAGGCTACTACATCACCAGTTGGACGTATCAGTTACCCGCCGACTACTGGGACAAGTATCCAGAACGCGTCATGGCGGTGACGCAGGCCCAGGTTCAGAACGTGGCGAGGAAATACTTGGAGCCGGGTCGGTTGCAGATCGTGGCCGTCGGGGACGGCGCCAAAGTAGAGCCGGTGCTGAAGCGATTCGGGCCGGTGGTCACCTACGACACGGAAGGCAGGACGGTTCAGAAGCCGTTGACCCCTTAGGCGGCACCGGACTTAGGACCGCCGCTCGCGCCGACTAGTGCCGTTCCAACTTTTCTCGCCTGCGCGCCGAGTACCGGCACGCTCATCTTCCCGCCCCCGGCCCCCTGAACGGGCAATTGGGCGGAACAAGTTGGAACGGCACTAGCTCACGATTCTTCGCCCCGCCGCCAGTCCAGCGATGAGCGCAACGAGAAACAACACCAGGAAGATCGTGAACAGGATCTTGGCGATGCCGGCCGCTGCAGTCGCGATCCCACCGAATCCCAGCACGCCCGCAACCAGCGCAACAATGAAGAAGATCAGGGCCCACCTCAGCATACTGCCTCCTGTTGGTCGGTAGCTGACACTCAGCCACTCATACCCGGAAGCGGAGCGAAGGCTGTCGCGCCGCCGCGGCAGGCGGATGCCGTTCCCCACTTGGTAGCTTGTAAGCATGCCCTCCCCCATCGACCCCGGCGTGGTCATCGGCCACGTGCATCTCAAGGTGGCGGACCTGGAGCGCTCCCTCGGCTTCTATGTAGGCGTCCTCGGCTTCGAGTTGACGATGCGCTACGGACCCGATGCCGCGTTCGTGTCCGCCGGCGGTTACCACCATCACCTGGGACTGAACACCTGGGAAAGCCGCGGCGGCTCTCCACCTCCGCCCGGCAGCACCGGTCTGTATCACGTGGCGATCCGCTACCCCACCCGCGCCGCGCTCGCCGACGCCCTGCAGCGGCTCCTCGCCGCTCGGGTCCCGCTCGAGGGTGCTTCCGACCACGGGGTCAGCGAAGCACTTTACCTGCGAGATCCGGACGACAACGGGATCGAGCTCTACTGGGACCGGCCGCGCGATCAGTGGCCGCACGACCCGAAAGGCGCGCTGACGATGCACACCCGACCGCTCGATATCGAGAGCCTGATGCGGGAAGCGCCACCCGCATGAACGGAGCCTGCCGGTGCCGGTGAGCGAGAGCTTTCGCACGTTCGTGGTGGAACAACTGAGCCGGGTCATCCCCGCGGTGCGCGCGCGCGCCATGTTCGGCGGCGTGGGGATCTACGAGGGCGACCTCTTCTTCGCGCTGATCGCGGACGACACGCTCTACCTCAAGGTCGACGATTCCAACCGGCCGGACTTCGAGTCGCGCGGAATGGGACCTTTCCGGCCATATGGCGAAACCGGCGAGGTGATGCAGTACTACCAGGTAGCCGAAGACCTGCTGGAGAGCGTCGAGGATCTTCGCCCCTGGGTCGAGAAGGCCATTGGAGTGGCGCGGCGCAAGAAGCGCGGCCGCCTGCGGCGCAGAGACACATGAAGCGGCAACGCACTACGGGGCGCCGCGGTTGGTCCGGCGATCGCAGGTATCCGGGCGGCAAAGGCCGCCGGGAAGGAGGGGTGATGCGCCCGGCCGGGGCCGGCTCACGGAGAAGCCGCGATAAGACGGTACGTCCTGCAACGAATTGATCCCGCTGCTTTCCATCGAAATGACTACCGTGATTCGACGAGGGCTCAACCTTGTGACTGGAGTAGGTGGAGCACGCTGGGCGAGGACCTTCCCATGACGACCGTCCGCGCGTATCATCATTGTAGATACAGCACCGAGTCCGGCATGCGAGCTTCGGTACAGAAGTGGGGGAACAGCCTCGCGATCCGCATTCCCAAGGCACTCGCCGATGACGCGCGTCTCGGCCAGGGAACCGAGGTGGAGGTTACCGCCGATCGCGGGCGATTGGTTGTCGCCCCTATCCGTCAGCGTCGCTACACGCTCCGGGGACTCCTCGGCACGGTAACGGCCAAGAACCGGCACCGCCACATCGAGTGGGGGAAGACCAAGGGTGGGGAAGCGTGGTGACCCGCCGCTACGTGCCGGAACGAGGAGACGTCGTCTGGCTGGCTTTCGCGCCCACGGGTCACGAACAAGCAGGCCGCCGTCCTGCGGTCGTGGTTTCTCCCGCCGGATACAATGGCAAGGTGGGGCTGGCCCTGTTCTGCCCTATTACGTCGCAGGAAAAGGGGTATCCCTTCGAAGTGCGTCTTCCCGCTGGTCTACCGGTGAAGGGAGTGGTGCTTTCGGATCAAGTCAGGAGCCTGGACTGGAAGGCAAGAAGGGTCAAACTGTCGTGTCGCTTACCGGCAACGCACGTCGGGGAACTGCTCGGCAAACTCGGGACGCTAATCAACCCATAGCTGGGTGCCGCCTGGGCCGACTTGTCCGGCCCTGCGCTTGCTGCGCGTACTGGCCCAGAAGTCCTGAACTCCGAAACCACCCGCGCGTCCTCACCGCTGGCCCCAGAACTTGACGGGATTCTCCGGAGTTTTCCAGCAATACGCCACGCCTCCGGTGGTGATCCCGCACGACGCGCTGCCGACCGAGCTGGCGCTCCGTTAACGTACGGTTGTGAGGTTTGGTCGCGTTGGTCGGGCCAGTCACCTGCGAGCCGTGGCGGTGGCATTAGTCGGCGGCACAGCCATGGCTTGCAAAGGCGATCTCTCCTCCGATACCAACGCGACCTTCGCGCACTACGTCGCGTTCGGCAACAGCATCACCGCCGGATACCAGTCGGGCGGCATCAACGACAGCACCCAGCGGCAATCGTATGCCTTCCTGGTCGCGACCCAGCTCGGCGTCCCCTTCAACGTGCCACTGCTGGCCCGGCCCGGCTGTCCGCCTCCCCTCATCAACGCGTTCAGCGGCGCCGTGGTGGGCGGCGCCGCTGCCCCTCTCTGTTCGTTCTTGACCGGTCCCGCGCCGCCGACCCTGAACAACGTGGCCGTACCCGGGGCCAAAATCGTGGACCTTTACGCCAACAGCGGCGCGGGAAGCAGCCCCAACCCACTCACCACCATCATGCTCGGCGGGAGAACGCAACTGCAAAGCGCGCGCGAAGGGCTTGCGACGTTCGCCACCGTGTGGATCGGGAATAACGAGGTGCTGGGCGCGGCCCTGTCGGGAGACGCAGCCGGCGCCACCTCGCCCGCTACATTCGCCGCGCGCTACTCCGCCATGGTGGATAGCGTGGCTACGCTGGGACTGCGGGGCGCCTTGCTGATCGGCGTGGTGAACGTGACCCGCATTCCCGCGCTGTCCCCCGGCGCCGGTTACTGGACCGCCAAACAGCAGAACGCGCTTCCCGCCTCGTTTACCGTTCGAGACAATTGCGCCGCATCGGCTTCGGGCGGGCAAGGCGACTCGGCGCTGGTTCCCTTCTCGTACGGATTCGGCGACCTGTTCCAGCGGGCCTCCGGTGGCGCCGCGGTGACGCTGGACTGCGCTGCGGACGCTGCGGTGCTCTCCACCACTGAAGTGGCCACTCTCGTGGCCGACGTGTCCGCCTACAACGCTACGGTCGCCTCGCAGGCGCAGGCGCATGGCTGGATATATCTCGACCCCAACCCGATCCTCGATTCGATTTTCGCCGCGGGAGAGATTCCCCGGTTCCCCAACATCCCTCCGAGCGGGCTGGCGATTACCCAGCCCTTCGGGAAATGGCTGAGCCTCGATGGGGTACACCCCGGCGCGCTGGCGCACCAGCTGATCGCCAATCACGTGATCGATGCCATCAACGCGAAGTATGGAACCCGGTTCAGTCACGTTCCTTGACCTCGCGCTAACTTATCCCGGTCCTTTGCCGGGGCGTTCCCATGCACGTACGTCGTAGCTCCTCGTTAGTCGCGCTGGCACTCCTCGTCGGCTTCCTTCCCGCCGAGGCCCAGCAGGCAAGTCGCCCGCGGGCGCGCGAGGCCGGCGTGATGGTCGGTCTGTTTCCCCCCGGCCGCTACAACGCCATAACCGACGTGGCTGGCGTGAAGGTGGGACAGACCACGGTGATCCAGGGCGACAGCATTCACAGTGGGGTCACCGCCATCATTCCGGCTGACGGTGACCTGTATGCCCGGCCGGTGCCCGGCTGGGTGTATGTGGGGAACGGCTATGGCAAGATGCTGGGCGAGACCCAGGTGCGCGAATTCGGCGAGATCGAGACGCCCATTCTGCTCACCTGCACCTTGTGCGTGTGGACGGTCGGCAAGGCGCTGGTGGACTACCTGCTGGCCCGCGAGCCGCCCGGCACGGCGCCGCACACCATCAATCCCATCGTGGGCGAAACCAACGACAGCCGGGTAAACGACATGTGGAAGGACCCGGTCCGGTTCGAGCACGTGAAAGCCGCGCTGGACAACGCGGCGAGTGGGCCCGTGGCCGAGGGGAGTGTGGGCGCGGGCACCGGGACCAGCGCGTTCGGCTGGAAGGCCGGCATCGGAACCAGCTCGAGAACGCTTCCCGCCTCCCTGGGCGGGTATACGGTAGGCGTGCTGGTGCAGGCCAACTTCGGTGGCGACCTCACCATCAATGGCGCGCCGGTGGGACGGGAGCTGGGAAACTATCCCTTCAGGGAGCAGCTTCAGGTATCGAGCAATACCGGGGTCGACGATCTCCTCCGTGACGACGGATCCTGCATGATCGTGGTCGCCACCGACGCCCCGCTCTCGGCCCGCAGCCTGGAACGTATCGGGCTCCGCGCCATGATGGGCCTCGCACGGACCGGCTCCTATTCCGCCAACAGCTCGGGAGATTACGTGATCGCGTTCTCTACCGCTCCGTCGGTTCGTCGGGTGCGCAGCGCGACCGCGCCGCTCCACATCGACGACCTGCCGAACGTCTCCGGCTCCCAACTGTTCGAAGCGACTGCCGAGGCCACGCAAGAAGCCGTGTACAATGCCCTGTTCAAGGCGACCACCGTGACCGGCCGCGGGCGCACGGTCGAGGCGTTGCCCATCGAGAAGACGCTCGAGATCCTGCGGAAATACAACTCGCTCAACTGGGACCGCACCCTGCCACCCGGCCGGCCGGCCCCCAGATGACGGATCCGAAATCGAGACTGGCGGAGAAGGTCGGCACCTTCCGCCCCTCGCTGACCCTCGAGCTCAAGCGCCTGGCGGCCGCTCGCGTCGCTCGCGGGCTGCCGGTCTACGACTTCGGCCTCGGCGAAACCAAGGGCGACCTGGCACCCCACATCGCGGAGGCCGGCGCTCGCGCGTTCCGCGATGGCGAAACCATGTACGGCGATCCTGCCGGCCTCAGCGCACTCCGGGACGCCGCGTTGCGCTGGCTGGGCCTGGAGCGCCAATACGCCATCGAGAACGTCGTCATCACTAGCGGAGCCAAGCAGGGCCTGTTCAATATCTTTCTCGCGCTGTGTAATCCGGGTG
Source organism: Gemmatimonadota bacterium (assembly GCA_016209985.1). Taxonomy (GTDB): domain Bacteria; phylum Gemmatimonadota; class Gemmatimonadetes; order Gemmatimonadales; family GWC2-71-9; genus SHZT01. Next base: position 3,861 of record JACQVB010000131.1, on the reverse strand, counting down.
ATACCGTTCTCTTTGACGCGGCTCCGTGGGTGAGTTACCAGCCGATGGCCATCGCGGCCGATGCCAGGGTGGCGCTGGTCCAGCCGTCGGCCGGCGCCGGCAATTTTCTCAAGGTCACGGCCGAGGATCTGCGGCGTGAGCTGCGAAATCACCCCGACGCCCGCCTGTTCCTGCTCAACAGTCCGGTGAATCCCACCAGCCAGCTCTATTCCACGGAGGAGCTGGAGGCCCTGCTCTCGGTCTGCGTGGAACGGCAGGTCTACTTCGTGCTCGACCGCCTCTACTGGCGGCTGGTGTTCGATGGCGCGGTGTTCCCCGAGCCGCGGGTGGACGAGGAAACCAGGCCGTGGCTCATCCAGGTCGATGGCTTATCCAAGAATTTCCGCCGCACCGGCGGCATTCGGCTGGGGTGGACCGTGGCGCCCACCGACGTCGCCCGCGCCATGGTCAATCTCCAGAGCCACTACACGTCGGGGCCCGCGATTCCCACCCAGCACGCGGCACTCGCCGGGATTACTGCCTCGTACGACGTCGAACTGCGCGACGATCTGGAGCGGAAACGGAACCTCCTGCTGGATGCCACCTGCAACATTCCTCAGATCAAGGTGTGGCCCACCCCCGCGGCGTTCTATTCCTTCTGGGACGTGCGGGCCTGCCTGGGCAAGACCGCACCCGACGGACGCCGGATCGACTCGTCCGCGGGCCTCGCGACGTATCTGCTCGATTCGGCCGGCGTGATTACCGCGCCCGGCAGCGCATTCATGCAGGAAGGCTATTTGCGCAACTCGTTCGCCACTCCGGACGAGCATATCGTCGAAGGATGCCGCGCCGTGGGGCAGGCGCTGGCCACGCTGCGCTGAAACACGATGACGGAAGCCCGGCCGGACGAAATCGCCTGGCGTCCTGACGAGGCCACCCGCCGCCGGGCGCGACTTACCCACTTCCTCGAGTTCTGCAAGCTCGAATCGTTCGAGCAGATGTATCGGCGCTCCATCGAGGATGTCGCCTGGTTCACCGATGCCCTGCTCCGCTATCTGGAAATCCCCTTCGATCCCCCATACGCCCGAGTAGTAGACCTCTCACGCGGTATCGCGTGGCCCCGGTGGTGCGTCGGCGGCGGACTCAACATCACCCGCTGTCTCGATGCGCAAGCGCTGGCGCGCGGCAGCCAGCCTGCGGTCCTCTGGGAAGGGGAGGAAGGCGCCACTCGCTCGCTGACGTATGCAGAGCTGGCGCGCGACGTATCCAGGTGTGCGGCGGGATTGCGCGCACTGGGGCTCAAGCCGGGGGACGCCATCGGCCTGCACCTCCCCATGGTGCCGGAGACCGCCATTGCGTTGCTCGCCATCGGGCGCATCGGAGGGATCGCGGTGCCGCTCTTCAGCGGGTATGGGCCGCAGGCCATCGAAACTCGATTGAACGACGTGCAGGCCAGCGCCTTATTCATGTCCGACGGATTCCCTCGCCGCGGCAAGCTTGTCTCCTCCGGAGACGCGGCCCAGGAGGCACTCTCGCGATGCCCGAGCGTGAAGTTTGCCATTCATGTCTCCCGAGCCAATGCCGAGCGCTCTACCGTCCCCCTCTCCCCCTTCGCTGCGCTCAGGGCAGGCTCGGGAGAGGGGACAGGGGTGAGGTGGAGTGATCTATTAGAAAAGGGGCAAGGCGGAAGTGAGGCCGAGGCGACCGCGGCAGAGGATCCGCTGCTGATCCTCTATACCTCGGGCACGACCGGGCAACCGAAAGGCATCCTGCACACCCACTGCGGTTTTCCGGTGAAATCGGCGCAGGACATGACGTTCGGGGCCGACGTGGGGCCGGGCGACCGCATTCTCTGGGTCACGGACATCGGCTGGATGATGGGTCCGTGGCTGATCTACGGCTCGATCATTCTCGGCGCGACCATGGTGTTCTATGACGGGGCGCCCGACTACCCGGGCCCGGGGAGGCTCTGGTCCACCCTCTCGCGCCATCGCGTCTCGGTCGCCGGCATTTCTCCGACGCTGGTTCGTACCCTGATGGCGGCCGATGCCCTGCCCGGTCCCGAGGACGATCTCTCGTCTCTCCGGATCTTCGCGGCGACCGGCGAACCGTGGAATCCCGACCCCTGGTGGTGGTTGTTCGACAAGGTGGGAGGCCGGCGGGTTCCCCTGATCAATTACTCCGGCGGCACCGAGTGCTCCGGCGGCATTCTCATGAGCAATCCGCTGCTGCCCATCAAGCCGTGTGCCTTCGCGGCGCCCTGTCCCGGGATCGCCGCGGACGTCGTCGACGAGGCAGGCCAGCCGGTGCGCGGTGAAGTGGGAGAGCTGGTGATCCGGCAACCGTGGATCGGGATGGCGCGCGGGTTCTGGAAGGCACCCGAGCGCTACCTCGAGACCTACTGGAGCCGCTGGCCCGATACCTGGGTGCACGGCGACTGGGCACGGCTGGACGAGGACGGCCAATGGTTCATCCTGGGCCGCAGCGACGACACCCTGAAAGTCTCCGGCAAGCGAGTGGGGCCGGCGGAGGTCGAGTCGGTACTGGTGGCGCACCCCTCGGTGGCGGAAGCGGCGGTGGTCGGTGTGCCGGACGACCTGCGGGGAACGGCGATGATCGCCTTCTGCGTTCCGCGTGCCGGCCACGCAGCCGGTGAAAAGCTCTCGGGCGAGCTCGCCGACCTCGTCGGCAGGGAGCTGGGCAAACCGCTTCGCCCCGGGAGAGTGGTGTTCATCGCCGCGCTGCCCAAGACGCGGAACGCGAAAGTCATGCGGCGGCTGATTCGCGCCGCGTATCTGAACGAAGACCCCGGAGATACATCCGCGCTGGAGAATCCGGGGGCGCTGGCGGAGATCCGGGAGGCCGCGGTCGGGCGAAGCGCCTAGCCGAATTGGTTTCTTAATGAAAGCGCGCGCATCGACGCTGGGACACCGTCGTGTTTTTCAAATCGACCGATGCGCCCCAATGGCTCTCTTCGTCTTGCGTCTTTTTACCACAAGTCAATCTTTCGACGCGACGGCTGTTGATTGCCCAGATACCTTCCGATAGACCTGGAGGACTAATGCCCGAGCCCTACCTGCGTCGCCAGAAAACCGTGGTACGCGTTTCACGAAACGCCTGCGATGGGCGAATTTGTTGCGAACATGGACGCCGGGTGCGGATGGTGTTCATGTCCTGTCGCGCCCAATACTCGTTGCCGACGGTTCGTTGCCAGGCACTCGAGCAACCGTCCACGAGCGCGTGCGCGGATCCGAAATGGAAGGCTCAGGATTCTGCAGCGCTTGCGAAAGCCTGGGCGTGAGATGGTGGGTTATCAAAGGTGTTTCCGATTTCGGCGACGCAGAATCCAAGGACGCCGGCGAGACAGAGCATGCGAATCGCAAAGCATGGCAGTTTCCCGCAACGGTCGCGTCCATCGTCTTTGCGCTAAGCTTCATTGCAAGCGTCCGTAGTTCGGTGACTAGGTCGTGATTTGCGTGCCACCACGGATCTGGATTCGACTCCAAATCGTTAGAGGGGCCAATCCCCCAAGCCGCTCGCGACATCCGATGCTTTCCGTGGAAAAACATCCACTGTTTCAGTCTCCCGGCCGGCTCGGACGAACGACATTCCGCGCCGCGTCTTGCGAATTTCGAACCGGGTCTTCGACATGTCGCCCAGGGGATTGATCTTTGCTTCGCCCTGACGACCGACGATGAACCCTAGGGGAAACCGCGCCACTCGCAGATCTATTGCACCAGCGGCGAGTACATCGTTGCCCTGGAGATCACTTGGGTCTTCGACTTTTCTCAGACCCCGGTGGCCACCTCAAATTCCTCCACCCGTGGCCGGGTCAAAATCCCCCACCCCTCAGGTGGCAGGACGAGCGCAGAAGTTAATGGG
>JACQVB010000134.1 GCA_016209985.1 Gemmatimonadota bacterium | reverse complement strand
CCGTCACGGTCTTTCCACCCGAGCTGGTCCAGCATGTCGCGTGCGGCGACCGTGTCATATCCGATCTGAGGAAGGGTGGTATCCCTGCCGATGGCCGTCATCCGGCTGGTCGGCCCGAGAGCCACCGTGCCATATTCGCCGAGCACCGCGTCTACGATGGTCCGGCGATCCACCGCGTGGGATAGCGCCCGGCGCAGCTCGCGGTCCTGGAACAACGGATTAGGCCGAGAGACGCGGGTCGGGTCCCGGAGGTTGAGTCCCAGGTAGAAATACGCTGGCGAGGTGTACTTGATGATCCGCATCTGCGGTGCACTCGCCACCCGTGCCACATTCTCCGGGCCACCGAGATACTCCATGAAATCAGCTTCTCCGGACACCAATTGGCTGATAGCCGTCGGATAACCGGGAGTGATCCGCCAGATCAGCCGTGCCAGGCCCGGACGCCCGAGAAAGAACGTCGTATCGGACGCGAGCTCGATGGACTCTCCGGCTTTCCAGGAAACGAAGCGGTACGGGCCGCTTCCGATCGGCTGCCGATTGAACGGATGAGCGGCCAGCCGCTGGTGGGGAATGGAGTCCAGCAGGTGACGTGGCAAGATGCGCATGTGATGGGTCGCGTCGTAGAACTGCTCGGCATAATGGTGCTTGAACCGGAATACCGCGGTGCTGTCGTCGCGTGCCGTGACCGACGCAATCTCGGTGAGCAATGGCCGGCTCGGTGAGGCGGACTTGGGGTCCTGATAGACGTCGAAGGTGAAGGTCACGTCGGACGCGGTCACCGGTGCCCCGTCCTGCCAGCGCGACCGTGAGTCCAGCTCAAAAGCGATCGTCAGCGAGTCTTCGAACTTCCAGGTGCGCGCGAGTCGAGGGACAAAGCCCGAATCGCCCAGCGTGTTCAGGCCGAGGCCGAGGTCGGCGAGCTTGAGGAACAGCAGATCGCTGACCTGGGTCCCCATGGAGGTCTGGGTGAAGGCAGGCACCAGTACGTCGGCATCGGTGGTCACCACCGTCACCAGTGTGCCACAGTTTTCGCACTTGACGGATTCGCGGCAGGCGGCGACGCCCACGCATAACGTCAGGGCGGTCACCAGTGAGCCGACGGCGGCACGTCTCATGGAGTGGCCTCGGTGCGTCGGTTGTGTTCGATCAGCGGGACAATCGGACGCCCTTATCTATAAGGAATAGAGCGGATGGAAAAGCCCCCTCCTCACCCCTGACCCCTCTCCCTCACGGGAGAGGGGAACGGCAGGTCACCGTTTCCAGGTCCAGGCAGGGTCAGCAAACCGGGAGATAAGGTTGGGATCAGGCTCACAAACGCTCTCGTTCCACGAGCCTTCCCACTCCGAGCGCGCCTCCTCGGCTACCACATCCGCGACTTCCTCAAACGAGATTGATCGGCCGAGTGCGCGAGAGAGTGAGGTCGCGAGCGGCGCTGCCGCGGCCCCGCGGGTAATGCTCGAGACGACGTCCTGCTCGTCCTGTAGCAGGATGGAACCGTGCTGAAGGAAAGCGTGAGCTTTGCGCACCTGGGCGGAGCCGATGAGCTTTCGGGCGTCTACCACGACCTCGCCCCCGGCGGGCGAGGCAAAACAGGCCCCCGCCCCCAGGCCGGCATGCCCCGCGGTGGGCCGCGCGGCGATTCCGGCGGCGAGACCCAGGCGGCTCACTGCATTGGCGAGCAACCGGTGCACGGCAGCGTAGGTCTCGGAGAGAGAGCCGAAGGTGTCGGCGGGCGCCGCAACCGCATACGTCACCTCGGCCGAGTGCCACACGGCCCGCCCTCCAGTGGGCCGGCGCACCGCGTCGAGACCGAGCCGCGCGATGCGCTCCCGGTCGTAGCGTTGCAGGGCCGGCTCGTTTCTTCCAAACGAAAGGCACGCGGGATTCCAGCTATAGAGCCGCAGCCAGGCATTACCATCGTGTGCCGCCAGGAGGAGGGTGTAGTCGGCGGCCATGTTCCAAGCTCCGCGGCGGGGAGTGGTATCGACCCACAGGGACCAGGAAAGGCGTGAAGAGTTCAGGGTTGAGAGGGAAGAGTACTCTTCCCTCTTCACTCTCAACTCTTCACTCCCGGTCAAACGTTTGCGTCCGGCGGCGGGCACACGCAGATGAGGTTCCGATCTCCGTACGCTCCCTCGATGCGTCCCACGAACGGCCAGACCTTGTGCTCCCGGGCGGCGCGGGAGGGGAACGCGGCGAGCTGGCGCGAATACGGGCGGTCCCATTGGTCGGCCGCGACATCGACGAGGGTGTGCGGGGCGTTGGTGAGACAGTTGTTCTCCCGCGGCATCCGGCCTTCCTCTATGTCCCGGATCTCGTTCCTGATCGAGATCATCGCGTCGCAGAAACGGTCGAGCTCTTCCTTCGATTCGCTCTCGGTGGGCTCGATCATCAGCGTGCCCGCCACCGGGAACGACACGGTGGGGGCGTGGAAGCCGTAATCGATCAGCCGCTTGGCGATGTCCTCCACCTCGACCCCGGCCGACGCTTTGAACGGTCTGGTATCGATGATGCATTCGTGGGCGATCAGGCCCTGACGGCCGGTGTAGAGCAGCGGGTAATGTCCCTGCAGCCGCCGCGCGATGTAGTTCGCGTTGAGGATCGCCACCTTGGTGGCGTCAGCGAGTCCGTCGGGACCCATGAGCGCGATATAGGCCCATGAGATCGGCAGGATGGACGGGCTACCCCAGGGGGCCGCGGAAACCGTCCCGAACGATTTGGGGTGCCCCAGATTCACGACCGGATGCTTCGGCAGGAACGGCGCCAGGTGCTTCGCCACTCCGATCGGCCCCATGCCCGGGCCCCCCCCGCCATGCGGGATGCAGAAGGTCTTGTGCAGGTTGAGGTGGCAGACATCGGCACCCATATCGGCCGGGCGGCACAGGCCGACCTGCGCGTTCATGTTGGCGCCGTCCAAGTAGACCTGTCCGCCGTGCTGGTGTACGATCCGGCACATCTCGCGGATGCCGCTCTCGAACACGCCGTGGGTCGAAGGATAGGTCACCATCAGGGCGCCCAGCGTCTGGCGGTGCTCTGCTGCTTTCGCCCGCAAGTCGTCCAGGTCCACATTGCCCTGCGCATCGGTCTTCACGACCACCACCTGAAAACCGGCCATGACGGCGCTGGCCGGATTGGTTCCATGCGCCGACTGCGGGATCAGGCAGGTGGTGCGCACCGCCTGGCCGCGCGAGCGATGATAGGCGCGAATGGTGAGCAGCCCGGCGTATTCGCCTTGCGATCCGGCGTTGGGCTGGAGCGACACCGCGGCGAAGCCGGTGATCTCGGCGAGCCAGGTCTCCAGCTGTTCAAACAGCGTCGCGTATCCCTCGGCCTGATCGGCGGGCACAAACGGATGCAAGCGGCTGAAGCCGGGCCAGGTGATCGGAATCATCTCGGTCGTGGCATTGAGCTTCATGGTGCACGATCCGAGCGGAATCATGGCGCTGGTGAGCGACAGATCGCGGTCCTCGAGCCGCTTGAGATACCGCAGCATCTCGGTTTCGGAGTGGTAGCGGTGGAAGACCGGATGAGTCAGGAACCGGGAGGCGCGTCGCAGCGCTGCCGGAATGGCCCATGGGGTGCGCGCCGCGAGGTCCGCCAGCGTGAATCGCACCGTTTTCCCCAGCGCGAAGATCTCCACCAGCGTGGCGACGTCGTCCAGCGAGGTGGTTTCATCCAGTGCCACCGCGATGCGAGTTGCCGAGAGGGCACGAAGATTGACGCGGCGCGCGCGGGCCGCGGCATGAATCCGCTTGGCTGTGGCGGCCTGAGTTTCGATACAGACCGTGTCGAAGAACGCCGGATGCACCATGGTGTATCCGAGCCGCCGCAGCGCCTCGGCCAGCGTTCCGGCGAGCCGGTGGGTCCGCTCGGCGATCTGCTTCAACCGCTCGGGGCCATGATACACGGCATACATGGCGGCCGTGACGGCGAGCAACACCTGCGCGGTGCAGACGTTGCTGGTCGCCTTCTCGCGGCGAATGTGTTGCTCGCGGGTCTGCAGCGCCATCCTGAGCGCCGGATGGCCCGCGCGGTCTTTCGAAACGCCGATGATGCGGCCCGGCAGGAAGCGTTTGTACTCGTCACGGGCGGCCAAGAACGCGGCGTGGGGGCCGCCATAGCCAAGCGGGACGCCGAAGCGCTGGGAGTTGCCGACCGCGATGTCGGCGCCCCAGGCCGCGGGGGCTTCGATGAGGGCGAGGCTCAACAGATCGGTGGCGGCGGTGATGAGAGCGCCCGCGGCATGGGCGGTTTCTGCCACCGTTCGATAGTCATGGAGCGCGCCGTCGGTGGCGGGATACTGCACCAGCGCGCCGATGATTTCGGGTCCGAAGGTGAATTGGCGCGGGTCGCCCACGACGATCTTGATGCCCCGCGCGTCGGCGCGCGTCTGCACGACCGCAATGGTCTGAGGGTGACACTGCTCGTCCACCAGGAAGGTGGCGCGATCGCGGTGCACCACTGCTTCGGTGAGGTGCATGGCTTCCGCGGCGGCGGTGGCCTCGTCCAACAACGACGCGTTCGCGATCGGCAGCCCGGTAAGGTCCGATACCACCGTTTGAAACGTGAGCAGCGCTTCCAGTCGCCCCTGCGCGATTTCCGCCTGATACGGCGTGTACGCGGTATACCAGCCGGGATTCTCGAGAATGTTCCGGAGAATGATCGGTGGAGTCACACAGTCCGCATAGCCCATCCCGAGGTAGGAACGGAAGAGCTGGTTGCGTCCGGCGAGGTCCCGGAGGGCATCCAGCACCTCAGACTCGTTGCGCGCGGCGGGCAGGGCGAGCCCCCGGTCGAGTCGGATATCTTCCGGGACGACCGCGTCGGCCAGTTCGTCCAGCGACGTGAATCCCAGCAGCGCGAGCATGGCCGGCAGGTCGCCGGTCCGCGGCCCGAGGTGGCGGTCGACAAACCGGTCGGGATGGGGAAGCGTGGTGGCGGGGGCTTTCCGGGAAGATGAGCTCCGCGGACGTTTCGCGGGTTTCTTGGCTTTGGTCGCAGGCATTAGCGGAGTGGCTCCCTACTAAGTGCGGAGTGCGGAAGGTGGAGTGCGGAGCGGGTCGCATTCCGATTGATCACTCCGCATTCCGGACTCCGCCTTCCGCACTCGGAAATCGCAATCGCATGCGGGTGGATGGAGAACGCGATCTACTCCCCGATGTGCCCGGCGTAGTCGGTTGCGGTGAGCAGCTGATCCAGCTCGCCGCTGTTTCGCACCTTGAGCTTGATCATCCACCCGTCGCCGTAGGGATCCCGGTTGATGGCCGCGGGGTCCTGGTCCAGCAGCTCGTTGACCTCAACGACTTCGCCGCTCACCGGACAGAACAGTTCCGAGACGGCTTTCACCGCCTCGATGGTCCCGAAGACCTCCATGCGCCCGAACTTGGTCCCGGGCTTGGGCAGGTCAACGTACACTACGTCGCCGAGCTCGCCCTGGGCATAGTCGGTGATGCCTACCTGGACGACGTTGGTTTCGTCGGTCGGCTTGACGTACTCGTGTTCTTCGGTGTAGTGGAGAGTGGCCGGAATGTCAGACATTGCGAAGGTCGCTATCTCGAGTGGACTCAGGGCGGCGGTAGGTTACGTGTGCTCCCATGGGGTGTCAAGCCGACGGCGAACGCCGTTGTTCCGCTTTCTTCATGATGACGGCCCAGGCGTCGCGCGCCTTCTTCTCCAGCTCTCCCAGCGTGCCGGTATTATCGATGATGATGTGGCTGCGCTCCCGCTTGTGCTCACTGGGAAGCTGGGCCGCGATCAGGCGATCGGCGTCACGTTCGGAGAGCTCGCGATGCTGGGTCAGGCGCGCGCGCCGCACCTCGATCGGCGCATCCACCAGGACCACCAGATCGAAATCCTCCGGGTTCATCACCTCGAAGAGCAGGGGAATCTCGTTAACCAGAACCTGGTCCCCGCGCGCCTCGGCTTCGGCCGCGAGCTCGGTGCGGCGCCGGCGCACGGCGGGATGGACAATGGCGTTGAGCGACGCGAGTGCATCATCGTCGCCCATCACCTTGCCCCGCAGGGCGACGCGATCGAGCGAACCGTCGGCAAGGATGAACTGGTGCCCGAACCGGCGGGCGATGGCGGTGAGAATGGGCGACCCGGGTGCCTGGACTTCGCGGACGATTTCGTCCGCATCCACCACGGCGGCGCCCCAATCCCGGAACAACTTCACCACGGCGGACTTCCCGGCGGCGGCGTTTCCGGTGACGGCAACGTTGAGCATGGAACAATCTAGTGAGAAGTGAGAAGGAAGAAGCGAGAAGCCGACAGGTCTGGAGATTCCACGCGAGCCGATCCATTCCTGATCATCTTTTCTCACTTCTTCCTTCTTCCTTCTCACTTCTCACTTCTCACTACTCACTTACAAACATCGGTACCTGCGCAGCGTCGACCTTGGGAACCCGGTGACAGTGCCGGCACCTCGCCTCGTAGGTCTCGCTCCCGCCGACCATGATGGTGGGCGAGTTCCAGGGTGCGGGGCGGCCGTCGATCAGCCGCTGGTTGCGGCAGGCCGGATCTCCGCACACCACGCAGATGGCGTGCAGCTTGTCGACGATTTCGGCAATCGCCATGAGGTGTGGCATGGCACCGAACGGTTCGCCGCGGAAGTCGGTATCGGTGCCGGCGAGGATGACGCGGACGCCGCGATCGGCCAGGGCGGACGCGACTTCGATGATGCCCTCGTCCAGAAACTGCGCCTCATCGATCGCGACCACCGTGGCGTCCGGCCGAATCAGCCGCATGATCTCCCCGGCGGAGTTGACCGGGTGCGCCTCGGCGGCGATCCCGTCGTGCGTGGTGACGGAATAGATGCCGCCGTAGCGATCGTCCAGGTGGGACTTGAAGACCTGCACCTTCTTCTTGGCGAGCACCGCCCGCCGCACGCGCCTGATCAATTCCTCACTCTTCCCGCTGAACATCACTCCCGAGATGACTTCGATCCAGCCGGGTCGAGTGCCGTGATACATGCGAGCGTCCTGCAGCGTAGGGAGGAGGGTGAGGTTAGCGCGACCGGATTCCGGAAGCAAGTGAATCACTTCGCGACACGTGCTCCCAGTGCTTTGCCTCGAACCGTAAGTCCCGCGAGTCCGCGGAGGGCTCGTGCGGCGTCTTGCGCGCTCACTTCCACGATCGAAAAACCCTCGCGGATGTCCACGCGACCCACATGGTCCTTGGGCAGGCCGACACCATTGAGCAGCGCGCCGACGAGGTCGGAGGGGCGCACGTGGTCCCGCTTGCCGACCGTTACCTGAATGCGGACCCATGCCGGCAGCGGTGCGGCGGACTCCACGGCCGGCGCGCCGCCGGCGCCGCGCGCCAGCGCGGCGGCGACCAGCGCGGGGTCGTACTCGTCAAACAGCGGCCCCAGGGCCAGGAGGTCGTTCAGGACATCGTGGTCCTCGAGTCGTTGCCGCACCGATTGGCGGAGGGCGTGCGCCCGTTCTCTCGCGCGATCGGCGGCACCGGCAAGGTGCAGGTTCTTCAGTGGTTTGGCGAGACGCAGCAGGTAGGGCACCTGGCTCGCGCGGACCAGCACGATCACCTGACCGGCGCACCCGGCAAGCTGCGCGAGGAACTCCGCAGACGGCAGCTCGACCGCAATGGCCGCGTCGAATTGCCGCTCGGCCGGAGGGGTGCTTCCGATCGTGACACTGGGATCTTCCGCGAATTCGGTCCAGCGCTCGTAGCGGTCGGCCGCAGCGGGCTCCCACAGGAACGTGGACGAGGGATTCAGCGTATCGAGCACCGCCCGCACCGCGGCCGGGTGGCGCTCGCCCTCGACCACGACGTAGCGGGCGGCAGCGGCAGCATGTTCGGGTGGCTGCGAGCCGATCGCATGGGCCGCGCGCCGCGCGTGACGCTCCAGCAGGTCCTTCACCGCCGCGGGGTCGCTGGTCACGATCACGCGCTGGGCCTCGGATGCCTCGGCCAGGAGTGAGTCGATCAGTGCTGTTTCGCCGGCGGCCAGCATGAATTCGGGCCAGAGCAGGGCGATCACGGGAATCCCGCCCGGCTTGAGACGGGACATCTCCAGCAGCGTCACCGCATCCCGTGGGGTCGCGACCAGGGTGCGCACCGCACTCGCGGCGAGGAGGCGGCCGGCGCGGGCCAGACCGGTGGCCGAGAGGATCGGCTGGAAGCGGGCGAGCGGACGAAGGCTGCGAGCGACATCGAAGACGTCACCGGTCTCGGGAGCGAGCACCAGGAGTCGAATGCCACCGGGTGCGGCCTCCGGGAGCTCGGCAAAGAGCGGGATGACCGCCCACGCCGACGGCGGGCAGACATAGGTCACGGATTTCCGGCCCTGAAGCGCGGCACGAATGCCGGCGTCGAGCAGAACTGGTGCGTCGCCCACAACGGTCCTCGATTGTCAAAGAAGCCACACTGATGGAATGAATCCACCGAGCCGATGATGAAAGGTAACGGTGGAAAGGGCCGGAGAGGGGTGCTAGCTTCGGCGACGGAGAGTACGGCTGCGAAAGTGGCTGACCGAGGGGAGGGCCGGCAGATGAAGCGAACGATGGTGTTAGGTGTCCTGGTGGCGTTGTCCGGGTCGAGTCTTCAGGCCCAACAGCCGAAGAAGACGGCGCGGGAGCTGGGCATCGTAGTCGGAGTCCTGCCGGCGGGGCCGCTCAATGCCATCACCGACGTCGCCGGCGTGCGGGTCGGGCAGGTTACGCTGGCCCGCGGCGACTCCATCAACACCGGCATTACCGCGATCCTTCCGCACGACAAGAACATCTTCCGCGAGAAGGTGGCCGCGGCCGCGGTGGTCGGAAACGGATTCGGCAAGCTGGCCGGGTTTACCCAGATCCAGGAGCTGGGCGAGCTCGAATCGCCCATCGTGCTCACCTGTACGT
>JACQVB010000130.1 GCA_016209985.1 Gemmatimonadota bacterium | reverse complement strand
TGGGCGCGGCTGGTGGCGTACGCCGGGAAGCTATTGGGCAACCCCGACGGTGCGGAGGATGTAGTCCAGGAAACCTTCGTCCGGATCTGGTATCGGCGCGCCGACTTCCAGCTGTCCGGTTCCGTGCGTTGCTATCTGTATCGGGTGGCGAGGAATCTGATTCGCGACGAAGCCCGCAAGGGCAAGGTCCGTGCGACCTGGGCAAAAACCGAAAGTACCAGGCGGGTGTTCGCTGATGATCCGCATCAGGTGCTTGAGCAGGAAGAACTTACCCGGATCATCGAGCAGAAGATTCAAGCGCTTCCTCCGCGGCGCAGAGAAGTATTTGTGCTCGCGCACTTGCATGAGCTCACCTACCGCGAATCGGCGAGATCATGATGATCTCTCCCCAGACTGTGGCCAATCAAATGTCGGCCGCGCTGGCAGAGCTTCGTGAGGCGCTCGAGCCTTTTCTGGGGTCATCGAACACTCTCCAGTTGACTCGGATCGGCCGTCACTCACGGCACCCGCTGTCGCCGGCTTCCTCGAGCAGTGCCGGGCTTTCACGACTTTTATGTCGGTTATGACCCGGCCAGCCATCAGGACCGCATGTACGGAGCAGGGGCCAGCGGGTATTATGTGTTCGACGTTACCCAAGTCGAAGAGCCGAAGTTACTGGCTTCGGTGACCGGCGTTGCGGCGGTACCTTTCGGACATACTATCACTCCCTCGCCCGACGGCCGATACGCGGTTACCGAAACCGAATACCAATACGCCCCGCTCAGGATTTTTGACCTCAAGCCCGCGCTCGAGGGACAGGTGAAAACGCTCTCCCGTCCCGTCGGCGCGTGGACCGCTCGCTGGCAGGGTCTGCCGCACAATACCGAGGTCCGTTGGCCTTACGTCTTCGTCGCCGCCTACGAAGATGGCGTGCACGTTGTGAACCTCATGGACCCCACGAATCCGTATACCGTGGCCTGTTACGACACCTATGACGGGCCGAATCAGCAGGGCATGGTGGCCGCCACCCATGTTCTCGGGCGGGTCTTCAATGGGGCGTTTGGAGTAGACGTCCGCAACGCTGATGGCCTCATCGTCGTGAGTGACCACACGACTGGTTTCTGGGTGTTCCATATGGACGGGTTCGACCGGTGGAATGGTCACGATCGGGGCATGCCCAACAATTCCAGCGCCCAGGATTGGGACCACGGGCCGGACGGCGCGCCCAAGCCGGACCGAACCTCGCTCAGATGATCATGTCGAGAAGCATCCCCAGGGACCTCTTCCCGCCTAGGAGGCCGCAGATGCGTGCCGATCGCTCGTGTTGCCGACTCACTGCTCCTGTGCTGGTCATGGCTGGGGCACTGGTTGCCGCGCCGCTCTCCCTCGAGGCCCAGCGCGCCCCCGGGGAACAAAACAGCCGCAATGTGCAGGTGCTGTCCCACATCCCGGTGGCCCGCGGCCCCAACAGCACCGGGTACCAGGAGATCCTCGACATCGAGATCGAGCAGGAGCTCTCGCGACCCTATGTCTATGTCTCGCACCTCATTTCTCACGGGGGCTTCGACATCATCAGCGTGAAGGACCCCCGGCAGGCGCGCATCATCTATCGGTGGGAAATCGACAATCCGGAATTGCGCAGGGGGCTCTCCGGGGGTTTCGACGGGCGCTATTTGAAGCTGAACGACCGCTATTACTACGCCCAGTCGTTCCAGTATGGCCCCGGGGGGCCCGACGCCGACCTGGGAGCGATCGTGTTCGACGTGACCGGCTTGCCCGACACCACCAAGGTGAAGGAGGTAGGCCGGATGCGGGCCCCGGACACGCCGGGTGGTTTCCACAACCTGTTCGCCTACAAGCACGCGGATGGGCGGGTGCTGTTGTTCACCACGACCACGGGGCCGCACGCCAACGTCTACGACATGCAGAAGTTCCTCGGCGGGGACGCCGCGCAGGCGCTGATCGGGCGGGTGCCCAGCATCGCGGCCGCCGGCAAGTCCCGGGCCGATGGCTATCACGACATGTATGTGGCCTACGATCCAGCGAATCATCGCGACGTGTTCTACGGGGCCGGCTTGGGGGACGGCTACTTCGTCTACGACGTCACCCGGCCGGAAGAACCGAAGCTCCTCACCTCACTCACCGGCATCGCCGGTCTGGCGGTGGCGCACGCGTTTCAGGTGACGCCGGATGGCCGCTATGGTGTCGCGCAGATGGAGTACCAGTATGCCCCGCTGCGGATCTTCGATCTCAAGCCCGGGCTAGACGGCACGGTGAAGACTATTTCGCGGCCGATCGGCGCCTGGACCGCCGCTCCCGGCGGTTGGCGGACGGCATCCCATAACCACCAGATCCGCTGGCCCTACGTGTTCGTCGCGTCCTTTGACGACGGCCTGCAGGTGCTGAACATGATGGATCCCACCAACCCCTATACCGTGGGTTTCTGGGACACGCAGGACGGTCCGGATTTGCAAGGCCTGAATACCAGCCCGATCGGACCGGGCAACACGATCTTCAGCGGCGCCTGGGGCGTGCAGGTGCGGAACGCCGATGGCTTGATCGTCATCAGCGATTTCAAGACCGGCTTTTGGGCCTTCAAAATGGAAGGCTTTGACGGCTGGAACGGCCACCAGTGGGGCCTGCCGAACATTTCCAGCGCTCAGGATTGGGATAACGGACCGGAAGGTGCTCCCAAACCAACGAAAGTGAGTCGCTCATGAGAAACCTGAGAAACCTGCTCGCGTGCCTGCTTGCAGTGATCCCGGTGCCCGCGTTGGCACAGCGCGCGCCGGGAGAAGAAGGTAGCCGGAACATCCAACTCCTCTCGCACATCCCGCTCGGCGGCCAGTTCCTGACGGGCGACATCGAGATCGAGCAGGAGCTCTCCCGGCCGTACGTGTACGTCTCCCGGATCTACACGGAACCGGGCTTCGACGTGATCAGCGTCAAGGACCCCAAGGCGGCCCGGCGGATCTACAGCTGGAGAATCGAGAATCCGGAGCTGCACCTCGGCACCGGCGGCTCCGACGGCCACTATTTCAAGTACCGCGGTCGCTACTACTACGTGGAATCGCTGCAGTTTCGTGTGGGTGGGCCGGACCCGGATCTCGGTGCCATTGTGTTCGACGTCACCGGTCTTCCCGACACGTCAAAGGTCAAGGAAGTGGCGCGTATCCGATTTCCCGAAGTGCCGGTCGGATTCCACACCATTTTTCCGTACAAGCACTCCGATGGCCGGGTGCTTCTCTTTACCGCCCCGAACGGGCCCTACTCCGCCGTGTTCGATATGGGACAGGTCCTGGCGGGCCAGCAGGGGCTGGTCGGCAGAGTCCCCGGCTCGGAGCCGACCCAGACCATTTATGGTCTCGTCAAGCTCGGCTACCACGACTTCTACGTGGCATACGATCCGGCAACTCACCAGGACAAGTTCTACGGCGCCTCGATCCGCGGTTACAACGTGTACGACATGACCCGGCCGGAGGAGCCGAAGCTGATCACCACGATCGGAGGCGCCGCCGGTGTGGAGGTGGCGCACACGTTCCAGGCGACGCCGGACGGGCGCTATGCCGTGAGCCAGACCGAGTACCAGTACAGCCCGGTCCGTTTCTGGGACTTGAAGCCGGGACTGGATGGCACGGTCAAGGTGATCAGCCGTCCCATCGGCGCCTGGTCGGGCAACTGGAAGCTCGCTTCGCACAATCACGAGATTCGCTGGCCTTATGTCTTCATCGGGGCGTTCGAAGACGGGTTGGCGATCGTCAACATGATGGACCCCACCAATCCCTACACGGTGGGCTACTACGACACCCACAGTGGCTCCATCCTGCACGGCGAAGATCTCGCGACGTTTCCACCGCAAGTGGGCAACAGCATCTTCAACGGGGTGTGGGGCGTGGACGTGCGGAACGCCGACGGGATGATCGTCGCGAGCGATTTCCGTACCGGCTTCTGGTCGTTCCACATGGACGGCTTCGACGGCTGGAACGGGCACCAGTGGGGCATGCCGAACATTTCCAGTGTACAGGACTGGGATAACGGGCCGGAGGGGGCACCCAAGCCGAGTAAGGTGAGCATTCGATAGTGTCGCTCGCCCGTACGAGCCGGCGTCCCGCGGTGCCGGGCGGTGAGATGACCTGCCCCGGTGTTGCGCGTTTTCTCTGCATGGCGCTGCTGGCGACACCCGCCAGTCAGTCCCTGGCGCAACGCCCCACGGCGTCGCGGTCCTCGATCGATCGGGAAATCGATGAGCTCGCGGCGACGCGGCGCTTCCAGCAAGTGGCGCTCACCCCGGATGGCGGCCGGATCGCGTGGGTCCAAGCCCTGCCGGAGACCCCGACCGCCCCGTCGCTGGGCACCAGTATTTACCTGGCTGACCTGCGAAGGCCGAAGGTCGCTCCCCGACGGGTAACGGCGCTGGCGACTGCGGCGGCCCGTACGGAGCACGACATCGATTGGTCGCCCGACAACAGCCGGCTGGCATTTCTCTCGGATGCCACGCGGCCGGGGCAGCTCCAGCTCTATGTCGCGAGCCCCGCAGCCGGTGAGGCCCCCCGGAGACTCACCAGCCTCAAAGGGTTTCTCGCCCGGCCTCGCTGGTCGCCTGATGGAAAGACCATCGCACTGTTGTTTACCGAAAATGCCGCCGGCGCAGCCGGTCCGCTGGCCGCCAAGGCGGCGGGCGTGGGCGTGATCGAAGAAGAGATCCACGAGCAGCGGCTGGCGCTGGTGGACGTGGCGACCGGGAACGTGCGTCAGCTCTCGCCTGCCGATCTGTACGTCTATGAGTATGACTGGTCGCCGGACGGGACCCGGTTCGTCGCTACCGCCGCTCACGGCTCGGGCGACAACAACTGGTACATCGCGGAACTGTACACCATCGCGAATGCAACTGGGGAAACCCAATCCATCTTGAAACCCAACATGCAAATCGCGATCCCGAAGTGGTCGCCGGACGGGAGGAGCATCGCGTTTATCGGAGGGCTCATGAGCGATGAGCCGTTGACCGGCGGCGATGTCTTTCTGGTCGCGGACTCGGGTGGGACACCGAGAAACCTAACCCCGGGCATGAAGGCGTCAGCCAGCTGGCTCACCTGGATACCATCGACCAAACAGATCCTCTTCACCGAGTACGTCGATGGGATGTCCGGAATCGCCACAGTCGATGCGACCGGTGGCCCGGTATCGACGGTCTGGACCGGCGCCGAGACGGTGATTTCGGAAAGCGGGGGCTTCGGATTCAGCGTGTCGGTGGTGCCCGATGGCAAGACGACTGCCATGATCCGTCACTCATTTCAGAATCCACCGGAGGTCTGGACCGGGCCGATTGGCCAATGGAAACAAGTCACCAGCGCCAATCGGGGCAGGGTTCCCGCGTGGGGAGAGGCCAAGAGCATCCACTGGAACGTCGATCGGCTCACTTCGCAAGGCTGGCTGCTCTTTCCTCGTGGATACGAGCCGACGCGACGCTACCCTTTGGTGGTGGTGGTCCACGGCGGTCCCGCCTGGGCGACCACCCCAGCCTGGCCGGCGACGTTCTTCAACACGACCATCCTGGCGAGCGAGGGATACTTCGTGTTGTATCCCAACCCGCGGGGCAGCTTCGGCCAGGGTGAGGAATTCACTCGCGCCAATGTGAAGGACTTCGGCGGCGGAGATTTTCGGGACGTGCTCGCCGGCGTGGATGAAGTCGTGAAGACCAACCCGATCGACACCAGTCGCATCGGCATCACCGGCTGGAGCTACGGCGGCTTCATGACCATGTGGGCCTTGACGCAGACCAAACGGTTCCGCGCCGGGGTGTCGATGGGTGGACTCGCCAATTGGCAAAGCTATTACGGCGAGAACGGGATCGACCAGTGGATGCTGCCATTCTTCGGTGCCTCGGTGTACGATGACCCCGCAGTGTACGCCCAGAGCTCACCCATCAACTTCATCAAGAACGTGACTGCCCCGACCCTCATGCTGGTCGGGGAACACGACATCGAGACCCCACCGCCGCAGTCCTACGAGTATTGGCACGCCCTCAAAATTCTGGGCATCCCCACGCAGCTGGTCGTCTTCCCCGGCGAGGGACATGAGATCGCCCAGCCCGCCCACCGGCGCGAGGTGGCGCGCCGCATGGTAACCTGGTTCAACGAGCATTTGAAATAGCCGTTGATTCACCCTGCACCGGTCTTCTTCAGAGAGCGTCCCAGACTGTCCGTCGTCAAATGACTCTTCAGACGCCGCTTGCTGCCGACGGCCGCCGAGCGCGCGCCGAACATCGATCATCAGAACTTGGGCAGCTTCGCTGAACGGAATTGCGTAACGTTTTGCACTGTCGACGGCATAGATTTGTTGTTGGGAATACCAGGAACGGTAAGTTACAGTACCACGAACAGCCCTTACCGCTTAATATTTGCCATCCGGCAACTCGACTCTGAGCTGCGTCGAGCAGATCTTCGGAGAAGCGAGGGGCCGCGCAAGCCTGAGGAAGTGCTCGCCCTTCCTCTTGCCGCACACCGAGCGGCCGTTCGGTCCATCGTCATAAACGAACTCGACCTCCCAGGGGTACTGATGTTCACGCCCGTCAGGACGCGCTCGACATTTGAAGAAGCACTGCGGCAGATAGCGGACGCGATTCGGGCAGGAGACCTGCGCGCCGGCGATCGACTGCCTTCGGAACGCATCCTGGCAGCCCAAATGGCCATCAGTCGCCCGACGCTGCGCGAAGCGATAAAGCTGCTGTCTGATGCCGGAGTCCTCGAAGTAAAGCCAGCGCCGGGCGGGGGGGCCTTCGTCCGGTCCGAGCTCGTGCCCTCCAATCTGTTGGAAGAGCGCTCGAAGCTTCGAATAAGCGAGGTTTCCGGAGTGCTCGAAGCTCGCCGGGCATTCGAGCCCCGCGTCGCTCAACTGGCGGGATTGTACGGAACGGAAGCGGACTTCGAGGCCATGCGCAGGACCATCGCGCTGCAACGACAGCACGCGAACGATCGAGAGCGGTGCCTGCAGCTGGATCTCCGGTTCCACATATGGATCGCGCGGGCGACTCACAACAGCACGATCGTGGCCATGATGCGGTTCCTCCTCCACCAACTTGAACTAGCGTGGGATATGGGCCTCCGCGGGGGTCCTGAGGAGACGCGTTGGGCCATCGCCATCCACGAGCGGACGCTCGCGGGGATCGTGAGCGGTGATCCTGAGGCCATCGATGCGGCGATGGACGAGCACCTCTCCTTCCTGGAGCGGATTTGGGAAGAGGAGAGCGGTCGCGCCCGCCTGCGAAAGCCACCTGACTTCCTGCTGCCCCATGCCCAACGGTCCGTCCTCCGCTCATCATAGGAACGCGGCCCCGACGTTGGCTTCCTAGCTGCGCAGACTAGCAAAATCGACCCTTCCGCTCGCTATTGACAGGATCTCGGCGGGGTCACAAACTGGTTAGGTCAATTATCCGAAACCGGTAGTTCACCTCTCCAGTCTTTGGATGTCTCCGTCAGGAGGGTCGTGCTTATGAGACACTGGCCAGGGTTCGGGGCTTTAGCGCTGCTCCTCGCCGCAAGCAGTGCCGCCGATGCACAAACTCGGATCGTGACCGGGCGGGTCACCGATTCGCTGACCGCCGAGGTAGTGACCTCGGGTCAGGTGTCGGTCCAGGGAAGCACGATCGCGACGACGATCAAGGATGACGGCACGTTCACCCTGGCGGTGCCGGGGCGGGACGTGGTGCTTCTCGTTCGAAGCATCGGCTTCAAGCGCAAGGACGTTCCGGTTCCGGCGAGCGAGAACTCGGTCCAGGTAGCCCTGAGCCGAGACTACTTCCAGCTCGAAGCCATAGTGGTTACCGGACAGGCTACCGGAATCGAACGAAAGAATCTTGCCAATGCGGTCGGGACGGTGACTGCGGACCAGGTCACCAAGGCACCCGCCGCCAGCGTGGAACAGACGCTGGCCGGGAAACTGGCGGGTGCCCAGATCTCCGCCAACTCGGGCGCGCCGGGCGGCGGCGTGCTGGTGAAGCTACGGGGCGTGACCTCCATCTTCGGCGCGTTCTCGCCCCTCTACGTCGTGGACGGCGTCATCGTGAGCGACGTAGCCATCCCGCCCGGGACCAATCCCGTCACCAACGCGTCCGGGAATCAGCTAGCGATCGCGGCCGGGCAGCAGAACCCGGTCAACCGGATCTCCGATCTCAATCCCAACGACATCGAGAGCGTGGAAGTCCTCAAGGGGGCTGCGGCGTCCGCCATCTACGGTTCCAAAGCCTCCAACGGCGTGATCATGATCACCACGAAGCGTGGCCGGGTGGGGGCCCCACAGTTCACGCTCACCCAGCGGCTCGGCACCTCGATGATGTCCAAGAAGCCGGGGGCGCGAGTGTTCACCGACGCCACCGATGCCGTCAACGCGTTCGGCGCCGCTGCGGCCGCGGATTTCGCCGCCGCGGGCGGCACGGCGTTCGACCACGATGAAGAGCTCGCCGGCCGCAAGCCGCTCAGCTACGAGACCGCCCTCAGCGTGAACGGAGGAACCGAGAACACCCGCTACTTTGCGTCGGGGCTGGTCAAGCACGATGGGGGAATCCTCGGACGCACGTTCTTTGACAAGCAGTCGCTCCGGCTCAACCTCGATCAGACCATCGCCGACCGCATCACCCTGACGCTCGGGTCCGACGTGCTGCACACCACCTCGGATCGTGGCCTCACCAACAACGACAACGCCGCCACGAGTTACTACGGCGCACTGTTTACCACACCCACGTTTTTCGATCTCCGCGCGGTATGCCCGGACGGGTCCCGCAAGGTGAGGTGCAAGGACGGGGTCTACCCGGTCAACCAGTACGCCAGCAGTAACCCGCTACAGACGGCCGAACTGTTCGACAACCGGGAAGTCGTATGGCGCGTCATTCCTACCGGCAGGTTGACCGTCGACGCGATCACGGCAGCACAACACACCTTGCGCCTGATCGGCAACGGTGGGGGTGACTTCTTCACCCAGCGGAACGTCGTCTTTTCGCCACCCGGCTTGCAGTACGAGCCGGTAGACGGGTTCCTGGGCACGTCGGTGCTGACCTATACCCAGAACCTCAACCTGAATCTCAACGGCAACCTGGTCCACACCTACAAGCCGGGTACCGGCACGTCGGCGACCACGTCGCTCGGCGTGCAGTACGAGACGCGCGAATTGGTGATCGACCGTACCCTGGCCCGCAATCTGGTCGGGGGCCTCGAGATCCCTAGTAGCGCCACCAACATCAGTGTAGACAACCAGAAGCAGTACGTGCGGGACCTCGGCCTCTTCGGACAGGTGGAGTTTCTCACGCTGGCGGAGCGCCTCCTGGTCACGGCCGGTGGCCGTGCGGACCAGAGCAGCAACAACGGCGATCCGACCAAGTTGTTCTTTTATCCCAAAGCTTCGGCGTCTTTCCGCTTCCCCTCCCTCGCCGCCGGCCTGATCGACGAGTTGAAGCTGCGGGCCGCCTATGGCCAGTCGGGCAACCAGCCCCTCTGGGCCCAGAAGTTCACGGCGCTCACCGGTCGCAACGTCGTGGGCATCCCGGCGTTCCAGCTGGTGGGCTCAACCGGCGCGCCGGACCTGAGGCCGGAGCGGCAACGGGAGATCGAGGCCGGCGTGGACGCGACGCTCTTCGGCAGCCTGATCGGGCTGGAGTTCACCGTCTACGAGAAGCGGATCACCGACCTACTGCTGCGCCGCGGACTGGTGCCATCCGAGGGCTACACGACCCAGATCTTCAACGGCGGCGTCTTGCGCACCCGCGGGCTGGAAGCTGCGCTCAACGCGAACCTGGTGCGGTCGGGGGCCTTTCAGTGGTCGGCGCGGGCCACCTTTTTCACTACCAAGAGCAAGATCATGGAGCTGCCGGTTCCCACGTTCCGGATCGGTGGAACGCAGTTCGGGGCGTACCAGATCGAGGCCGGTAAGTCGGCCACGCAGATCGTGGGCAACGACTCGCTGCCCAACGGCACGCGCGTAGTGCAGGCGATAGCCGACGCCCAGCCGGACTTCAAGGTCTCGCTGTCCAATGACCTGGGCTACAAGAGCCTGCACTTCTACATGTTGTGGGACTGGTCGAAGGGGGGACGAATCTGGAACGCCACCCAGTGGCTCTGTGACCTGGCCTTGAATTGCGAGGACTCGGGCGTCAAGCAGCCCGACGGGCGCCTGCTGGCCGAAAAACGCTTGGCGGAGTACACCAAGTCCTCGCTGGTCTATCTGCAGGACATCAGCTTCCTGAAGCTGCGTGAGTCCCGGGTGGCGTTGGACCTGCCCCGCTCGATGGTACAGCGAGTGTGGAGCGGCGCCCGCTACCTCCGGCTGAGTGTCAGCGGCCGTGACCTGCTCACCTTCACGCCGTACCCGACCGGCGATCCCGAAGTGAACCAGGTGCCCGGCACGTTGGGCTCGGGTGTTCCCTGGGACCTGTGGGCCTATCCGCCGAGCCGCAGCTTCTGGTTCGCTCTCGAATTGGGCTTCTGACCATGACGTACCCACTGAGGGAGCCGTCCATGACGACCAAACCATCGGTGATTTTCGCCGCCGCCGTGACTGTCCTGGTGGCGCTGACCGGTTGCAAGACACTCGAAGTCCCCAACTACAACGGCGGAAGCGTGGGAGAGCTGGAAACCGCTCCCACTCGGACCGCCGTCCTGACCGCGGCCCAGGGGGTTCTCTACGGCACCCGGGACAACGGATGGCGGATCAAGTTCGCGGGCCAGGTGGGCCGCGAGGGGTGGGACCTGGATCCCACCAACCAGGAGGCCATTCAGGGGCCTCTCGTCCTCTTGGAGCCGGGTCGCTACTACGTGGTCTTCCTGTACAACCAGTGGTATCAGAACATCCGACTGGCCAACGTGGCGTTGGACGCGGTGGAAGTCGTAACCGACATGACTGCCGCCGAGAAGGAGGCGGTTCGGGGGTTCCTCAAGACCATCCAGGCCTGGGACTTCCTGATGTTGGCCGAGGTATTCGATGCCTCCGGCCTGCCGGTGGACGTGGACCATGCGCCCGGGAGTACGCTCGCCCCGGTCGCAACGAAGACGCAGGTCTACGCTCGGATCAATCAACTCCTGGACGAGGCCAAGACCCACTTGCAGGCGGGGGGCGCCAGTTTCCCGTTCTCTTTGTCCCCGGGGTTTGCCGGGTTCACGACGCCGACCACGTTTCTCAAGTTCAATCGCGCGGTCAAGGCCCGGGCCAACAC
>JACQVB010000129.1 GCA_016209985.1 Gemmatimonadota bacterium | reverse complement strand
GTGCGGCCCCGGCGAGCGCGGCCGCGGGGTCGGGTTCGGCTATCACACGGCGCAGCGCCGGCACCAGCTCGACCAGCGGGACGCTCGTGCGTATGGCGAGCGTGGTCGGCGCGAACGGGAAAATGGACTGGTGCAGCGGCAAGTAGATGCTGGCCCGGGCGTCGCGCAGATCCCGATAGCGCGTGTCAGGCACGATCCCGATGACGGTGGCCGTGTCTGACGATTCCGGTCCCATCGTCAGGCGTTTGCCGATGGCGTCCTCCGCAGGCCAGTAGTGTCGCGCGGCGGACTCGCTGAGCACTACGACTTCTGGTGCGCCCTCACGGTCGGCAGGGGTAAAAGCTCGCCCGCGGAGCAGCGGGATCCCGAACGTCGCGAAGTAGTCTGGGCTCACGACGTCCATGTTCAGCATGGGATTGTCGGCCGCCTCGCTGGGAGGCTGGCCCACCGGTGAGGGACGGCCGTCCCATCCGCCGGAGCCGGCGAAGGGGACCGCAACGACCGGCGAGGCGTGCCGCACACCGGGGATTGCCCGCACTCCCTCGATCAAGCGATCGAGCAGCGCTATCTGTTTCTCGCGGCTGTCGAACCGATCGTCGGGGATTGAGAGCTCGGCGATCGTGAGCTGCGAGGGTTCGAACGACAGGTCAGCTCGTTCGAGTTTGAGGAGGCTTCGCGTGATCACTCCAGCAGCGGACAGCACCAGCACCGCCAGCGCCATCTGTCCGGCGACCAGTCCTTCCGTCGCGAGCCGCGAGGCGCGACTCGCGCCGTGGCGAACGTCCGACCGGAGTACCTGTTCCAGGTTCACGCGCGACGTGTTGATAGCCGGTGCGATGCCGAAGATCAGCATGGCGATGCCCGTAATTGCCAAGGCGCCGACCAGTGCTGCTGCGTTCACGTGAATCTCCTCCAGGCGCGGCGTTCCCGCGGGAGCGAAGGCGACGAACAGCCGCACTGCCGCGACCGCGACCGTGAGACCTCAACGCACCGCCGCCCACTGCCAGGACCGCATTCTCGACCAGGAGCTGGACGATCACCTGCCAGCGAGCTGCACCGAGAGAGGATCGCACCGCGATCTCTCGCATCCGCCCGATGGCACGCACGAAGAGCAGATTGGCGACGTTGACGCACGTGATGAGAAGAAGGAGTCCCGCAGCCACGGTGATTGCGATCAGCGCCGGCCCGGCCTCGCCGACCACGAGTGGTAGAAGCCGACTCACGAAGCCGTGCACGATGGGCTGTGAGGATGACACTCTGGTGCGCGCGAACCAGGCCGTGAGTTCATCCCGCGCGGCGGAGCCGGCCGACCAAGTCCACGTCGAGGGGCTGGGGCCGGGCGGGAACCAGCGCCGCCCAGATTTCGGTGCCCCGCGGATACTCCAGTCCCGGCGGCATGACGCCGACGATGGTGTACGTCTTGCCGGTGGAATGCATGAGGAGCCGCCGGCCTACCACACCGGAATCCTTGCCGAAAAAGCGCTCCCAGGCGCCGTGACTCAGGACCACCACCGGCGCCGCGCCAATGACGTCGTCCTCGGCGTGAAGCGACCGGCCGAGCACGGGCCGTGAGCCGAGAACGTCGAAAAAGTTTCCCGAGACGAGGCTCCGGCGTAGACGAGTGACGCGGTCGCCGTCGTGGAACGGCGTGGGCCACGCCCCCTCGTAGGCGAAGTAGGCGACGCGCTCCAGCGTTCGCGTTTGTCGTGCGAAATCGCGCTCGCCGTCACGATCCAGGGGATAGTTGTCGAAGCGGGGATTTTCGGTTTGTCCCCAGAGCGCAACCAGGCGTTCCTGGTCCCCGACGGGAAGCCGGCGCAGGAGCAGCGCGTCGGCCACGGTAAACACCGCGGCCGAGAGACCGATGCCCAATCCGAGTGTGAGGATGGACGTGATGGTGAACCCGGGAGTGCGGCGCAGAGTTCGGAAAGCCAGGCGGACGTTCATGGGCGCTGGCGAATCGCCGTGGCCTTCTCGCGCAGCGTGTCGCCGGCGGAGAAGACGGCTTCGATAGTACCGGTCATCGTGCCGCCGTGGTAGTGCCAGGTCGTGCGCGTGGTCACCATCTGGCCCGCGCGGAGAATGCTCGCAAATGGTCCCAGCACGGTAACGATGCTGTCGCCTCCGGCCGCCACGATGCGGACCGGCAGGGGAGGGCGGTTGGGCAGCATGACGGTCCAGCCGTCGCGGTTGCCCCTGGCGATGAGCTGGTAGGTGGCCACCACACTGTCGGTGGGTCCCACCATGGCAGTGACTTTCCAGATGCCCGCTACGGCGGCGAGGGTGCGGTCGTCGACCTGCGCGGCCTGAGCCCTGGGAGTCTGAGCACTCCCGACCGACGCTGAAAGGAGGAACGGGGCCAACCACAGCTTCACTCGACCGATTTGCATGGCGCATGCCCGGGCATTCGGTCAGGCGGCCCCGGCCAGAAGGTTGATGTCGCGATTCTCGAGGATTGGGCGCGGGTAGCCCCGGGCTGCCACTTCGATCATCGCCCGCCCGACGTTCTCCGTAGTCGTCACATGGGACGGCAACAGGCGTTTGAGAAGCGGATAGAGCGGCCGGAAGATGTCGTAGAAGATCTGGTAGAGCCGGGTCTTCGAGCGGACTCCTTTGAGCGGCTGGATGTAGCCCGGCCGGAACATGAACGCCTTGAACGGCAGCCCGAGCAGGTGATTCTCGGTTTTTCCCTTGACGCGGGCCCACATGAGCCGGCCCTGCTCGGTGTGATCGGTGCCTTCACCGGACACGTAGCAGAAGGTGAGATTCGGACTCACGCTCGCCAACGTTTCGGCAGCCGCGAGGGTGAGCTCGTAGGTCAAACGATGGTAGTCCGGCTCGCTCATCCCGGCCGAGCTGACGCCGAGGCAGAAGAAGCAGGCATCGTAGCCGGCGAGGTCGCCTCGCGCGTCGCGATAATCGAAGAAGTCGGCGCGAAGAAGCTCGCGGAGCTTCCGATGCGTGACGCCGCACGGATGGCGGCCCACCACCAGAATGGCGCGGACGCGCGGATCCTCGAGACCTTCGGTGAGCACGCCGGCGCCGACCATGCCGGTGGCTCCGAAGAGGATGACCCTCATGCTGGAAGCTGGCCAGTGCTCCGTTGGCGCTCAAGCCCTGCCTCGGGCCGCTCGGCCCGAAGCAACTCGGCGATTTGCACCGACTCCGCTCCATAATCCTCGAAGCTGGAGATGAGGTCGTAAAGGTCGGCGGATTCAGTAAACAGCGTTCCCCCTCGAATTCCGAGGTTCCCGGGGCTTTTGCGCCGCGGCCTTCCCTGAACGCGACGATATACCAGAACGGAAGCAACTGCAGGGCGACCACATCTCCCTTAACGACGCGTGGTGGTGGTTACCGGACGGGCGCTGCTCAGTTCCGAGGGTCGTAAGGCGATAACGGGCTCGTTCCTTCCAGTCACCAACCGGCGGTGATAATCGATCTGGCCGAGGTGGTAGGTGAAGTGGCAGGCGAGGTGAACGAGAAAGTCGCCCGTCTGCACGTGGCTGTCGCCTACGATCTCGGGGAAGTCCTTTTGCAGCGCTTTCTCCTCGAGTCGTGACAGGGCGGCGAGGGCCGCCTCCGCTTTTGCAATCTCGGTGAACAACTCCGCCCGGGGCACCTTGCGTCGCGCGAATTCCGCCGGGCGGTCCCGCACGTAGCCGCTCGCGCCGAGGTGCTTGCCGACGTAGTGCTGGACGTTGCCCGTCAGGTGCAGCACCAGGTTTCCGGCCGGGTTGGTGATGCCAGGCGCGGTCTGCCAAATCTGCTCTTCGTCGGGATAGGCCTCGACCTCACGGCGGAGGGTGCGGAGGTCGCGGGCGAGAATGGCGGCAACGGAAGAGGATAGCATGGCCAGATCGCTCCTTACTTGGAGACTACGGCAGCGAGCACGCGCTCCAACGCCATTTGCCGGTTGAGGGCCGGCCTGCCGCCGACGATGTTCCACGCGGTAAAGACCATCACCAGGTCCTGCTCGGGAACCGCGATGGGCAGTTGCCCGCCGAATCCCGAGCCCGCCCACGCGAGATGCGAGCCGTCACCATAGGGCACCAGCCACCACTTGAGACCGTATTTGACGTTTGGACCCCGGTTTGAAACGGTAACCGCGGGCGTGACCGAGGCCCGGACCCATTCCGGTTGCACGATCTGTTTTCCCTCCCACGATCCATTCTTGAGATACAAATACCAGATCTTGGCGAGATCGCGGGGTTTGAGATACAGTCCGCCTTCGGTATCGGCGAGGCCGGTCGGTGAACGCTTCCAGAACCAATCCTGAATCCCCAGCGGTGTAAATAGATTCCTGGCCGCATACTCCTCGATGTCCCGCCCGGTAGCGACCCGGAAGATGTGCGAGAGCAGCTCGCTGACTCCGCTGCTGTAGTTGAACGAAGTGCCGGGCTCCTCGGCCATCGGCCGGTCGATGGTGAACTTGATCCAGTCGGCGCTCGCTTCCATCTGGCTCGCGGCGTTATTCGGGTCGCTGTACGGCAGGTTCTCATTCCAGTCGAGCCCTGCGGTCATGGTGAGCAAATGACGAATGGTCACGTGGCGTTTGCGCGGGTCGATGTTCGCCACGTGCGCGGTATCGAAGAACGTCAGAATCGGGGTATCGAGGGACGGGAAATCGCCTCGGGTGGTGGCGACGCCGATGATTACCGAAACGATGGTTTTCGTGACCGACTGAAGCGAATGGAGCTCACCGCGCCGGTAAAACGGGTGCCACCAGGGGTTGAAATAATTGAAAGGACCGCTGGGGTCATGCGCGTTCAACGGGCTCGGCGTGCGGGCATCGGCGCCGTAGATGCTGTCGTAGTCGTGTTTGTAGGAACGCTCGTATGCCACCTTCCCGTGGCGAATCACCAGCATGCCATCAACGTATCCGTATTTGCCGGAGGCAATCTCGGCGTCGAGACCCGCGAGGATGGTGGAATCGAAACCGACCGCGCGGGGGCTCGCCACCGTCCATTGCTTCGTAGGCCAGAGATCCTGGGAGTGCGCGGTGAGCGGGGAGGCGGCGAGCAGCGTTGCGATCAGCGGGAGGAAACGTCGCATGGGACCTCGCGTGCGCGAAGGGAAGCTCCGGTGACGCGTCGTTACGGTTATCGGAATTCTGCGGTGCAGTCCCGGTTTAGGGAATGCGGGATCGTATCTATCTCCCCGTCGTATGGAGGACCTGGCTCCCGCCGCTTGACGATCCCTCGCCCGCGTCGTATTAGCCTCGGCGGGTACGCTGTTCTCTCGGGCTGGGGGCGCGTTTGTCACCATTCAGCATCAATCGGCGAACGTTCGTTTCCGCACTGGCCGCCGCCTGGGCCACCGGGCGGTTCCCCGCGTGGGGCTCGAGCACGCATTGGGCCGGAGTGAAGGGGGTTGCCAACCTCCTGTTACGCCGCGCCGTGATCTACGACGGAACCGGCGGACCTCCCTTTACCGGCGACGTGGCCATCAGCGGTGACCGGATCACGGCGGTTGGCCCGCGACTCGCCCCGGCCTCAGGCGCGGAATCGGTGGACCTCGCCGGCCTCGCCCTGGCGCCAGGATTCATCGATTGCCACTCCCATACCGATCTCGTGCTGCTGGTCAACCCGCGAGCCGACGGCAAGATCCGCCAGGGCGTCACCACCGAAATCGTCGGGCAGGATGGAAGCTCGATCGGGCCGTGGCGGGAGGGCGCGTTTCAGGAGACGCGCGAGACCTACCGGTCGCGCTACGGGGTGGAGATCGATTTCCGCGATCTTCCCGGGTTTTTCCGCCGACTGGAGACCCAGGGGTCGGCGCTCAATCTCGCGACCATGATCGGGCACGGAACGCTGCGCGCGTACGTGGTGGGAAACGAGAACCGCCCCTCGACGGCCGCCGAGCGGGAGGAGATGGCGAGGCTGGTGGCGGAAGGCGTGCGCTACGGAATTTGCGGACTCTCCAGCGGGCTCGAATACGTGCCCGGAGCGTTCGGCGATCTGGCCGAGCTGGCGGCGGTGGCGGCGCCGCTGCGCGGCACCGGTCTCCTGTACGCCAGCCACTTGCGGAACGAGGACGACTTTCTCACTGCCGCGGTGGAAGAGTGCTTCGCGGTGGGGCGCCGTGCGGGCATTCCGGCGCATGTCTCGCACATCAAGGCCCAGGGCCAGCGCAACTGGTGGAAGGCGAAACCGGTGCTCGCGATGCTGGAGTCCGCGAAGGCGGCGGGGCAGGACGTGGATTTCGACGTCTATCCCTACGTCGCGTACAGCACGGGCTTAAGCAATCTGTTTCCCGCGTGGGCCCGTGCCGGGGGAGCCGATGCTTTTCTCCAGCGGCTGGAAGATTCCACCCAGGCTCCGACAATCGAGGCGTACGTTCGCGACAAGATCGACCAGCTCGGTTCCTGGGATGCCGTGCAGATCACTTCGACCGCGGCCGACAGCCTCGCCTGGGCGCGCGGCGGGAAGCTGGGAGCCCTCGCCACCACCAGACGGCAGGAGCCGTATGCGCTGCTGGTGCATCTGATTCGCGCCGATCGGAACAACGCCGGCATGATCGGGTTCGGCATGAGTGACGACGATGTGGCGCGCTTCATTGCCCATCCACTTTCGTCGATCTGCTCCGACGGCTCCGCGCTGGCCACCGAGGGCCCGCTCTCGCGCGGCTCACCGCATCCCCGCAATTACGGCGCGTTCCCGCGCGTCCTGGGCCGGTACTGCCGGGAGCAGAAGCTGCTGCCACTGGAGACCGCGATCCACAAGATGACCGGCCGCCCGGCGGCGCGGTTTCGCCTCAAGGACCGGGGCGTGATTGCTCCGGGGGTGGTGGCCGATCTGGTTGCGTTCGATCCGGCCCGGATCAGCGACCGCGCGACCTTCGAACAACCGCACCAGTATGCCGAGGGTGTGGTGCACGTGGTGGTCGGCGGGACGTGGGTGCTGCGGGACGGGCAGCATACCGATCAGCTGCCGGGCAAGGTGGTCAGGCCGACCCTGGGTTCCTAGGCGCGGCTGGCCTTCACGTCCCCGTCGGCACGATGCTCGCCGTCTCGACCATGAGAATCACGCTGCGCACCGGCGCGCGGGTGCGATGCCGAACCCCGCGCGGCACCACGAATCCCTGCCGCGGGTTCAGCGTGACGGTACGGCCCTCCAAGTCGATGATGAACTGGCCTTCGACCACGTAGAAGAATTCGTCGTCGGCTTCATGCTCATGCCAGTGATACTCGCCCTGCATCACGCCGAGTCGGACGACGGAGTCGTTCACCTTGGCCAGGGTCTGGTTGTACCACTGGAACGTGCAAGCGTCGATCAAGGGCTGGATGTCGACCACCTCGAGTGGACCGTGCAGAATGTCGAGGCGGGTTTCGTACGGATAGGCGGCTGGGTCGGGCATTTCGCTTCTCCTGTCTGCGGTGTTGTTCAGCGCAAGGGCACTGGGACAATACTCCTCGCTTTGCGCGACAGCGAGCAATGTCATCCCGAGCGCCTCGACCAACCTCGGGCGGCGCGAGGGACGAGCCGCTCCTGAGCGAAGCGAAGGATCTTTATGTTCGCGGTCAATCTAAGGAGCAATCGTTCGGGCGAGCGACATCCACTGATGATCCCGCCAATCGTCCCGCGGCTCAGCGGCCGCGCGCGCGAACAGCCACAATCGAACACGCTGAGGATCCACGTCCAGTAGCTCCGCGAAGCGGCGAATGGTCCCGTCCGTGTCAGAGCGCAGTCTTCCGGCACAGTTGAAGAGGTGCTGGGTGGCGTCGTACGCCGTGTCTCCCACAAATGGTTTCGGATCGATCACGAGCCACGGCTCTCGCCGCGCCTGGAGGACGTTGCCGGCGTGCAGGTCGGTCGCGAGGAGCGCCACCCTGGGCGCGCTGCGCGGCAGCTCCTCGAATAGCTCCAAACCCTGGCGGACCAGCCCCGCGTCGGGCCATCGCTCGGCGTCGGCGAGCGTCTGGTTCGTCCAGAAAGTTGTCATGGCGGAGAGGGGGCGGAATCCAGGGGATGCCGGTGGCACGCGCCAGAGTCGGCGCAGCAGGCCGGCGATCACCACGTCCTGCTCGAGCTCCGGCGTGGTGCGGAGGGAGGATCCCGGCTCGCAACGCTCGAGGAGCATGGCGCCGAGGTCGTCATCGGCTTCGAGGAGCTGCACCGTCGGGTTTCCGTTCCAGAAGCGCAGCCCCGCGATCTCCTGCTCGCCCTCCATGTAGGGCATGCCGATCTTCAGCACGGCGGCGTGGCCACCCGGGCGTTCCGCCGGCGCCACCCACGCGCAGCTCACGTCGGCGCCCGAGAACGGCGCACCCAGCTTGAGCGACCACCGCCGCTTCAGATCGGCGATGACCTCGGGCAGGCCCTCCAGCCAGGCCGAGCTTTGAGCCGATTTGGCGCAGGTGGCGGCGAGGCGATCCGGCACGATCAACGGCATGCTCCGTCGGGCTTCCACGGAGTAAAGCCGCGGCTCGGCGATCTGTCAGGTAAACTGACTGAACGCAAGATAACGGTGCCAACCCTGGCTTCGTTGGCCGAGCAGCCCTGGGGTGGTGAGGTTGGCTGGCTCACGGACAAGTTCGGCATCACCTGGATGGTCAACATCGAGAAGGCGTAGCGCCGACTCATTTGCTTCCCATGTTCGCGACTTCCTCGGCGAGCGACGAGCTGATCGGGGGCCGCCCACCCGCGCGGACATAGGCGATCAAGAGCCGGCGCGGATCCAGCATCACGGGAAAAACCGCCGGAAGGCCGCCCGACTGGTCGATCGCGGCCAGCATCAGCGCTCCGGCCGCATGCCATCCCGACCCGGCCAGAGGGGCCTGCGCGCGGTCGAGCGCGTCGCCGCCCACACTTTCGTGCAACGCGGCATTCAGAATCTTTTCTACCGTCGGCAGCAGGGCCGCCTGGTCGTTCAGGAACGATGCGTAGGTCGGAGAACGCCGCATCACATCGAGGTCCCTCGGCCCCACGAAGTACGACGCGCTTCCCTCGAGAACGACGAACCGCAGGAAGTCGAAGGCGCGCGCCTGGTCGGGAGTGAGCTGGAGCGTGGCGCGGGTGCGATCGATCAGCGGCGCAAGGCCAAGATGGTGCATTTCGTGAGCGAAATAGCCGGTGAATTCCAGGGCCGAGGGAAACGGCTCTCCGCCGTGGGCGCCGCGATAGCTCGTGATCAGGAGGTCGAAATAGATCTCGCCGCCATCGAACGCGGCGCCGCCTGCCCGGCCGCCCATGACCACAAACGGCTTGCCGTCGAATTGCGCGCCCGGCGGGAGGAACTGGAGCGCCCGCTTTCTGGCATCCGAATCGAAGTCCATCTGTCTCAACTGTCTCAGTCGTTCCGCCAGAAGGCCCACGTTCGCGACCCCCCAATGCATCGCCGGCCATACATCGCGTACCAGGCCCTCGATGCCCCGGCGGGCGCGTTCGGTGGTGCTCGGCGGGAACGGCGGCGGGGTCGAGTCTCCCGCATGCAAGAGGATGGTGCGGTAATCCTCGAGCGTCACGGTGCGGGAGATGTTCTGCTGGCGGATTACCAGCGCCGTGCCGGGACTGCCGAGCACCGAATCGAGAAGTGCGGGCGCGACGGCCCCGCCGGCCTGGGCGCGGAGGAAGCGAAGGAAAAGGTCTGCTTGCGTGAAGTTCAGGGTCGAGGGGGCGACCGTTTGCGCCGGGACGGAAAGCGACGTAGTCAGCGCGAATGCGACCATTGCTACCAGGAGTCGGATCAGGGTTCCTCCCCGAGAGGGGCTTCGTCGCCATCGAGAAGGCGCAGGCACCGAGCCGGGCCTCCATGCCGCGGGTCAGCCTATGCCGAAGAAGCGATTGGTGGCGTTGAGGATGGCGAGGGCGGCGGCTCTGTGGGGATCGTCATTCACCATGCAGATGCCCTGCACGAACGCTTTCTGGTTCTCGTAGAACACGCTCGCCCCTGCGACGACGACCTTGGTGCCGAAGGTGGGGAGCATCACGGCGCCGCGGACCACCAGGGTTTCTTCCGTTCCGCCGACGGTTTGCACGATGGCGTCGCCGGTCGCGAAGGCCACGATATCGAGTCGTGTCGAGTCGCGGCCTTCGGCGGAGCCCACAAACACGTCACCGGTGTCCTTGACAAGATCCACGAAGGCTCGACAGCGCCCCTTGGGCTGGACCTTGAGCTCCACCTTGAGGAATCGGACCTTGCGATGTGGGCGCTGGACCATGGTCAATGTTACGAAAAGGGCCCGGCAGGCGCCGATCCCGTCTTCGGAATGGCAGCGCCCACTACCGTCCGAAGACCTTTCCGATCTGCCCCACTTTTTTTTGCACCTTGCCGTCTATCTTCTCAGCCCGGCCTTCATCCTGGGCTTCATCGTCACTCAGGTTGAATCGCATGGTATCGGCACTGCTCGCTACCTCTGACCGTACCCATGGCGGCGGGCCCGGGTTCCCTCCCGATTCGGCTTTCACCAGGACCACAACCGCACCATCTTACGCCGCGACTCCGCTAGAAGTGTTCCTCGTTCTCCGCAGCCTGGTCGCGGCCCCGAATCTGGCGCGGCCCCTCCCATGCACTGGTCTGCCAGTTGTCGGGGCGTTCGACTTCCCGCACCCATGGTGGCAGCGCCACGGCGAGATAGCGGGCGAGCGCGGCGACGTAGGGCTCGTACATGGCTCGCAGCTCCTCCAACCGTGGGGCCGAGTCGGGACCATCGCGCAAGCGCAGGCCAGCCTCGGCCAGCCGCCGCTGCAGTCTGGCGAACTGCTCGTCGCTGAGTCGCGCGGGCGGCTCACACGGAGGAGTATGGAACACCTGTGCCAAATCCACCACGGCATGTCGCGCCATGGCGAAGGTCAGCTCCGCCCGTCGTGCGCACCACCCTTCCATCCCGGTGATCACCAGAGCGCTGGTGTCGAGCATGGTGGTGAGGGCGCCCAACCAGGACTGGTTGTAGTGCTGCGAGCGAAAGTACGCCAGCGCCGGGTAGGAGAGATGGCTTTCCAGCAGGTCGGCCGACCAGCGCTCCCATTCCTCCAGCAGCCCGGCCAGGGCCTCGCCCTCGCGGTCCCAGCGATAGCGCCACAGCAGCTCGCCCGCGGTGGGCGGCGATCCGGCGCGGGCGTCGAGCAGGGAGATCATCACTTCGCGGCGGGAGAACGCCTGGTAGATCACCGGGAAATAGCCGATGACCACCGCGAGAAAGGCGAAGCCGGTACCCGCCTCCACCACGGTCAGGGCCCTGGCCAGTGAGGAGCGAGGTGCCACGTCGCCCAGCCCGAGGGTGAAGAACGTGGTACCGCTCAGGTACACGTCCGTCCCGAATCCCGGATTCCGGTCTGCCCCGGCGAGCGCCGAGCCCGCGGCCCATTGGAGCATGCCGAAGGCGAACACGATGCCGGCCGCCCACATGGTCAACAGCAGGAGCAGCGAGAGCGGACCGAAGAAGCCGAGGAAGGTGTCCCGCCGCCGGGTGAGCAGCAGGGCGAAGGTCCGCCACGGCCGCCAGGTCGAGCGATAGAAGAACTTGGTCAGGCGCAGACGGCCGCTCACCCGCCGGGGCAGGATGATGGTTTCGAAGGCGTCCCACAGCACGATCGCCAACACCGCGGCGCCTGCTGTTCCGATGATCCATGGCATGGAGCGTGAAGTTAGCACTCACCCCGCGGTGAGGTAGCGCCGCCGGAGCCGAGGCGGGAATCGCTCGACGGCGTAGCGCAGCATGGTCCGCGGCATTCGGGCTGCGTGAACGCGAAGGAATCGCTCCTCCGCCGCCCGGTTCCGTTTGCCGATCTCGCGGAGCATCCAGCCCACGGCCTTGTGAATGAGATCGTGCTCGTCGTCGCGTAACAGCCGCGCGATACGCAGCGTCTCAACGAACTGCCCCCGCTTGATGTAGTGGAAGGTGGCGATGATCGCGATCCGCCGCTCCCACACCAGCAGCGATCGGGCGAGCCGCGAGAGCAGTAGGCGCCCGAGCCCTCGGCTCTCCCTACCCCTATCGCTGTCCTGAAGGACTGTCCATCGCGATCGACGAGACCATGCTCGGCGCGCTTTAGCGCCGTGCCGAGCGCGCCCGTGAGGGCGCGATTCGCCCGCGGTCCCGTTAGCTTCTCACCCTCTTCGCAAGATCCATCCAGATTTTCAGATCCCACGCGGCTCCTGCTGCCGCACTCGTCGATGGCGCGACAAAGAGAGTCGTCGCCTCGATCTTCTCGGCCTGCACGCCATACTGAATAGATCGCGTTCCGAGGTATTCACAGGCCGCCCGTTTGCCGTTGAAGCACAGATAGCGTGGCTGGTACTTGCTGATCACATCGCGCAGGCGCTGCCGATCGGAGTGCCGAAACCTGATCTCGCCATCGTTCCCGGACCGGTTCTTGGCGATATCGGTGAGACCAATGCCGAACTCCGGCAGGAGTCGGTATTCGGATGGATCGAGCTGGCGGGGAGTGAGCTTGGTAGCCGCCAGCGTGCTCCAGAACTGATTCCCTCGGCCAGCGTAATACTGCTTGAGTTCGGCCGAGCGGGCGCCGGCGGCGGTGCCGCAGAAGACGACGAGGAGGTTGGGGCGGAGGAGGTCGTCGAGCATGAATTCACTTCGGCATCATTCTTCCGACACCAGGCAGTGACCTAGAAACTGAGACTAAACCTGTTGGCGTAGCCGATGTATATGAGAACACCGTGGTTCAGGACATCTCGACCGATAAGGCACTGAATATTCCGGTTTTGCAACGGTGCCGCGATGACCGTTGTTTCGACCACGACGTTGTTTGGCAGTACGAGTCGGAGCAGGTAAACAGGACAAACGACATTGACCGAAGAAGGTGTATTTATGGGGACCGCGCCCACGGGGTTCAGTCCCAAAGCCGGGGGAAGCGTATCGCGGACGACAGTGCCAGACGCCCCGGTATCGATCATGGCCGCTGCGGCGATGGGTGCTGGGACCGGTTGGTTCTGGCTCTTAAGGAGGTCGAGAACCGAACCGACCGCTAGTTGGACATCGACGACTGGCCCGTGACCGAGGAGATTGGGGAGCTGCGAGGTGAATGAGGGTAATCAGACCCGGATGAGATTGGATGTGAAGTTTTGCGGCGTTTCCACCTCCAAGATCTGTTTAACCAGAAAGGGAACATTCCCAAACTTCTCGTATCCCTGCCCGATTGCGTCCAACTGTGAATCGAACACGCCAACCACTTCTGCTCCCTTTATGAGCACGAACTTGCCCTTCGAGGAACCGAGTAACTTCTCTCGATTGTCCTCGTAGGTCTGGAGTTCTTCTTCGAGTACCGGAGTAGTCATAGCACCTCCCATACATGAATCTTCGCATAGGTGTTAGGACATTGCCAAGAGGGGCCCGCGTGGAGCGACGCGACGGTGAGCCGAGGCGCGGCCTGATGCCGCCGGCGAGACCAGGCGTTCGATGGCAAGTTCGGCGTAACGTTCGGAATCGCGGGCGATGAATTTGCGGACCCTCGAGCGTCATCCCGATCCAGGACGAGTCTTCGACGAGGGCATCGAGCAGAGCGATGGTCTGCAGGAGAAATCCGCCAATGTGCCGATCGGCCGCCCATGTGTGCCTAACAAGAATCGTGATGCGGTTGGTCTCGCTACCAATTAGGCCGCCGGATCTCGCCGCCCAATCCCATGCCCTGCCACTTTCCATCGCCGCGTCATGACCGCCACCAATAGTGAACCCTCCCCTCATTGTCACCCCCCTCCCCCCGCCCCACATTATGGTATCC
>JACQVB010000141.1 GCA_016209985.1 Gemmatimonadota bacterium | reverse complement strand
GTCCCCAGATGAGTAGCTGAAACAAACCGACACTTCCTACTCCCACGATCTTTCCGGCCAAGAGCTGAAACGGCCGCACGCTCGACACCAACACCTCGATCACCCTGGACGTCTTTTCCTCCACGACCGACCCCATAACGCTCACTCCATATACGACGATGGCGATATACAGGACGAACCACATGGCGTAGGCCAGCACGAAGGACCCCTCGCCAGACTCGGCCGCACCCCGTCTGCCGGTGATTTTCGTCGTTTGCAGGCGCATGTCCACCCGCGCGTGGCGCACCGCGGCCGGATCCACACCGGCCCGGGTCAGGCGTTCGGTGAGCGCCGACTCCTCCAGGTATTTGGTCAGAATCTGCATGTCTCGGGGGGACGACACGTTGGTTCCGCGATATTCCGCGCGGCCGTCGTCCAACGCCTCATCCGAGAGAATCAGGAAACCGTCCAGACCCTTGAGCCGGACCAGGAGCGCGAGAGAATCAGCTACCGATTCGAGGTCCGCGACCGAGGTCTCGACCCGAGCCGCACGGATCGGTTGAGAACGGTCGAGATCCGCGGTGAGGCGCTCTCCGAAGCCGCCGGTAGTGAGATCGACGACCGCGATTGACCGCTCACGGCCGCCACTGGTGGCCACCACGACGGGCAAGATGAGCACCACCGCCATGAACAGCGGGCCGAGAACCGTGGAAATGAGAAACCAGCGGGTTCGTACCCGCTCGATAAACTCGCGTCTCGCGATGACCCAGACTTTGTGCATCGGCTACTCGTTGCCGCTCGCCGCCGCAACCGCTGCCTCGGCACCGACCCGGTCCAGAAAAATCTTGTGCAGGGACGGCTCGGTAATCTCGTAGCGGGTGACCTGGACGCCGGTCTGCACTAACAGTTGCAAGAGGCGCTGGGGATCGGCTCCCTCGGCAAGCTCGATTTCAGCGTAGTTCCCGTAGTTGTCGGCACGAGCGACCAGCGCGCGATCGGCGAGCAGGCTGTCGATCGAGGCGACGCCGCCGGCGACCGCCAGCGCGACGTGTCGCCCGCGGTGGGTCTGCTTGACCTCTGCCAGGGAGCCATCGAGCACTTTTTCCCCCCGCGCGATGATGCAGACTGAATCGCACAAGCGTTCAGCTTGCTCCATCACGTGGGTGGAAAACAGTATGGTGGCTCCTCCCTGGGCGACTTCCCGCACGATGTCCTTCAACACCTGGCTGTTGACGGGATCGAGGCCGGCGAATGGCTCATCCAGAATGACCAGCTCCGGTCGGTGCAGGAGAGTGGCAATGAACTGGACTTTCTGCTGCATCCCTTTGGACAAATCGTCGATCTTGTGAACCTTCCACGCCGAAAGCCCCAGTCGTTCGAGCCAGCTTTCCGCATCCCGCCTGGCCGTGGCTCGACGCACTCCCTTCGCTTCGGCAAGAAAAGTGAGCAAGTCGAGCACTTTCATTTTTCGATACAGCCCTCGCTCTTCCGGCAGATACCCGATGCGGTGGCTCGCCTTCCAGCCCCCTTCGGGATTACCCAGCACGGTGATCGAGCCTTCGTCAGGCTGGACGATGCCCAGCACCATCCGGATTGTCGTGGTCTTGCCGGCTCCATTGGGGCCGAGTAGTCCGTAGATCGCGCCTCGAGGCACCCGCAAAGACAATTTTCGAACTGCGGTGTGGCCAGCGTAACGCTTGGTTACCTGTTGAAGCTCGAGGGAGATACCGGGATCCATGGAACTGTCGAAGAAGTGAGACCGGAAGCTGGAGGTACGACTGGGGGCAGGCAAGGGCGCCACGGCCCTTCAGGAGAATCTATTCGGTGGAAACGGATCCTGCTTCTGAAAGTGCTGCGTGCAGGGCATGCCAGGCGAGAGTCGCGCACTTGATCCGCGACGGAAAGGCGCGGACTCCCGCGAGTGCCGCCAGTTTCCCAAGGCGCTCCACCTCGCGAGCCCCGGTCGCCACCGCAGGATCCCCTGTCACCATCGCCTGGAAATCCCGAAACAGCTTTTCGGCTTCCTGAGCCGGCTTACCACTCACTGCCTGGGTCATGAGCGAAGCGGATGCGCGGGAAATGGCGCAGCCGGAACCCTCGAAGGAGACTTCGGCGATTTGGTCACCGTCGGTCCGCACGTATACGGTGATATGATCGCCGCAAATGGGGTTGTGTCCTTCAGCGCTCCTGCTTGGGGCCGTGAGCTTGCCGAAGTGCCGCGGCCGGCGGTTGTGATCGAGGATGACTTGCTGATAGAGCTCGCCCAGGTCGTCCATCAGCCGAATATCTGGCGCGCGCGGTGCACCGCCGCCACCAGTGCGTCGATCTCTTCATGCGTGTTGTAGAAGGCGAAGGACGCTCTCGCAGTGGCCGGCACGCCAAAACGCTCCATTACCGGTTGCGCACAGTGATGGCCGGCGCGCAGGGCGATGCCATCCCGGTCGGCAATCGTACCCACGTCGTGCGCATGAATGCCGTCGAGCACAAACGACACGAGACCAGTCTTTTCGCGGGCGGCCCCAATCATCCTGAGGCCCGGGATCGGAGCCAGGGCTTCCGTCGCGTGGCGAAGCAGTTCCGCTTCGTGGGCCTCCATCAGGGGCCGATCCAGCCTTTCCAGGTAGTCGATCGCAGCCTCCAGCCCGATAGCGTCTGCGATCGACGGGGTGCCCGCCTCGAATTTTGCCGGAATCGGAGCGTATTCGGTGCGCTCGAACGTGACCGACCGGATCATGTCCCCCCCGCCTTGGAACGGCGGCATCTCTTCCAGGAGGGCGGCTTTGCCGTACAAGATGCCGATCCCGGTTGGACCGAACGTTTTGTGCCCCGAGAACGTGTAGAAATCGCAATCCAGCGCCTGCACGTCGACTTCGCGATGAGGAGCCGCCTGCGCCCCGTCCAGCAGGACTGGAATGCCCCGCGCGTGTGCCACCGCGATCATTTCCTTTACCGGATTCATCGTTCCCAGCGCGTTGGACACATGCGTGACGGCAACGAGGCGAACCCGAGGGTTCAGGAGCCGCTCGTATTCGTCGAGCAGGAGATCGCCGGCGTCGTTCATCGGAATGACCCGGAGCCGGCCGCCCTGCGCCTCGCAAAGCATCTGCCACGGCACGATGTACGAAGGGTGCTCCATGGCCGACACCACGATCTCATCGCCCGGGCGGACGCGGGATCGGCCGTACGTGTTCGCGACCAGGTTGATGGCTTCGGTCGTTCCCCGCACGAAGATGATCTCGGACGAGTCCCGTGCGTGGAGGAAACGTTGCACCCGCCGACGCGCACGCTCGTATGCCGCGGTCGCCTGTTCGCTGAGGTAGTGGACGCCGCGGTGAACATTGGCGTTTTCCATCGAGTAGTAGCGGTTCAGCGCCTCAATCACCGTCCGGGGCTTCTGGCTGGTCGCGGCGTTGTCGAGATAGACCAGAGGCCGTCCGTTCACCAGGCGCTGAAGAATCGGGAAATCCTCCCGAACCCGTGCGACGTCAAAGCGGTTTGCCGCCGGGGCGGCCAACAGGGTCTCAGCGTTCAGCGGCGTCACGACGGCATCTCCCCCATCGGGAGGCGGCTCAAGCGGTCCACCAGCATGCGGTTGAGATCGCGTCGAATCGGTTCGCTCCTCACTCTGCCGACGATGTCCGCCCCGAAACCGTAGGTGAGCAGCTTCCGGGCCTCACGGACATCGATCCCCCGGCTGCGGAGGTAGAACATCGAGGTGTCGTCCAAGGGACCCAACGTGGCACCGTGGGTGCACTTGACGTCGTCGGCGTAGATCTCGAGCTGAGGCTGACTGTCGGCACGCGCCTCTTTCGAGAGCAGCAGGTTGTTATTGGTCTGCTTGGAATCGGTACGTTGCGCCCCGGGCCGAACCACTATTCTGCCGTTGAACACTCCCCGCGCCTGCTCGTCGAACACTCCGTTGAAGAGCTCGTGGCTTTCGCAATGCGGCTGGGCATGGTCGATGACCGTATGGTGGTCGGCGTGCTGCCGGCCGGACAGGACCGAAAGCCCGTTGAGCGTGAGGTAGGCCCCCGGTCCATCCAGCACCGCCCCTACATCGTGCCGCGACAAGCCGGCCCCGAAGGCAACGGAGCAGGATTCGAGCACGCTGTCCGGCCCCTGGTGAGACTGGGTGGTGGCGACGTGGTAGGCGTCTTCGGCATCACGCTGAATCCGGCAGTGCTCGAGGCGAGCGCCGCTCGAGACAACCACTTCGGTCACCGCGTTCGTGAAGTACCTGCCGGCGGCTCCCGTATGGAGTTCCTGAACTACCGCCTTCGCTCGCTCTTCCACCACTACCAGGCAGCGGGGATAGATGGCGAGACCCTCCGACCCGCTGGCCGCAAATATGATCTGAATGGGATGATCCCACTCGACGTCGCGACCGAAGTGCACGAAGGCACCGTCTCTTAAGAACGCGGTGCTGAGAGCGGTGAAACTGTTCTCTTGGTACTTCGCGTAACGCGCCAGATGGCGGCTGACGATCTCCGGCGTTTCCAAGACCGCATGCGAAAGACTTTCAACCCGCACGCCGCGCGGCAGACCGGACAGACGGGAAAGGGCAGCGGACCAGACCCCATCGACAAATACCAGTCGCGGCTCGTGATCGGCCGTTCCGGCCAATTCGTTCAACTGGGCCTCAGACAGGGTGTTGGGAGCCGGGGTCCCGATCGCGAAGGCACCTTCGGCAATGGATTGGACGTTGGTAAAGCGCCAGTCTTCCTGGTGAGTGGATGGAAAGCCTACCTGGCTGAAACGGGTGATAGCCTGCTTTCGCAATGCGCCGAGCCAGTGCATCGAACCGGCCTCACCGTTGGAAAACCGGCGAAACTGATCCTCGTACCGGCTGACGGCTCGTCGTTGTTCTGTCATCGGAGCTCTATGCGACTGCCGCTTCGGGTCGGGTCCAGTCGTATCCCCGGGCTTCGAGCTCCAGCGCGAGCTCGCGGCCCCCCGACTTGACCATGCGCCCCTCGAGCAGGACATGAACCCGGTCCGGAATGATGTAGTTGAGCAGTCTCTGATAGTGCGTGACGAGAATCGTGGCACTCTCCGGTCGCTTGAGGCGGGTTACCGCCTCCGCCACCGTTTTCAGCGCATCGATATCGAGCCCTGAGTCGGTCTCGTCCAAGACGGCCAATGTCGGTTCGAGCACGGCCATCTGAAGGATTTCGTTTCGCTTCTTCTCACCACCCGAGAACCCTTCGTTCACCGGCCGGTTCATCAAGCTGTCGTCCCAACCAATGGTTTTCAGCTTGGCCTGGAGGATCTCCAGGAAGTCGATCGGGTCGTACTCTTCCAGCCCGCGTGCCTTGCGCACCGCGTTCACCGCTGCGCGCAGGAAGTAGGCATTGGTGATTCCCCGCACGGAGACCGGGTACTGGAATGC
This sequence comes from Gemmatimonadota bacterium, assembly GCA_016209985.1. Taxonomy (GTDB): domain Bacteria; phylum Gemmatimonadota; class Gemmatimonadetes; order Gemmatimonadales; family GWC2-71-9; genus SHZT01. The sequence goes on along the minus strand of JACQVB010000141.1, from coordinate 658 downwards.
CAGGAACAAGCCTTCCCGGGCGCGCTCCTCGGGATCCAGGTCCAGCAAGTCCTTACCGAGGTAGGCGATCGAGCCTTGGGTCACCTGGTAGGCCGGATGGCCGGCCAGAACCTGGGCCAGGGTGCTCTTACCCGAACCATTGGGTCCCATGATCGCGTGTACCTCGCCGGGGCTCACTGTGAGGTCAATGCCGCGCAGAATCTCTTTCCCCTCGACGGTGGCGTGGAGGTTTCGCACTTCGAGGATCGTCATCCGACGCTGCCTTCGAGACTGATCCCCAGCAGCCGCTGCGCTTCTACCGCGAACTCCATGGGCAATTCGCGGAAAACCTCCTTGCAAAAGCCATTCACGATCATCGATACCGCATCCTCGGCCGAGAGGCCGCGTTGCCGGCAGTAGAAGATCTGGTCCTCACCGATTTTTGAAGTGGATGCTTCATGTTCCATGATCGCGGAGCTGTTGCGCACGTCGATGTAGGGAAAGGTGTGCGCGCCGCACTGGTCACCGATCAACATCGAGTCACATTGGGAATAGTTGCGGGCGCCGTCGGCACCCTTCATGATCTTGACCAGGCCGCGGTAGGTGTTCTGTCCATGTCCGGCCGAGATCCCCTTCGAGACGATCGTGCTCCGGGTGTTCTTCCCGATGTGGATCATCT
>JACQVB010000132.1 GCA_016209985.1 Gemmatimonadota bacterium | reverse complement strand
TTAGTCTGCTCCGCAATGTCGTTCACCGTCGCGATTATCTCCCCGATCGCCGGCGCTTGCTCGGCCAACGCCAGATTGCTCTCCGAAATCGACTCCACCTGCTCCTTCACCGCCGCCGTCGCCGCGGTGGAGTCTTCCACCGCCTTGCGGCCCGCCATGCCGATCTCCGCGGCCCGCTGGGCCGATTCCGCAACCGAGTTGGCCCGCTGCGCCGCTTGCTCCGCCGTCTGCGCCACCTCATCCACTGTGGTGACCGTTTCCGTCACCGCCGCCGCCGACTCGCTCGCCCCTGACGCCTGCTGCGTCGTCGCCGCCAGAATCTCGGCCGCACTCGAAGCGAGCACGCCCGTGCTCTCCCGCAACGGGCCACTGACCGCGCGGTTCAGGAATACGGCCGAGACGGCACCCGCGGCCAGCGCGAACAGGCCTCCGAGGAGCAGCACCGCTCGCATCCACTCGGTGGTGCGCGCCGCGGCGTTCACAGCGGTGTCGGTTGCGTCCTGCGCCCGCGCCACTCCACGTTCCATCGTTTGCCGGGTCGTCGCTCGCGCGGCAGCAGCGCGGGTGTCTCGAATGCGTATCGCTTCCGCCCGGCGGTTGGCGCGTGCCGCGCCGACGGCTTCCCGCGCCACGCGCTCCCATGCGGCGAGGTCTCCTTCCGCCTGGGCCCAATCTGCCCGGCCCGCGTCATCTCGAGCGGCGCTCCGCGCCTGCGCCAGGTAGCCGCGAGTAGCGCCGAGGACGCTGTCCATGCTCCGGAGATCGTCGTCCTGCGACAGCACCAGGTACTCCAGGAGGTCACGGGTGGCACGGCGAAAATCGGACTCTGCCCGAACCCCGGGCAGTAACACGGAGCGCTGGTAATCCACGGCAGCTCGGTAGGCCTTGGAGGAACCGCTCAGCGCAATCACCCCCACTACAGCGACCACCACGACCAAGCCGAGGCCCAGGGCGAACCCCGCCGCGATCCGCCGACTCACTGTCCAGTGCATGTTCCTCCCCCGTCAACCGTGGAGTTGCAGCAGTTTCGTAGCGTTCAGAACGAGAGTCGCGGAACGGGTGACACCCCACAGGTACTCCCGGTTCGCGGCGACGCCTTCCGGCGCGGGGTGCACCTCCGACGCCGGCAAGGTGGCCACCTCCCGCACGGCATCGGCCAGGATCCCGAAGGCCGGCCGCTCCTCGCCCAGCACGATCACGCGGCCCAGATCGTTGAGGGTCGCCGCGGAAATCCCCAACACCCGGCGGAGGTCGAGGATCACCAACAGCTCGCCCCGCCATGCCGTGACGCCAAACACCGGCGGCACGGCCCCGGGGAGCGGAGACAGCTCTGTCAGGCGGAACACTTCAACGACGTATCTCGACTCGATTGCGTAGACCTCATTCGCCAGCGCGAAGGTGATGACCTCGAGCGTGCCTCCTGCCGGCGGTGGCGTGGCCGGCCGCGCCAATCTCCGGGCGCGTTCCTCCAGCACTTCTCGAACACGCTCCGGAGAGGACTCGACCCCTCCGGCGATTGCCTCACCCGCTGCTTCGACGCGCCGCCGAATCTCGGCCCAGTCCACCGAACCGCGCGTTGGAGAGGCTGGCTTAGCCATCAGGCCGGCACCTCACCCAAGAGTTGGAGCTGGACCCGCACAATCTCGGCCAGACGCCCGGCAGGCTCCCCGTCCGCGGCGGGCACCAACGCACCGGACGGCATCGCAGCCAGGAGCCGCTCTGCGTTGCCGTATGCCCGACGCGATCCCTCGCTGTCGCCCATGCGCGTCAGCGCGCGCCCGAGGGCCAGGTGCGCCACCACGAGCTGCCGGTCCAGGTAGAGCGCCCGGCGAGCCGCCACGGCCGCTTCGGCATGGCGCCCCGCCTCGCTCAAGAGCACCGCGTGGAGATAGACGAGCTCTGCCATCGTCGGGTGGCGGTCAAGCGCCGCGGCGCAGGCCCGCCCTGCCTCGGAGAGCTCCCCGCGATTGGCGTGCGCCCGCACCAGCACTACCCACAGCGTGGAATCGCTGCCGTCCTGGGCCAGCATCCGGCCCGCCAACTCGGCCGCCCGAACGTAGTCACGGGCCGCGTAGCTTCGGACCGCCTCCTCAGCCACATCCGGCTTCGGCGGAACGCGCAATTCGGAGGGTGACGGGACCGCACGCGGCTGCTCGGGTCCGGGAACTTCGGCCGGTGCGGGCCGGTGCGCCCACGGCAGAGGCGCGGGGGAAGGCACCGGTGCCCCCCGTCGCCGGTACGTTAGTCCAGCACCGGTGACCACGACCTCGCAGGGAACGAGGTCGGCAATCAAGGGATCGGAGGCACCGAGGAGGAGCCAGCCGCCGTCGGAAAGGGAATCCACCAGCCGCCGCGCCACGCGCGCCACCGTGTCGGCGTCGAAGTAGATCAGCACGTTGCGACACAGGATCAGGTCCATCCCCCAGACCCCCGTTGGGAGAGAGGGGTAGGTGTCTTCCGCGAGGTTCAGATAGCGGAACTCAACCGCCGCACGCACTGCCGGCGCGAGCTCGAACTGGTCGCCCATCCGCTCGAAATAGCGCGCGACCATCTCGTCGCGCGCTGCGCGGAGGGACCAGCGGGTGTAGCGCGCCCGCCTGGCCTTGGCCAACGCCACCCGGGAGAGATCGGTGCCCACGATGGTTGCCTCACGGTCCAGTCCCATCTGCCGCAAGAGGATCGCCAGAGTGTAAGGTTCTTCGCCGCTGGCACACCCGGCACACCATATGCGCAGGCGACGGGTTTGAGGCCGCTGCTCCAGCAGGGCCGGAAGAATCTCCCTCTCGATCACCTCCAGCTGCTGGGGCTCACGAAAGAAGTAGGTCTCTCCAACGGTGATCTCCGCCACCAGCTCGTCGAGCAAGCCCGGCTCCCCATCGAGGCGAGCGAGGTAGACCTCCGGACCGCCTGCCTTGGCACCGCGCATTCCTCTGACCAGGGCGCGCTCCAAGGCGGACCGTCGACTATCCTTGAAGACCAGCCCCGTGCGCCGGCGGACATACGTCGCCGCCGCTTGCAGCAGTTCGCCCGGAAGCACCGCGCCCGAGCTCATCGCTGCTTTCTCCCCCCGGGTGCGCGACCGCCCCGCGACGCTCCGGCCGCATCCAGCTTTTCGGCTTCATCCAGGCTGAGGAACCGCTCCAGGTCGTGAATCACCAGCAAGCCGTCGGGCAGCTTTGCAATCCCTTTGACGTACTCGGCACCCGGAGCCGCCGATGCCGACTCGATCGCGTCCTGAGGCACGCTCACCAGGTCGATCGCGCGATCGACCCGCAAGGCGACGACTCGAGGCCCCGCCCGTGCGATCAGCAGGTGCTGGTTCGGTGCGACGGCCTTGGGCGGCAATCCGAACCGTCGCCGAATGTCCAGCACCGGTACGACGGAGCCGCGGAAGTTGATGACGCCCTCGACGATTGCTGGGGCTTTGGGGAGCGGTGCCACGGCTACCGCCCGGACGACCTCGCGGACGACTTCGGCCTTCAACCCGAAGCGCTCACTCTCCAGAAGAAAGACCAGCAGGGACAGCGGTGCGTCCACGGCTTCGACAGGTGTCATTTTCGTATTGGTCAGGCGCTGAAGGGACAGCCGGGCGAGAGAGCGACCGACTTACCGTGCTATTCTCGTGAGACAGGACCCAACTATGGGTTCGTGAGATATTCGGGCTAGTCGGGAAGTCCCCGACAAAAGCGGGTACTTGTAGGGAAAAGCGCTACATGAACCGGGTTGCCCCATTCCGGGCCTTGCCGAACCTGCGGTTTCACGGCCCGGTGAACCGCGACTACCCGGTGGCCAGAAGTCCCATATCGATGGCGAACCGAACCAGCTCGGCCCGGGTGTGGATTCTGAGCTTCTGGCCCAGACGGGACCGATAGGTCTCCACCGTCTTGGGCTCGATCCCGAGCTTGCGTGCGATTTCGCGGTGGGTAAACCCGCGCGCAACCATGGCCAGCACTTCGCGTTCACGACTACTCAAACGTGCCCGCCCCGCTGGGTTCGCGGTCCTGCTGGACTGCGCCGCTTCGACCACCCGGCGCACCCCTCCGTGGGCCGCATCGAGATAGATCAGGGTCGCGCCGGTATGTACCGCGCGAATGGCCGACAAGAAATCGCTCGCGGCTATGCTCTTCACCAGGTACGCCACCGCACCGGCCGCGAGGGCGGGGGCCACGTAGACGGGATCCTCATAAGCCGTGAAGATCACGACTCGGCTATGGGGACTCAGTTGCAGGATCTGGTCGATTACCTGGAGGCCGCGCATGCGTGGCATGCTCAGATCCACCAGCGCGATATCCGGCTTGAGGCGGCCGGCCAGCTTCACCGCTGCGATACCGTCCTCCGCTTCGGCCACGACCTCCATATCCGGCTCGTTGTCAATGAGGAGCTTGAGGCCGGCGCGGACTACACCCCGGTGATCGCCGATCAGGATTCGAATCTTGGGCATACCCACCTGAGAAGACCGGTGCTCATTGGCCGATCGCCAGCCGTGCCTCGACCTCGCCGATAGGCCGGGGGTCGCTCTGCGTGCAGAGGTGGCTTTGGCTCGATCGAGCGCTCGGAACCGATTTCTTGTTCATGCAGGCCTAGTATCTGATACAGAACCCATTCGCGCCATACAGGAAGAACTCTAGAACAGCACTTCCTGAAGGACGCCGCTTCGGTCGATCGAAGGCTTGCCGCCCGGCGGTTCGGGTTCTACGATTGCGCGTGTAACGCGACCACAACTGCACAAACTGCACGGGTGGCTGGGTGGTGGTGAGGCGGAGCAGTCGCGCGCCCGGCACGCCGTTGTTGCCGGTACCGCTCGTGCGGGCACGAGTGGAACGCGAGTTATCTCGTATCTCCTTGCGTCAGGCGGCTCGCGAAATCGGAATCAGTCCCAATGCGTTAAAGAGCTTCGTTGCGGGAGCGACGCCCCGATGGCCCACTCGTCTTAAGCTCGAGCGCTGGCTGACCGGGCTCCCGCCGGAGCAGGCCGCTCCCGCCCTGGGCCGCTTTCTGGAAGCAGTCGGTGACCTGACTCGAGATTTGCCGTCACCCGATGCCGCTGTGGTCGGGCTCGAATTGAGCCGATTGCTTCTCGACGCGTACCGGCGTCGTCAGTTGCCGCCGCCCCGCTGGGTCCACGAACTCGCGCAACATTACTCTGCACCATCCGGCGGACCCCAGGGCGAGAGTCCGGGACCCTGAGGCCGTTCACGCGAGGCTGTTCTGGGTGGTCGGTTGACGCATACACGTATGACAAGTAGTCTTCGGCTATGCCCAAGACCGCCGCGCCCAAGTCATTGCGTCTTCCCGTGAGGCTAGCTCGCGCCATCGAGCTCGAGGCCCGGCGAAGCGGACGGTCCTTCACCGCCGTCGCCACCGAGATGCTGGAGGAAGCCGCCCGGACCCGGCGCTTCCGCCACATTGTGTTCACCGGCCCGCCGGGGCGGCGCCGGGCCTGCATCGCCGGAGCCGGAATCGATGTCTGGGAAGTAGTGCGGGACTACCGTGCGGCCGGCGAGTCGTTGCCTCGCCTCGTCCGCCAACTTCATTGGGTGCCCCGCGACAAGCTGGAGGAGGCGCTCGCCTACGCGGCGGCGCATCCCGAGGAGATCAAAGAACGACTGGAGCGGGAACAGGCCTGGACCGAGGAGTCGGCACGTGAGGCCCTGCCCTGGTCGGTCCCGGCGACCCGATCGCGGAGGCGGTGAGCCAGCCAATTCGGTTCTACCTGGATGCCGACCTGAGCCCGAGGATCGCCGTGATCGCGCGCGGCCTCGGGCTCGATGTCGTCAGCGCCCACGAAGCCGGCATGAGGGACGCAGAGGATAACGATCAACTGGCCCACGCTGCTGGCGAAGGTCGCGTGCTAGTCACGAGAAACCGCGACGATTTCCTAGAGCTGACTCTGGATGCCTATCACGAACGGAAGCCACATGCGGGTCTCCTACTTGTCACCGCCCATGGCACTCGCCATCAGGCCTCACGCGTGGCGCATGCATTGGCACGGTGGGCAGACACGCAACGGGAGGTAGTCCGGTACGGCGTTTACTGGCTGAAAGGGTGAAACCATTGAATGGGGGTTCGAGACTCACCCTAGCATCCTACCCCTCTCCCGTAGGCGCCGCCCTGAGCGGAGCGAAGGGGAGAGGGGCCGGGGGTGAGGCAAACTGCGCGGCCTCGGTCGACCCTTGGAGTGCGGCGGTGGACGCCCGCCCCCCGGTGATGGTTTCGAGCACCTTGTCGAAGTAGCCCGTCCCCGCCTCACGCTGATGCTTGGTGGCGGTATAGCCGTCGGGCTCGCGGGCGAACTCCTCCTCCTGGAGCCGCACGTACGCCGGCATTCCTTCTTCTCCGTACGCCTGCGCCAGCTCGAAGGTGCGCAGATTCAGCAGATGCCACCCCGCCAGCGTGATGAACTGGAACTTGTAGCCCATGTCCGCAAGCTCGTCCTGGAACCGGGCGATGGTCGGCTCGTCCAGATGTTTTTTCCAGTTGAACGAGGGCGAGCAATTGTACGCCAGCAGCTTGCCGGGGAATCTGGCGTGAATCGCCTCGGCGAACTCCCGGGCTTCTTCCAGGTCCGGCGTGCTGGTCTCGAACCAGAGCACGTCGGCATGGGGTGCGTAGGCCAGACTGCGCGCGACCACCGGTTCCAGCCCGCTGCGCACCCGGTAGTAGCCCTCCGGGGTGCGCTCCCCGGTCAGGAACTCACGGTCGATCGGATCGACGTCGTTGGTGATCAGCGTGGCGGAAAGCGCATCGGTGCGCGCCACCAGCACCGTGGGAACATCGAGGACATCCGCCGCAAGCCGGGCCGCGATCAGCGTGCGGATGAACTGCGACGTGGGAATCAGCACCTTGCCGCCCAAGTGGCCGCACTTCTTTTCGGCCGCGAGCTGGTCCTCGAAATGCACGCCTGAGGCGCCCGCTTCGATCATGGCCTTCATCAACTCGAAGGCATGCAGCGGACCACCAAAGCCGGCCTCCGCATCCGCCACGATGGGGGCGTACCAGTAGGTGTCCCGCTTCCCTTCCGCCGCGTCGATCTGGTCCGCCCGGGTGAGCGCGTGGTTGAGCCGCCGGATCAGTGCGGGGACACTGTTGGATGGGTAGAGACTCTGATCGGGATAGGTCTGCGCGGCGAGGTTGCCATCCGCGGCGACCTGCCAGCCGGAGAGGTAAATGGCCTTGAGACCGGCACGCACCATCTGCACCGCCTGGGCCCCGGTCAACGCCCCGAAGGTCGGCACGTGCGGCTCCGAGGCGAGCAGGGTCCACAGCCGCTCGGCCCCGAGCCTCGCGAGGGTATGCTCCACCAGCACCGAAGGCCGCAGCCGCATGACCTCTTCCGCGGAATAGGTGCGGGTGACGCCGCGCCAACGGGGGGCGAGCCAGCCCTTCTCGATTTCGCGGGCTTGAGCTTTTGCGTCCTTCATTCCCTTCCTCCGGGTCCTGGTCCCTGGTTCCTCATACTCATTCCTGTCTTCCCAAACAGCGGGCCCCCGTCATCCCGAGCCGCGGAGCGGCGAGGGGCCTGCTGCCCTTCAGGCTGTCCCGCCCCGTGCGATGCGGTGCCTTAACTACGACGCCTCGTCGTCCCACTGGTCTTCGTCCCCTCCCCTGCACACGTGGTCCTCGTCCAACAGGTCTTCGTCCCTCCCCTGCACACGTGGTCGTCGTCCAACAGGTCTTCGTCCCTCCCCTGCACACGGCGTCTCGCGAGCTCCCGCAGATCCTTCGCCCTCCCCTCACTGCGTTCGGGTCGGGCTCAGGATGACAGCCGCTCCTCTTTTTGAGGCGAGAGGCTAAAGCCTCTCGTAGGCCACTGTAGTCAGAAAATCCTCCAACTCCTCACTCAACACCAACCGGTCCAGAATCTGGGCTGCCTCCGGGAAACGGGAAACACCCGAACGGGTGAGGTCCTTCAATTCCTGGTCGCGGATCTCTTGGTAAACATCGCCGCTAAACGTGCGGCCGTCGGTGAGCCGCGCCGCATTCCGGCGCCATTGCCAGAGCTGCGAGCGGGCAATCTCGGCGGTGGCCGCGTCTTCCATCAGATTATAGATCGCCGCCGCTCCCACTCCCCGCAGCCAGCTCTCCAGGTACTGCAGCGCCACGCTCACGTTGTTCCGGACGCCGGGCTCGGTCAGTTTGCCGCCGGGTACCGTCAGCTCGATCAACTGGCGGGCCTCGACCCGCGCGTCGTCGCGGGTCCGATGTTTCTGATGCGGCTTGCCGCCGAGCACCCGGTCGAATACCTCCGTGGCGACGGGGACCAGGTCGGGATGGGCAACCCACGTGCCATCGAAGCCGTCTCCCGCTTCCCTTTCCTTATCTTCTCGGACCTTGGCCAGGGCCACTTGGTTGACGTTGGGGTCCTTCCGGCTGGGCACGAATGCCGCCATCCCGCCAATCGCGTGGGCACCGCGCCGGTGGCAGGTACGCACGAGCAGTTCGGTATAGGCACGCATGAACGGCACCGTCATGGTGAGCTGCGAGCGGTCGGGCAACACCAGATCGCGCCGAGAGCGGAACTTCTTGATCAGGCTGAAGAGGTAGTCCCAGCGTCCCGCGTTGAGCGCCGCACCATGATCCCGCAGCTCATAGAGGATCTCTTCCATTTCGAATGCCGCCAGCACGGTCTCCACCAGCACCGTGGCGCGAATCGAGCCCCGGGGGATGCCGAGCGCGCCTTGGGCGGCGTGGAACACGTCGTTCCAGAGGCGCGCCTCGCGGTGGCTCTCGAGCTTGGGAAGGTAGAAGTACGGTCCGCTGCCTCGCCGCAGCAGCTCGGCGGCGTTGTGAAAGAAGTACAGACCGAAATCGCAGAGACTGGCGGAGAGCGGCTCGCCGTCCACCGTGAGGTGTCGCTCGACCAGATGCCAGCCACGGGGCCGCACCAGCAGTGTGGCGATCTGCGGATTCAGCCGGTAGGCCTTGCCCTCGGGGCTGGTAAACTCGAGCGAGCGCCGCACCGCGGCGATCAGATTTGCCTGGCCCTCGACCACGTTCTCCCAGGTCGGGGAGAGCGCATCCTCGAAGTCGGCCATGAAGACCCGGGCGCCCGAGTTGAGCGCGTTGATCATCATCTTCCGCTCGACCGGCCCGGTGATCTCCACCCGGCGATCCTCGAGATCCTTCGGAGCCGGAGCCACCCGCCACTCCTGGTTTCGGCGGATTTCAGCCGTTGGGGCCAGGAAGTCCGGGAGGACGCCGCGGTCCAGCTCGGCAGCCCTGGCTTGCCGAGCCGCCAGCAACTCGAGCCTGGTGGGGTTGAACTGGCGGTGCAGTCTCGCGACGAAGCCCAGGGCCTCGTCGGTCAGGACCTGGCGGGCCGCGGCGGTAGCCGCGCCCAGTATCCGCACGCCTGGCACCGGCGACATGGCGGTTACGGGTCTCCTGGCAGGAGAGAGAGTAGTCATACGATGAACGCTACGTGGCGCCAAAATAGCCGAAAAGTGGGGCAATTGCGTAGCGAGGTTTACTTTTTCAGCGCATCCACCTGGGGCTGGACGTACTTCTGGTAGCAGTCCGGGCACACGCCGTGGCTGAATTGAGCGCCTGCGTGCTTCGCGAAATACGAATCCACGTTGTGCCAGTACGCCTGGTCGTCGCGGATTTTCTTGCAATAGGAGCATATCGGCAGCAGGCCCTGGAGCTGTTTGACGTTCGCGAGGGCGGCTTCCAATTCCTGCACCCGGGCCCGCAGCCTCTGCTCCAGCTCGAGGACCCGGAACCCGGCGCGGACGCGGGCGCGCAGCTCCGGCGGGTGAAAGGGCTTGGTGAGGTAATCGTCCGCCCCCGCCCCGAACCCCTCGACCACGTCTTCGGTCTCCGCCTTTGAGGTCAGCAGGATCAGGTAGACGTCGCGGTCGTGAATCAGCTCGCGCGCGCGGCGCACCACTTCGATCCCGTCGAGATCGGGCATCTGCCAATCGAGAATGGCCAGAGATGGCGCATCGGGGCCGGACAGGGTTGCCCAGGCGGCGGCGCCGTCGGCACAAGAGAGAGGCTCGTATCCCCATTGGCGCACCAGCGTCTCGAGCAGGAGCCGCATGGCGGCGTCGTCATCGGCGAGGAGAATCCTCATTCGAGTGCGGAGCTTGGAGCGCGGAGTGCGGAGCGGGTAGTAGGGAAGCAGAACTCCGCACTCCGCGTTCCGCACTCCGCATTGTTGTTATCCCGGCATCGGTGCCTGGTACTTGGCATGGCACTGGCTACAGGTCTGCACCGTCATGATCGCCAGCTTCTTCGCTTCGGCCATGCTGTCAGCCTTGACCAGCTCGTCCACCCGCAGCAACTGGCCTTTGAGCTTTCGCGCCCAAATCTCCAGGCTGTCGGGCGCCACGTCCGGCACATGGATCATGAACCGCGGCACCCGATCCACGTAGGCGGTCATTTCCTTCACGTACTTGGTGGCGTTGGCCTTGTCGCCGTCGGAAACCGCGCGCACCAGACGGTCATAGTCCCGGCCGATCATCATCATGGCGTGGTGCTGTTGCTCCATGTCGAGCTCGGCGGGCGGATTCAAGGTGGCGCCGGTGTCGGCCACGGTGACCGCCGCGGGTGCCGGTGCGGCCGGAGGGGTAGCTGTCGCGGTTTCCGCTGCCCGCTCCCGGTCACAGGCCAGCATTCCCCCGACCGACAACACGAATAATAAGGAAAGGAGTCCGAACCGCCTCATGGACATCTCCTGGAAGCCCTGTTGGGCACGCAAGTTAGCCGGCGTTGAACGCAGGTCGCAACATTAAGATTATCTTCACGAGGGTTTTACTGGACCTGCATTCAAATCTTGTAGGGTTCGTGGCGTTAATGAATAGCCCCTTCATGACAGGAGTGAGCGAACCATGCAGGACCGCCGTTCCTTCTTACGACTCGCGAGCGCGGTGGGAGCTGCGGTGGTCGCCGCACTCGCGGGCATTCCGGCGCTCCGAGCCTTTGTGTCGCCCGCCTTCCGGCGCAAGACCGCGGAAAAATGGATCAAGCTGGGGGACGTGAGCAACTTCGAGACCGGAGTCCCCGTCAAAGTGGACTTCGTCGATACTGAAAGCGATGCCTGGGTCGAAACCAGGGTATTGAGAAACGTGTGGCTGTACACCGAAGATGGCGAGAACTTCACCGTCTATAGCGGACGGTGTACCCATCTCGGTTGCTCCTACGGGTTCGACCAGGAATCCGGAAAATTCGTCTGTCCCTGTCATGACGGCGAGTTCGACCTGAAGACCGGCAAGGTGCTCGGGGGCCCGCCGCCCCGCCCGCTCGACAAGCTCAACGTGAAGATCGACGACGGAATTCTTTACGCCGCCTTTCGCAACTTCCGGCTGGGCATTCCCGATCAGGTGGCAGTCTGACCATGGGGAAACTATTTCGTTGGCTCGACGAACGACTCGATCTCAAGTCCCTCAAAGCCGGTCTGCTGGACCGTGCGGTCCCGGACCGGCTGACCTGGTGGCATACGCTGGGGAGCGCGACACTCGCAGTCTTCGTGGTGCAACTGGTCACCGGCATCGTGCTCGCCACGTACTACTCGCCCTCGCCCGACCATGCCTACGACAGCATCCAGTATCTCCAGCGCGAAGTCGCGAGCGGCAGCCTGCTGCGCGGCATTCACCGCTGGGGCTCCTCCGCGATGTTCATCCTGATCCTGGCCCACCTGATCCGGGTCTTCTCGATGGGCGCCTACAAATACCCGCGCGAGGTGAACTGGCTGATCGGGGTCGGGCTGTTCGCGATCGTGCTCGGCTTCAGCTTCACCGGCTACCTGCTGCCCTGGGATCAGAAAGCCTATTGGGCCACCGCGGTCGGCACCAACATCGCCGGCACGACACCAGGAGTTGGCGGGCGCATGGTAGCACTGCTCCGGGGCGGCAGCGAACTGGGTGCCGCGACTCTGACCCGCTTCTACGCGTTCCACGTACTCTGGCTTCCGGTGTCCCTGGCCGCGCTGGTGGGGCTGCATCTCGCGCTGGTGGTCCGGCAGGGGATCGCACCGATGCCCGGTCTGCTCGACAACTTCAAGGCGCCGCAGCGGACCGACGACGAGCGCTACGCCGGCTTCTACCAGGAGACCTACACCGCCGCCAAGTCGGGGCAACACCGTTTCTGGCCGGACGTCATGGGAAAGGACGCGATCGTGGCGGCGGGTGCCGTGGTGGTGATCGTGATCCTCGGCGCCGTGTTCGGCGCCGCACTCGAGCCACCGGCGGACCCCACGGACACGAGCTACATCCCGAAACCAGAATGGTATTTCCTACCCCTCTACCAGCTGTTGAAGCTGGTCCCGGGATCGATGGAAGCCCTGGTGGCGGTCGGAATCCCCACGGCGTTGATACTCGCGCTGGTGGGATTGCCGTTCTTCGACCGCAACAGCACGCGGTCGCTGGTTCGCCGGCCGATGGCGCTGGTCTCTCTCACGCTGATACTGGGCGGTTCAGGGTTTCTTCTGGGCTCGGCCATGCGGGAAGCCGGTCCCGAGGTGCCGCCGGAAGTCGGGCGGCCGTTGACCAGCAAGGAGCGCGCGGGCCGCGCTCTGTTCCAGTCGCAGCAGTGCGGCGGTTGCCACAAGGTTCGGGGAGAAGGCGGCGATAATGGTCCCGATCTGACTGCGGTCGGCCTACGAAAATCTTCCGGCTGGATGCACAGCTTCATCGAATCACCCAGCCGGTTCCATGGGGCCGATACCCGCATGCCGGCGTACGGACCGCCCGCCCTGTCACACCAGGAGATCGAGGAAATCGCGCAGTATCTCAGCTCGCTGCGCGGCGGTGTGGGCCCGGAAATCCAGCCGGAATTCCACGACACGTTCCCCTAACGCGCAGGCGCCCGCCGGTGCTTGGTCCAGCAACACCCAAAGCACCGGTGGGCGCGTCTACCGGTTCAGGCCAGCGCCGCCGACGAGTGGGACAACTCCGGTGCGTCGACTTGCTGGAGACAGGCCCGGTCGCAGGTCACTGGTCCCGAGGCGAAGCGCTCGCAGCTCAAGACCTGCGGCACCGCGCGTTCATTCTCGGTGACCACGCCGATCCCGACCCGCTGCAAGGTATCGGTCTCCGGACATACAACTCTGGCGAAAAAGCCCCGCAGTCGGGGTCCAGCTAGGTGGGGACCCACCCCGGCAAGAGAGGTAACAGCCAGCAATACGAGCACCACCAACGCCACTCCACCGACGAGCAGGACCAGTACCTGATTCATAAACCCTCGAGGCATGTCCCGCCTCTGCATAAGGAAACGATCATGAAATAGCAGTGAGTTTTCTCTGAACGTTTTTCCCGCGCGCCACAATCGGTCCAACGCTGGCGCCCTCTCCGCTGAAGAACGCCTCATGAAGACTTACTGAATGCTTCACTGCCCCACCCCTTATTGCGGACATCGGCAGTCGGTTTTCGCTGGCCCTGGTTTGACTGGCAGCGGTTTCACGCGAAAAGAGAGGCTGGCCATGAAGCACGCTTTCTGGTTCTGCTCCATCGCACTCATCTTCGGCCTCGGCGCCTTGCGACCGCAGGCTGCGTCCGCCCAACAAGCCGATGAAGGAAAAGTCACCTTCGACAAGATGTGCGCAGCGTGCCACGGCAAGACGGGCGCGGGCAACGGGCCCGCGGCCGCCGGACTGAAAACGAAGCCCATCAGTTTCCGAGATTCGAAGTTCCAGGCAGGGGTCACCGACGACTCGCTCAAGACGTTTATCACCAAGGGCAAGCCACCGATGCCGGGCTTCGCCAAGCTCACTCCCGCGCAGCTCACCGCTGTGGTGACCTACATTCGGCAGCTCGGTCAGCCACCAAAGAAATCGTAGGGGCGCCGGCATGACGGTCCGCTGGTCAGCGCTCCGGTCCAGAGCCGTGGGAGCGTTCACCGGTCTCCGCGGGGCCGGCTGGCTGCGAGGGCCCACGCTCCTCGGCCTCCTCGCTCTCGTGGCGCTGGTCGTGGTGGTGCTGGCGAGTCGCTCCCGGCCGGTAGCTCAGCCGGTCGCCTTCAATCATGTCAAGCACACGCAGGACCTGGAACTCGGCTGCGAGTTCTGTCACCAGAATGTGAATACCGGCGCCCGGGCCGGTCTGCCGAACGCCGAGACCTGTTCCGCCTGCCATCAGGAGCAACAAGGCAATTCGGCCGAAGCCGTGCGGGTAACCACGCTGCTGGCCAAGGGCGACCCGCTGCGGTTCAACAAGCTGTTCCGGTTGGCCGATCACGTCTACTTCGCCCACCGGCGGCACGTCGAAATCGCCAAACTCGAATGCAGTCAGTGCCACGGCGCCATCGCAACCACCCGACGACCTCCCAGCCGTCCTCTGACTCGAGTCAACATGAAGTTCTGTCTCTCCTGCCATCAGGCGAAGAAGCAATCGGTTGATTGCGTCGCCTGCCACCGCTAGCCGACGTGGGGATCAGCTCATGAGAGGCGCGATGTCCAGACGTGAGTGGCTGAGGGACTGGGGCGGCTGGTTGCGCCATTGGTCGGGCGAGGCGGTGGCCGGCGGGGAGCACCCGACCGGCGCAGCCGGCTCGGTCAACGATTGCGAACGCGCAGGGGTGACCCCGGTACCAATGCCGCGTGAGAAATCGCTGGCAGAGCTCTGGCCGGCTCCGATCCGCATCAGCAAGGTAAGCCAGTGAACCAAACTCGCCGGGACTTCCTGTGGACCGCGGGCGCGACCACCGCCGCGGTTGCCGCGTTGCAACAAGTCAAGGGAGTGTACTGGGCGGGCGAACCGGCTGCGGACACCGGCTGGCAACCCGGCATCGAAACCCAACTCCGCTCGGCCTGCCTGGTCTGTCCCGGGCATTGCGGCATTCACGGTCGCATGGTGGATGGCCGGTTGGTACGAATCTCGGGCAATCCCCTCCACCCGGTGAGTCGAGGGGGAATCTGCCCGCGCGGAATCGCCGGCGTGCAGACGCTCTACCATCCGGAGCGAATCGCATCGCCCTTGCAGCGGGTGGGCGCGCGGGGTGAGGGGAGCTGGCGCAAGATCGAGCGGGCGGATGCGATCGGCCTGATGGTCGATCGCCTGCGCGGGCTCCGCGCCGCGCGCCAGCCGGAGAAGCTGGCGGTGGTGGCCGGCTATTGCGAGGGAACGATGCAGGCGCTTTGGCACCAGTTTTTCCGCGCCTTCGGCTCGCCCAACTACGTGGCCGACGACTACAACGACGGTACCGATGCGTTGATGGCCGTGATGCACGGAATCCCGCAACGGCCCGCGTACGATCTCGAGCGGGCGGGTCTGGTCTTGAGCTTCGGCGCGCCCCTGTTCGAGGCGTGGTGGTCTCCGCTGCAGGCGTATGTGGCCTTCGGCGGCGCTCCCGGCATGCCGGCCCCGGCGCAGCGCCCTCGGGTCATTCAAGTCGATACCCGGTTCTCGCGCACCGCCGCGTGGGCCCACGAGTGGGTCGGCATCAAGCCGGGGACCTTCGGCGTCCTGGCCTTGGGCATCGCGTATGTGCTTATCCGGGAACAGCTGGTGGACGCCGACTTCCTCGCCCGGCACGTCTCGGGCTTCGAAGATCGGCTCGACGGTGCGGGCCGGCTCCAGGAAGGGTATCGGTCGTTGGTGTTGCGGGGCTATCGCACCGAAGAGGTCTCGGCCTCCACCGGCGTCCCGGTCGAACGGATCGTGGGTCTGGCCAAGACCTTCGCCGAGAAACGGCCGGCGCTGGCGCTGTGCGGCTCCGACGTTATGCTCGGCGCTGACGGTCTGCTCGACGGCCTCGCGGTGCACAGCCTGAACGTGCTCATGGGGAACATCAATCGGGCGGGCGGCGTGATGTTCGCCAACGAGGCCCCCCTCGAGCCGCTGGCCGCCCCGGCGATCGACCAGGTAGCCCGGGCCGGCCTGGCGCGCAAGCCGCTGGTCGGGGACCCGCCGCCATTCGGCACCGGCGACCAACCCCGCCGCTTCGCCGAAGCCGTGGCTGGGAATCAGGGCGCGGCGGTCGATACCCTGCTCCTGTACTACGCCAACCCCCTGGCCTCATCCCCCTACGCCGATGCCTGGCGGACGGCGCTGGGACGAGTTCCGTTCATCGTGAGTTTCTCTCCGTTCCTCGACGAGACGACGCGCCAGGCCGACCTGGTCGTGCCCGATCTACTCCCCTACGAGCGTTGGCAGGACGCCCCCTCGCCCGCCTCCTATCCCTATCCGGTGTGGAGTGTGGTACGGCCGCTGGTGGAGCCTCATTCGGGTGGGACCCACACCGGCGACGCGCTGATGACCGTCGCGCAACGTCTCGGCGGCAGCATCGCGCGCAGCCTGCCGTATGCTGACATGGAAGCGGTGCTCAAGGCGAGAGCGCGGGGGCTGTTTGCGGCTCGCCGGGGGATGAATTTCGGCGACCAGTTCGACCGCACCCACTATGGCCAGATGGAAGAGCGCGGCTGGTGGCTCGCCGAGCACGTCGATTTCGATCAGTTCTGGGATGGTCTGGTTGAGCGCGGCGGCTGGACCGACCTGTTCCGTGACGACACCGATCCCGCCGGTCTGGCTCGGACGCCCGACGGTCGCATCGACCTCCTTCCGCTCCGGCTGCAACGCGCGCTGGAGCGCGAGGGACGAGGCCGAAAAGCCTACGTGCGCGTCTCGCAGTCCGAAACCCAACCGGCGGCCGAATTCCCCTTGCGGCTGCTCCCTTACCGCATTTCCACCCTGGCTTCGGGCACGGTTGCGCTGCAGGCGTGGGTGGCCGAGCAACCCACCATCTTCGCCGGCCGCTACTGGGTTCCCTGGGTGGAAGTGCATCCCCAAACCGCGGTCGACCTGGGATTGGGCGACGGCACCTTGGTCCGGGTGCGCTCGGCACGGGGGGCTTACCGGGCCAGAGTCAAGATCTTTCCTGGAATCGCGCCGGAAACCGTGGCCGCGCCTTACGGGCTCCGGCATCCGGACGGTGAGCTCGCCAATCCGCTGCAACTGCTGCAGGGCTTGACCGACCCGTTGACCGGCATGCCGTCGTGGTCCGGCACCTTCGTGCGACTCGAGCGGGCCTGAGGCGGGGGGCGAGGAGATGCCGCGCTGGGGAATGGTGATCGATCTCGACCGCTGCACGGGGTGTGGAGCATGCGAGACCGCCTGCAAGAGTGAGAACAACGTCGCGACGGTCTCCTCCGATCAGGCCGACCTGGGACGGGCCACGGCCTGGATGCGGGTGATGACCGAAGTGGAAGGTGAATTCCCCAACACCACCATGCGATTCATGCCTCGCCCCTGCATGCATTGCGACAATCCGCCGTGCGTGAAGGTGTGTCCCGTGGCGGCGACGTACATCAACGATGAAGGCATCGTCGGTCAGATCTACCCGCGCTGCATCGGGTGCCGGTATTGCGCCAACGCCTGCCCCTACACCGTGAAGTACTTCAACTGGTTTGCGCCTGAGTGGCCGGAGTCGGAACGGGCCCACCTGAATCCGGACGTGTCGGTCCGGCCCAAGGGTGTGATCGAGAAGTGCACCTTCTGCCATCACCGCTTGCAAAAAGCTCGCGAAGACGCGCGCGCCGAGGGACGAGAGTTGCGGGAGGCCGACTATCAACCCGCCTGCGTGGATGCGTGTCCCACCGGCGCGATCGTCTTCGGTGATCTCGACGATCCCCAACACCGGGTGGCCGAGCTGAAGCACGACGCCCGCGCCATGCGCCTGATGGAAGACCTGGGCACGGAGCCCAAGGTCTACTACCTCACGCCGAGGGCCGGAACATGAGACCGGAAGTCGCCACCAAGCTCGCGGCCCTGCCGGTGGACGAGCGGCGGCTCCTCCGCCCGCTGGTCGACACCTCGCGCACGTTCTACCTCATTGCCGGAACGATGGGGCTCATCGTGCTCTGGGGCATCACTGCTTACGTCCTCCAGGTGGTGTACGGCCTGGGTCGCACCGGCCTCAACCGCCCGGAGTACTGGGGCATCTATATCATCGATTTCGTTTTCTTCATCGGAATCAGTCACGCCGGCACGTTGATTTCCGCGATTCTGCGGGTCAGCAAAGCCGAATGGCGCCGGGCGATCACCCGGTCCGCGGAGTTCATCACGGTCCTGGTGCTCGGTTTCGGGGCGATACAACCGATCATCGATCTGGGCCGTCCGGACCGGCTGTTGAATGTCATCTTCAACGCCCAGTTTCGCTCGCCGCTCCTGTGGGACGTGATGAGCATCGGGCTCTACATGACCGCCAGCACCATCTATCTGTACATCCCCATGATCCCGGACCTGGCCATCATCCGGGATGCGGGGATCAAGGCACCGCGCTTTTATCGTTTCCTCGCGGCCGGGTATCGGGACACCCCGCAGCAGCGGGCAACCCTCGAGCGCATCATCGGCGTGCTGGCCATCGTGGTCATCCCCATCGCCGTCTCGGTCCACACGATTATCGGGTGGATCTTCGCCATGACGCTGCGACCGATGTGGCACAGCACCATCTTCGGGCCCTACTTCGTCATGGGGGCGATCTACTCCGGCATCGCCGCGATCCTGATCGCCATGGTGATCCTGCGACGGGTCTATCGCCTGGAGGAGTACTTCAAGCCGATCCATTTCGACTATATGGGACGTCTCCTGCTGCTGTTCAGCCTGCTGTGGTTCTACTTCACCTTCGCCGAGTACCTGACCGCCTTCTACGGCGGCGAGCCCTCGGAAATGCGCACCTTCTGGGCCAAGCTCAGCGGGCCGTTTGCCGTGCCCTTCTGGGCCATGGTGCTGGGATGCTTCGTGATACCCCTGAGCTTGATGTGCCGGGGCAGCACCCGCACCCCCAAGGGGACCCTGATCGCAGGCATCGCCGTCGTCATCGGCATGTGGCTGGAACGGTTCAACATCGTGGTCCCGACTTCGGTGAACCCGCGCTGGGACATGGAGTCGGTGGCGCATTACTTCCCGTCCTGGGTCGAGCTGTCCATCATGGCCGCCACCTTTGCCGGGTTCGTCCTGGTGTACATGGTCGCCACCAAGTTCTTCCCCATCGTCTCGATCTGGGAGATCAAGGAGGGGAAGGAGCAATCGGTGCGCGAGGTGGCGGACCGGGTCGCGGGGTATCTGCCCAGCGAGCCCTCGCTGGAGGCGGCGGACTGATGAACAGTCACCTGCTTCTTGCCACGTTCGCGGCGCTGCAGCTGGTCGCGGGTCCTCTCGCCCAGGCGCAATCCGCCTCGTCCTTCGCCGGCAATCCGGCCAATGGCCGGCGGATTTTCCTGGAACGGGGCTGTGTGCGGTGCCATTCCATCTGGGGCAACGGCGGCACGCTGGGACCCGACTTTGCCATCGTGGGCGCCGGCCGCAGCATGCAGCAGCTCGCCGGCCTGTTCTGGAACCATACGCCCCGGATGAGTGAGACCGTGCGGCGCCGCGGCTTTCAATGGGCCACGTTCACCGAAGCCGAGCTCGCCGACATCATCAGCTACATCTACTATGTGAAGCTGTTCGACGAGCCCGGGGATCCCGATCTGGGCGAGCAGTGGTTCCGCTCGAAGCGTTGCGTGGAATGCCATTCCGTCGGTGGCAGCGGCGGGCGAATCGGTCCCGCGCTGGACAAGTACGCCCGGTACGTGGCGCCGATCATGTTGGCCGAAGGAATGTGGAACCATGGGCCGGCCATGCAAGCCAGGCAGCAGGCCACGGGCGTCCCGATTCCCACATTCCAGGGCCGGGAGATGGCGGACATTCAGGCGTTCATCCGCCGCGCCTCGAGCCTCCGCGGGAGGGATATCGTCTTCCTCCAAGCGCCCAATCCCGCCAGCGGAGAGCGGCTCTTTACCGCGAAAGGGTGCGGGCGCTGCCACGGATCCGGCGGCCGCGGCACCTCGGTGGCACCGGATCTCCGCTCCGCCACGCTGCGGCTCAGAGTGTCGGAAATCGCCGGTGTCCTGTGGAACCACTCCTTCCAGATGTCGGCCGCGATGCAGGCCCAAGGGGTGACCTTTCCGCAGTTCCTGGGCACCGAGATGGCGGACGTGATCGCGTTCCTCTACTACCTGCGCTTCATGGAAGCGGGGGGCGACCCCAAGGCCGGAGAACGCGTGCTGCTGCGAAAGGGATGCTCGAGCTGCCACGCGCCCTGGACTACGTCGCCCATTGGACCGGACCTGTCGAGCTCCAAAGCGATTCAGACTCCTCTGGGGCTGGCCACGGCCATGTGGAACCACGCCCCCGCCATGTTCACGATCACCCAGTCCCAGAACGTGGAGTGGCCCCGTTTTGAAGGAGACGAGATGCGGGACCTCTCGGCTTATCTCCAGGCGCTCCCTCGCACCAGTCGCGCCCTCCCCGTCCCCACCCGGACCGCGCCCGACACCTCCAGAGGCGACCGGTGAAACGGTCCGCCCTGACGTTGTAGATGGTTGTCCTCCGACCAGTCCACGGGTAGGCCCGGCGGCCTACCAGGAGGGTCACATGATGACGAAGCCGTTGTCCCACGGGTTGGCACTCGAGGGCGCTCGGGCGCTCGCCTTCGGATTGGTCCTGGCCCTCGGAGCCTGTAGCGTTCAGCGGGGCGGCGAAACCCGCGCCGCCCGGCAAGACTCATCCCGCAGCCCGGCGGTTGACAGCACCGGAGTCAATCAGCAGCTGGTGCTGGCCTCGGCCAAGATCGCGCTTCCTCCCCCGGGGGTACGACCCGAGAATCTCCCGGAACCCGCGTCCGAGGGTGCCCAAGCTCTCGTGACGTTCTGCACCGCCTGTCACAACCTCGCCCCGCCTACCATCCACTCTGCCACCGATTGGCCCGCGGTCGTGCGGCGCATGTGGCTCCGGATGGACCGGCTTCCCCCGGAATTCGGCGTCCCACTTCCGACCGTCCAGCAGCGGCAGGCGATCCTCAACTATCTCATCAAGGACGCGCTGGTGGTGAGCGGCCAGGCACTGCCGGCGGGGGCGGGACGGAGCACCTTCTCGAAGGCGTGCAGCCAGTGTCACGCGCTTCCGGATCCCCGCCAGCATTCGCCGGTCGACTGGCCCATGGTGATTGCGCGCATGCAGCAGCGGATGGATCAGATGAAGGTGGATCAGCCCCCGAAGGCCGCGGTGCAGGAGATCCGGGCCTACCTCGACGAGGTAACCACCACTCGGTTCCGTGCCGATTCGGCCCGGAAACTCGCGCTGGCGAAAGTGCCCAACGGCAAGATCGTGGAGCAGCATTTCCGGCAGGAAGACGGGCGGGTGATCTATTCCTTTTTCCTTCGGGTTCCCGGCCGGCCCGGGACCGACCAGGTGGATATCGACGCGAAGACGGGGGTGGTGTTTGGCGTCAAGCATGACGAGCCGGTGGCGAGGCCCTGAACCCGGGCGGTTAAGGGAGTCTTCAGGATCGCTTTTGCCACACTTAATGACGGCAGGATCATTGTCACCTCACTCATGAAGCAGTCTTGGGCGGACCAGCGAAGTCTAGAGCAGTCGGCGCGCTGCTCACGTGTCGGCCGGCTGTAAGGAGGAATTCCGAATGACAGATCGAAGTATTCACTACACCATTGCGGCGCTCGCCGCACTTCTGATCTTGGCGCCGGGCCGCCGGCTCGCGGCGCAAGAGCAGAACGGGTACGCAGGGCAGGAGGCCTGCGCCCAGTGTCATCAAAACCAGATAGAGTCCTTCAGCCAGACGAAGATGGGATCGCTCTTCCTCAAGCATCCCGAGAACGCAAGGGAACAACGGGGCTGCGAGGGGTGTCACGGCCAGGCGAAACTTCATGCCGAGTCGGGCGGTGAGGTCAAGACCGGTCTGATCACGTTCAAGAAGGACGATCCCACGCCGGTCGAGGAGCGGAACCAGACCTGCCTCGAGTGTCACAGCGGCGGCAACCGCACCATGTGGGCGGGCGCGGCACACGAATCCCGCGACGTGGCCTGCACCAACTGCCACACGCTGATGAAGCAGGTCTCCGAGCGCAACATGCTCAAGTACGCGACGGCCATGGAGACCTGCGGCCAGTGTCACGCCCAGAAGAAGAACCAGATGCAGCGGTTCGCGCACATGCCGGTACGCGAGGGCAAGATGGATTGCAACAGCTGCCATCAGCCCCATGGGACGGCGACCGACAAGCTACTGGTCGCCAACAACGTCAACGAGACCTGCTACTCCTGCCACACCGAAAAACGTGGCCCGTACCTCTGGGAGCACGCTCCCGTGGCCGAGAGCTGCAGCAATTGTCACGACCCGCATGGCACGAACAATGAGAAGCAGCTCGTCGTTCCACGGCCGCGGCTCTGCCAGCGCTGCCACGATGAGACCCAGCACCCCACCCGGCCTTACGTCGCCGACGCGACCAACAACATGGGTGGGACCAACAGCCGCTTCCTGTTCAGCAGACAGTGCTCCAATTGCCATTTCAACATTCACGGCTCGAACCATCCGTCGGGCGTCACCTTCACCCGATGAACAGCCATCCAGCGGAGTTGAGACATATGACCCGACAAATACGCACCATTGCGGGGCTGCTCGCCTGGATCGGCGTATTCACGCTGATGGGCGTCAGTAGACCGCTTTCGGCCCAGGTACCCTTTGCCGGTGGCACGCTGAGCGGCGTCATCGACGTGGGGGGCCGGGCTTTCCTCGGCACCAGCAACAAGCCCGGCGACCGCGCGTGGGCCCGGTTCGGTGAGTACACCAACATGTACGACGGCGGCTACTTGCCGAACGCGCACCTTCGCTTCAACTCGGCGGACAAGATCTTCGCCGAGGTGCGCGCCTTCGATATCGGCCGGAGCGACCAGCAGTTCTCCTTCACGGCGTATCAGCCGAACAAGTTCACCTTCGACGTCTCCTGGAATCAGACGCCACACCTATACTCGACGACCAGCCAACTTTATGGCGGCGACGCACAGATCGGCACGTTCGGGCTTCCCGCCGTCCGGCCGACCACGGACCCCACGATTTACAACTCCAATTCGCCCTATTTGGTGAATCCGGTCGCGAATCGGTGGGATGCCGGACGGGTGGCGTTGAAGGTCAGTCCCAAGGACGGGTGGGATGTTCGCGCGGAGTACAACCGCACCAAGAAGCAGGGCAACCGCCCCATGGGGATGTCGATGGGCAGCCCGGGAAGCAACTACCGGGAGATCCTGGAGCCGATCGACCAGATCACCCAGAGCTTCAAGATTTCGCAGAGTATCGGCGGGAAGTCGCGCTATCAGTTGCTGATGGGCTATGACCTGTCCATCTTCAGCAACGCGGTTGACGGCGTGATGGCGGATAACCCGCAGGCGGTGACTGGGACGGCTCCGACGGCAGGCCACTCCGCGCTCGCGCCGGAGAACCTCGCCCACATGTTCAACTTGACCGGAACCGCGGCCCAGCTGCCGCTGAAGACGCGGTTGGTTGGTACGGTCGCGTACAGCCTGTGGAAGCAGGACCAGGCGTTTCTGCCCTACACCATGAACCCGCTGCTTCTCTCAGGGGGCCTGCCGCTCAACGACGTAGCGCAGCTGCCGGCCGATGCGCGGAGCCTCGAGGGCGATCAGCGCACCTTGAACCTGCAACTCGCGGCGACGTCCCGGCCGGTGAAAGGCGTGAATGTCAGCGCCAAGTACCGCCGCTATAAGACCATGGACGAGACGCCGATGAAAGAGTTTCCGCTGGAGGTCGTCAGCGACCGCAGTATTGCCAACGCGCCCGCCGGTACGTTCTTCGAGCGCGAGACCCATCCTTACGGGCGGCAGCTGGGCCGGTTCGATGTCGGCCTGCACCCGACGGGAAGCCCGGTCAGCTTCAAGCTGGGCTGGAACTGGGAGCGCTGGAACCGGACCGAGACGCGCGAGGCGCCGATCACCAACGAGCATCAGCCCCGCGCGGCGATGGACCTGGAAGTGACGCAGTATGCGGTTCTGCGCACCTCCTTCTCGCGCTCGTGGCGGCGCTACAGCGAGTACACCCCTGTCATGACGGTCGAGAACCCGGCGTTGCGCCGCTTCGACCAGTCCGACCGGGATCAGAATCGTCTCGATGTAGTGAGCCAGATCACCCCGCCTGGGCCGCTGGGTTTCACCCTCACCTACAACCTGGCCAAGAACAATTATCAGGTCGGCCAGAACCCCAATCCGGTGTACGGCGTCTCTGACGATCAGAACTGGGGCATCGGCGGAGACGTTTCCTATGCCCTCACCGACCGCGGGTCGCTGTTCGCCGGGTACCAGCGCGAGCGAGTGACCTGGATTCAACGGTCGCGCTTCCGGCAGGCCGCTTCGGGGACGAACCCGATCCCGCAGCTGGACAACACGTCGTATGACTGGGTGTCGAACACCGAGGACAACATCCATACGGCGAACGCGGGTCTCGAAATCACCCTGGTGCCCGACAAGCTGGAGCTCGGTGGCCTGTGGGTCTATACCAATGCCAAGACACAGGTGAGCACGACCAACCCCACCACGCCCACCGGCGGCAACAATGCGGCGCAGAACCTCTCTGCCGTTGCCGGCGATGCCTGGCAGCCGGTTACCCGCAAGATGCACCGGATCAACGGATCGCTGCGCTACCGCGTCGCGTCCAACTGGTCGGCCACCGTTACCTACGGGTTCCAGAAGCTGAACAATTCGGATTGGAGGACCGACGGCCTGGTTCCGGCATACATCTTCACCGGGACCTCCACCTACCCCGCGACCAACTGGAACGGTGACCTTTCTCTCGGCGGCGGACTGCAGCCCTACCGGGCGAACTACATCATCGTCACGCTGGGTTACAACATCGGGATGACACCCCATGCGCTGAGATTCCGGTAGCACCAGAAACAGAATCAAACAACTCGGCGCTCCAATCGGAGCGCCGTTTTGTTTTGCAGGTGTTCCGTCGTGACCACACGACCGGGCAAGCCCGGGCGCTTCGTTACCAGCCTACCGCAGCGCCCCCCAGAGGACGAGAACGATCATGGTGATGCCCAGGGCAAGGGAGGTGAACCCGAGTATGAGTGACCACACGTAGAACTGGCGCGAAGGGGCCGGAGTCTCCAGCTCGGCCAGCCGCCCGGCCTGTTGCAGCCGTTCGTATTCCAGCGGATGCTCTTCCTTCATGTAGTCCGCGGTGGCGGAGCCGGTGAAGATCACCAGATCGATGGGGAATTTTCCCGGCCGCAGGTGCACGTTGAAAAAGTGGATGGTAAAAATGAATCCCAGCGCGAGCAGCGCTTCTTCCCCGTGCACGATGGTGGCCACGTTGAACGCCCAGCCGGGAAGCACCCGCGCGAAGAACTCGGGAAACCAGAGCATCAATCCGGAGGCGCCGATGATGGCCACGCCCCAGAACACTCCCAGGTAGTCGAATTTCTCCATGTAGCTGAACCGGTCGAAGCGCGGCTGCGGACCCCGCCCGAAAAACCACTTGAACATCTGGATGACGTCCCGCAGGTCCTTAGGCTGAGGGACCATCGAGTTGGGCCCCCAGAAGATCGACTTCTTGTCCGTGGTGCGGAACAGGAGCACGGTCACCTTCGCTAGGTGGGCCGCGAAATAGCCGAACGTGATGATGGCGCACACGCGGTGGACGAATCCGGCCGTCTGGAAGCCGCCCAGGAGCCGGGACAGCGTATGGGCCCAGCCGCTGAAGGGAAAGCGGAGCGGTGCGCCGGTCATCACCAGGCCAAGGAAAGACACGATGACCAGCGCGTGCAGCGTCCGGTCGAGAACGGTGAACCGGCGGAGGTAGGGTCCCTCACCCCGGTTCGAAACGCTCAGGAGCTCACTCATGGCGCCTTCTCCTCGGACGGCGCCTTGGCCGCCCGGCGGGATCGCACGTGGTTGATGGCGAGCCGGTTCATCCACAGCAGGGTGTGAATGCCGAAAAAGCCGAACACACCGGCGAGGAGCAGGTTCATGCCCATAGACGCCCAATACAGCGCCGGATACCTGGTTCGCTCGTGGGAATCGCCGTGCGAGTAGTACTTGACGAAGTTGGCATTGGCCGCGGGGTGGCAGCGCTGGCAGGTGCGCTGGAGATTCGCCGGGTACACCGACGACTGCGGATCAGTCCGGGGCCGGATCTCATGGGCCGTGTGGCAATCGCTGCACTTGGCTGTCAGGCCGAAGCCCAGCTTGGTCACCTGTCCATGGTAGGTGGTGAAGTAGGTCTCGTAGAGCCGCCGGTGGCAGGTTCCGCACTCCTCCACCACGCCCATGAACCATTTCGGCTGGTCGGCCCGTACGATCTGGTGTCCCGAATGGCAATCGGTGCACACCGGGGCCGGCTTCGCGCCTGCGGCGCCGTTCCCGATCGCCTTGCCGTGCGCCGACTGCTCGTAGCTCTCCAGGATCCCCACATGACAGGTACCGCAGGTCTTCGGGATGTTGGCGTGGTTGACGGACGACTCGGGCGACTTGGCTGGGAGGATCTTGTGAGCGCCGTGACAATCGTTGCAGGTGGCCGACACGACCAGCCCGTCGCGCGTGAGGGCGTTGCCGT
Organism: Gemmatimonadota bacterium; assembly: GCA_016209985.1. GTDB lineage: Bacteria > Gemmatimonadota > Gemmatimonadetes > Gemmatimonadales > GWC2-71-9 > SHZT01. Next base: position 10,637 of record JACQVB010000132.1, on the reverse strand, counting down.
GCACCGTCTCGTAGTACTGTGCCACCGCCACGCGGGCCTGCGCGCCGCTGGGCGCCATGAAGTAGGTGCCGATGATGCGCGGGTCGGAGTGGCAGCGGCCGCACATGGCCGCCAGGTTCAGCGGATGCGTCGGCGAGCGGCGGTCCGCCGCGCCCAGCACCGTATGGTTGCCGTGGCAGCTCACACAGTTGGGCGCGTCCCCGGCGGTGCGCGCATTCGCCGCGTGAATCGATGGTGCCCACTCGGCTCCCTCCTGCTTATGGCACGACTGGCACTGCACCGCCTTGGCGGATGCCTCGTGGGGGAAACCGCTCGCGTGCTCCGGGTGACAATCGGCGCAGCGCAGTTTCTGGTGCCGCGTCTCGCGGAGTAGCGAATCGGGAACGAACATTCTCGCGGTCGCGGAGTCATCTGCCGCGAACATCTCCCGGTCCCCGTGGCATTGCTGGCAGTCGACGGCGTCGGGTCCCTGAGCCGCCGCGACGCCCGGCAGTACCGCCCACAGGACCGCAAGGAGCAGCAGCCGGCAGACGGGGCTCCCCGCGACGCGCCATGCGGTCGCGGGACCCTTGAGCCACGGGCGCAAGTTAGGTCGCACCATTCCTCCTAACCGCCGCCGGCCTTTGCGGTGTCCGCCGGGGCGGGAAACTCGTGACAGTCGGAGCACGCGCCCGCCGCAACTTTCATGGCGGGCGGGTTATGGCAGGTATTGCACTCGAGCTCCAACTCGATGTGAGGTGGGTGGGGGAAGGCCGCCACCGGGAAGGCGATCGTCGTGTCGGGAGCGCCGCCGGCGGCGCCGGTATGGCAACGGGTACAGGACGCAGGCTCGGTTTGCCGGTGATGGCAACTGGCGCACCCGGTCCGCGAAACCACGGTTTTCCCATGATCGGAGAGCGGCGTATGGCATGTGGTACAGGCCAGACCGCCGCTCACCACGTGACGCTCATGGGGGAACTCCTCGGTGCCGGCCCGCACGGTCTTCCGCTCGACGCCCACGTGGCATTGGAGGCAGCTACCTTCCCCGATGGGCGGTCCCAGATTCACTTGCGGCACGCGGTAGGAGAGGGTGCCGATCCGCACCGCCCGCTCGACGAAATTCACCGACGCGCGGAGCAGCTCGTCCGCAAACGCCACGTTGTGCGCGCTCCGGCCCACCTTCACCAGCTCCAGATTCTCGGTCGCGAGGCGCAGGACGCTGTCGGCGGCGGACCGGGTCCGGGCGGGCGCGGCGCTCACGCTGGAACGCGCATCAGCGATCACCGAAGACACCAGATCCGCCTTCCGTTGCATCTCCCGCTGCCACGCGGGCAGGATGTTGGCGTAGCGGATGCCGTGACACGACATGCAGGACGCCTCTCCGGCGCGGTTCACTTGCTCGTGTCCGCGGATCTCGGCGGGCAGCCCGTGGCAGGCCTGGCAGGACACGTTCGCCTGGAACATGGTACTCGGCCGCTCCTTCACGCCGTTTCCGCCCAGCCCCGCATACAGACGTTGCTGCGCGTCGTGCACCCGCTGGTGGCACGCGGCGCAGTCGAGTTGGAACGTGGATGCCAGCTCCACCACCCGGTGCTCGATCTGGGTGTGGCACTGGAGGCACTCGATATTGTGCTCGGCGATGTGCACGCGGTGCACCAGCGTGGTATTCTCGAACTCCTTGAGGCGCGCGGGCTCGTTGTGGCAACTGAAGCACCGCTGCTGCTGCGCCGCGCCCTCGCCGCTGGTGACGTGCCGGTGGCAGGACACACAGGAAACCGCGTCCTTCACGTATTGCGCGTGATCCACCACGAACCCGGCGGGCTGGACCAGCCGCGGCGGCGCCGGATGGCATCCGATGCAGCCGCCCACCGGCTGGCCCACCGGCCGATCCTTGAAATGGCACAGGAAGCAGGTGGACTCGGTCACGGTCAGGTGCTGGCCCTGCACGATCTGTGAGTGACAACTGGTACAGCGCAGCTGCTTGCCCCGGCGCAGCTCGCTCAGGTGCCGGGAGTGGTCGAACAGGACGCCCCTGAAGACGGTCGGGCCCTCGAGCTTCCGGGTGGAATGACACCCGGAACGGGTGCAGGCGGCGTCCTCGATCTCGGCCCATGGCTTCGCTCCGTACGCTCCCGTGACGTACTTCACGAGCTGATTGGCGGCCTGGAACTTCCCCATCGCCTCGGCCTTGATTCCCGGGGCGTAGTGGCACTTGATGCACGGCACCTGGTTGTGCGAAGAGCTGGCCCACGATTCGTAATAGGGCCGCATGATGTGGCACTGGTTGCAGAAGCCGGGCTGCCCGCTGTACTCGATGAATCCGACCGTCCCGATCGACAGGAGGATGATCACCAGAATCCCGGCCTGGATCGCAATCGTGAGCGCGCGGCCGAAGCGTTGGCGGAAGGGCGACGTTTCCACCGGTGTCATTCCCCCCGGCGCCCCAGCTCGCTGAACTTGAAGCGGACCAGCGCCACCGCCGCCAGGGCTAAGAACCACACCGGGATCAGGATGAGCTTGTGCTCCCATCGCTGCTCGGCCGCGCGCTCCGCGGTCGTGCGAATGCTGGCGGAGACCGATCCGACCCGGAGACGCAGGTCGTCGAGCTGGTCCAGGTCGAGGCTGTGCTGGACCTCCGCGATCTGCTGGTAGTCGGTGATCAGGGTCTGGTAGCGGAACCGCTCATCGGTCACCTGGCGGCCCGAGCGGACGAGGTCCTCGATCGCCTGCTCCGCGGCCTGCTTGTCGGCCATCGCCTGGACCACTCGCCGTTGAATCTCCACCCCCCGCAGCGCCGCTGGACTATCGGGGGTGTGACAGCGGGTGCAGACCGCCGCGATACGCTCGGGCGGGACCCGCTCGGTGGAGTGATTCGTGTGACACCCGAGGCATCCCGGCAGCTTACCGGAAAGCGCCGGCTGCCCATGGGGCCCGCGATACAACGCCCGTCCCAGCTCGGCGTGGCAGCGGTCGCACACGTGCACGATCTCGGTGACGCGCGGCGGCAGGGCCGCGTGCGACCCGTGGCAACCGATGCAGGTGGGGGCCGCAAAATTCTGGCGCTCGAAGAGTGCGGTGCCATGCGCTCCCTTCTCATAGTCCACCAGCTGGCCCGTCGGCAGTCCGTACCTGGCCATCAGCGTCTTGTTCTGGTGACATCCGGCGCAGGTGCCCGGGATATTGGTGGGATACACGCTGCTGCGGGCGTCGACCGGCGGCAGTACCGTATGCGCGTCGTGGCAATTGGTGCAGGTCGGGACATCCGTGTTGCCGCGGAACAGCAGTTGCCCATGACGGCTGGTCTTGAGCTCGGCGAGTTGTCCCGCCGGCAGGCCATACTGCCGCATCTGGTCCGGGTCCGAGTGACAGGACCCACATAGCAATGCCGTTCCTACCTTGCTCGGCTTCCCGAGGAAGCGGCCGGTGTGCGCGGCCGGTAGCGCGAAGGCTTTCGGATTGCCGCCGTGGCACCGGTCGCACCGAATCCCGCGATCGGCATGCACGCCGAGCTGGAACGCCCGGCGTTTGTCGGCGTGACAAATGACGCAGCCGTATCCAACCGTATCCTGGACCACGGCGGAAGCGGGAGGCGCGGCCGCCTGCAGCGGGACCGGCCGCCAGGTAGCCAAAGCGCCCCCGATGAGCAGCGCGCGAACCACCCGGCGGATCACTGGGCTCCCCGTAATGCGGCGGGAGCCGGATCGGCTGGACGCGGCGGGGTAGGCCCCAGGTCCGGCAGTACCACGCCCGGTTCTGCGGGCACGCTGCCTGCTTCGAGCGCCGGCTCTCCGGAGCGAGCGCTGGGAAGCACCGAGCGAACCTGCCGTCCCACCAGCCAGGCACCCGCGAAGCCGAGCAGGAATACCAGCCCCAGCGCCGCCACCAGCGGCCGGTGGCGCAGATCGCGCTCCGGACGCCGATCGAACAGGGGAATGAGTGCCAGCGCCACGCCGAGCAAGGTGAACAGCGCCAGGCCCCACGGCCCCAGGTAGCGAATCAGGGCTAGCGAGACGTCTACCGGCACCCAGGTCGATACCAGCTGATCGGGCGGCTCATACGGATTGGCGACGTGGGCGACGGGCCGGGGAAACAGCGCGGCCGCGCTGATGACAATCGCCAGCACCACCAGTGCCACGCGCAACGATCGGAGCAGATGATGCGGGAAGAACGGCACCGAGGGCGCAGTGCCGGCAACCTCGTGCTTGGGCGGCGCGATCCCGTGTTTTCGAACCAGGGTGAAATGGAAACCGAGGAGTGCCAGGGCCACCCAGGGCAAAATGATGACGTGGATCGCGAAGAAGCGGCTCAGGGTGGCCCCCGAAACGATGCTGTCGCCCCGGAGCACGCCCACCACGATCGGCCCGAGGAGCGGCAGACGGGACAGCGTATCGAGCACCTGCGTCACGGTCCAGTAGGACCACTGGTCCCAGGGCAACAGGTAGCCGCTGGCTCCGAACGCGAGAACCAGGAACAGCAGGAGAAGACCCACCAGCCAGTTGGTCTCGCGGGGCGGCTTGTAGGCGGCGTCGACGAAGACGCGCGCCATGTGTGCCAGCACCGCGATCACGATCAGGCTGGCGGCCCACACGTGCAGGTCGCGCATCAGCCAGCCGAGTGAGACCTGGGAAACGATGAACCGGATGCTGGGATAGGCTTCCTGCGCCGATGGCCGGTAGTAGAACGAGAGCAGCACTCCCGTCACGATCAGCACGATGAACAGCAAGTAGGTGATGCCGCCGAGCGCGTGACGCCACGACACGTGGCCCGGCAGGCGGTACCGCAACGCTTTCCGGAGCGCCTCATCGATGCGCAGTTGGCCGTCAATGGGTCCGTAGAGCAGCCCGACAAACCGTGCGACGGCGAGTACCCCGGTGTCGGTGCTGGCCTTGAGGTCGTTCCAGAACTGGGACAGCCACCGCGCGATCCACTTCCGCATCGCTATCATCGGTGGGGTTCCGTGACGTAGATCGTGCCGTCACGTACCACGACCGCGTAACTGGAGAGCGGCGTGGTGGTGAGACCCGCAACCACGTTGCCGCGGGAGTCGTAGACCAGATACCCGCAGGGTGAAACGACACGGAGCGCATCCGGGTCCCAGCGCAGGATGCACCCGTCGACCGGCGAGACGCCGTTCAGCGCGAAGTACCGCCGTTCCCCGCCCCGGACCAGCAGAATGATCCGATCGCCCCAGTTCACCACCCGGCTCCCCCCGACCGGGAGATCGGCCTCGCGGATGACACGCACGCTGGGCTGTAGCTCGGGAATCTGAAGGCGCTCGGAAGGAACCAGGTATAGGGCAATCCCGATTCCCGTTCCTGTCAGTATGAGCAGAATCACACCGAAGAGCAGCAGCTCGGTGAAGCCCGGTCTGACCCGCTCAACGATGCCGTTCATGAATCTCACCTTCGAGTTTCACGTTGTCTGAAATGCTTCACGCGCGGCGGGCTGACTCACGTCGCTCAGTGGGGGTACATTCGCGCGTGGCGGCAAAAGGGGACTTGAATACCCATGTAAGGATCACTTACGAAACACCAACGCGCTCCACAGTTTACCAAGTGGAGCGCGTCGGTAACAACTTTTCATGTTCTTTCGATCATGTTTCAGGAGCCGGGCTTCGCCGCCCCGGCACCGACCACCTCTCTGACGTGCTTCCCTATGGCGGCCAACTCGGGCTCCGTCAGCTTGTCCTTCATCGGCTTCATGTTCTTGCTGCCGTTGGTCATCACCTTCAGTATCGAATCGTCGGACACCTTCGCCAGATAAGCCGCGTCGATGGTGGGGATTTTCATTTTCTTCGCCAGCGCCGCCGGCGGCGCACCCTGCGCGCCGTGGCAGGTCTTGCAGTTCTTGTCGTACAGCGCTTTTCCGTCGGGACCCTGCGCCTGCAGCCGCGGTGCCACCGCGACGAAGGCCAGCACCAATCCAATCACCAGCGTGGACCGTCTCATGTTTCGCTTCCTCTTGTTTAGCGGGTGGCGCTCTGCGCGCCAGGTTGAACTGCACGGCGCCCCATCTTCAGTTTGCCGCTACCACGGAAGGGGACGGGCCATGAAGCGGACCTGAAAAAAGGCGGAAAGGAACATGCCTTTCCGCCTTTGAGTGTGTTAGGGGCTTGTGGTCGTTTACTTCACCATTCCTTTCACGTACTTGGCCACGGCTGCCATCTCCACCGGCGTCATCTTGCCGTCGAAGCCCTTCATGTTCTTCCCACCGTGCTTCATGACGGCAACCAGAGAATCCTCCGAGCGCGCGCTGATGTAGGCGGCATCCCACTTCACGATCTTGAGCTGCTTCGCCAGCGCCGCGGGCGGAGTACCCTTCACCCCGTGGCACGACTTGCAGTTCTTGTCGTACGCTGCCTTGCCGTCCGCACCCTGTGCCGCGAGGCGCGGGGCGCCCAGCGTGAGCGCGGCAGCCAGTCCCATCAGTATCAGTGACGCCTTCATTCGTTCTCCCCCAGCGAAGGGTTATTGTTTCGAACCACCAGCAACTTCTCTCGTGTACTTGGCGATGGCGGCCAGGTCTTCCGGAGTCGCCTTGCCCTTCATCGGTTTCATGTTCTTGGTGCCGTTCTCCATCACTCTTGCCATCGAATCGTCGGAGACCTTGGCAAGGTAGGCCTCGTCGATAGTAGGTGTTTTCATCCTCTTTGCCAGGGCTGCCGGCGGAACCCCCTTCGACCCGTGGCAGGCCTTGCAATTCTTGTCGTAGAGGGCCTTCCCGTCGGGAGCGGCCTGCGCGGCGAGCCGTGGCGTGCCGGCCGCCAGGCCCACCATCAATCCGAGCACAACGGCGGATGTTTTCATGTCGGTCCTTCTCTCCTCGAGGGCGCGCACGCTGCGCGCCCCGTGGAAATGCCAGGGCAATCAAGCCCTATTCGCCCTGTATGGAAGCCGGTGGTGCATGAAGAGAACATGAGAATTATCGGAATGGGGCCTCGCCCCGCTCGCCCTCTAAAAGTGATAGGTGAATGCCGCGTGGCCGGCGTGGGCCCGATACGACGGCGCGAGGAGGCTTCCGAGGTTGAACAGGCGATTGCCCCACTGGTGCGAGCGGGACGTATCGCGCAGCAGGTACTCGCTGGACACCGGCTCGAACCAGGGTTCGACCTGCTCCTGCTGCCAGTCAGCCACGGTGTAGCGCTCATACGTGTAACTCAGGGCCAGTCCAAGATTGCCACGGACGGGGATTTCCACCCGGGCGTCGAGAGCGTGGAGGTCGTGCTGGGTGGTGGGCGGAGTGCGGAACCCAAACTGGAAATTGTCGGCGAACGGCGCCCCGTTGAAGTTGGTGACGCCGTAGCCGCTGTAATCGATGTCGATGCGACCCAGCGATACCGAGTAGCTGGCCGAGACCGAGAGTCCGTTCTTGAAAGTGTAGCTCGCGCCGGCACCCGCGTTACGGACGCGGTCATCCGTGTCGGCCATCCATTCACTGCTGGCGCGGGTCCATGGGCCCAGATCGGCCGTGGCCACGGTCGCCGGGTTCCGCTTGTTGTTCTCATTGAACTCGATCGACCGCTGGAGCCTGGCTCGGGATTCCCAGCCGTAGAAGGCATTCAATGCCAGCGCTTCGACCGGCGCATAGAAGGCATCGATGGAGTAGCGGCGCCGCTTGTCGGTCAGGAGACCGAGCTGGTCGCCGGGCGTGAACTCATTGAGGTCGGACATGGGCTGTATCGACAGGACACCTGAGTCGTAGTCGTCCTTCTGAATCCGCATCGTCGCCGACAGCGAGAGATTGTCACGCAGCGTGAGTCCGGCGGTCACGTCGACCTGGTCCCGTTTTCGGTCGGACACGTCGAAGCGCCGCATGTCCGGATGATCGTTGAACGACAGCACCGGGTTGTCGTTGTCGTTCGCCTCACTCTGCAGGTACCAGTAGCCCGCCTTGGTGACCGTCCAGTCGTAGATCCCGCCGTCGCGCTGGCCACGGAGGTAACGGGCCCGGAGCGACAGGCCACGCACCGGCCGGGAACGCCAGGTCACCCGGATGATGTTTTCCGTGGTGGCAGCTTCGCGGTGCACCCGGTCGATGTTCTCGCGCTCGAAGGATCCCTGCAGACTGCTCCGCAAGAAAGGCAGCCGGTAGTCGGCATCGAGGCCGAGATTCTGGCGGGTGTACGCATAGGCCAGACTCACGCGCTTGTTCTTGTAGCTGACGGTGCCGTTCAGGTTCCGGGTGTCCTGGGTGACGTACTGCCACTGGCTTTCCGGGGTCTTGTTGTCCAGATCGTGCCGCCGGTAGAAGGCGCGCAGATTGAGCGGGGCCACCGGTACGATGCTGTAATCGGCCGCGAGTTGCGTGACATCCATCCGCGCCTGGGCGGTTCCCCGCGGCAACGTAGGATTCACGAGAAACTGGGAGTCGAAGCTGTAGGGCACCAGGGTCTCATCCTGGCTCATCCGGCCGTATGACGCCGATCCCGTGAGCCGGCTGTTGCGCGGAAGATCACCGCCCAACGAGACGGTGGCTTGGTGGTAACGGTTATCGGGGGGCAAGGGCCTCCGGCCGAATGTCGAGACGGCCCGATCCCAGGTATCGAACAGGGCGCCGGGCGCCGCCGTGGTGTAGACGTTCTGCCAGAGGAGCGTCGGGACGTTGTTGGTGAAGGCCGAGAAGAGGTACTCCGCCCGCGCCTGGTAGCCGCGGCCGAGATGCTCGGCCGAAAACGTCAGATCGCCGGTCCGGTAATCCACTGGCTCGGCAAGCTGAATGTTGAGGGTCCGCGGAGGCCGGTCCCCGATCGGTCCGTAGGAGAGCTTGGAACCGGTTTTCCGCGTCAGCGAGTATCCGGCTCCGAATGCGAAGGATTGCGCCGGGCTGTAGCGCACCGACACCGCCCCCTGGTTCCTCTGCGTCCCGAGATCCACCGGCCGGACATTCGCCAGGGCATACGCCCCGACCAGGGAATCCATCGCCACCACCTGGGCGGCATCGGCGGCGACCGTGTTGAGCTTCTTGAACGTGATCGGCACCGTCGCGGGTACCACGAATTGGCCCGCGCTCGGTTCGGTGTAGGGCGTCTGGGCCTTGAAGCTCAGATTGTGCGGGATGGCGTTCCAGTCGATGCCCATGCGCCAGCGCGTAAACTGCCCGGCCTCGAGCCGGATTCTCTGGTCGTCCCGGATGACCCGGGCACCAGAGAGATCGACGTAACGACCGGAGCGAGTGTCCAAAAGGTTGAGTCTGATCTCCCGGAGAAAAACGTTGTCCTCGACGTCCTGGTATTCGGTGAACTTGCTCGACCTGGTGTCATTGTCGAACTGCTGCACGCCCGCGGAAACGCGACCGGAGACCTCCACCCCCTGCCCGTTCTGGGCCGAGGCGGCGGCGGGAGCCAGAAGCAGCAATGCACCGAGGAGCGATACTCGTTTCACGTCACACCTCCACTTAGCGAGTCAGCTTGGCGCCCGACGGGTGGTTGGACCCGTGCGGCGCCAAGTGACAGTTGACACAGCCGCTAGCCAATGGACTGCTCACCCGATTGTAGCGCGGCAGGTTCACGTGCCCTCCATAGGAGTGACACTGCATGCACAGGAAGGCGCCCTTGCTGGTCAGCAGATTGCTGTTGTTCGAGCCGTGGGAATCGTGGCAATTCAGGCAGCTCTCGCGAACCGGTGCATGCTCCCAGACGAACGGCCCCCGCTTCTCGGCGTGGCAGCTCACGCAGGTGTCGTTGACGGTAGTCCTGGTCAGGAGCGCCCGAGTCGAGCCGTGCGAGTTATGGCAGCTCGCGCAATCCATCCGGCCTTCGCGCACTGGATGGTGAGAGGCCTTGAACATCTGCCCCCGCACATCGCTGTGGCACTGGTAGCAGGTGGCCGGAGCCGATTCCTTGGCCAGGAGGGCGCGCTCGCTGCGTGTCTCCATCACGAAGTGGCAGGAGGTGCAGCTCACCTCGGCAGAGAGGTGCGGTCCGTTCTTGAACGCCAGCCGTGCCCCGCCTTCATGGCACTGGAGGCACACCGCGGACTGCTGCCGGGCAGTCAGCCGGCTCCAGGCCAACGAATCGTTGGGCTCTTCGACGTGTTTGCTGCGGGGGCCATGGCAGCTCTCGCACTCGCCGCCCTCCGGCATGCTGGCATGCCGAAACGCCCGGGCATGTCGCGTTGACGTGAACGTCTCCATGACGTCGGTATGGCACGGGGTGCACTGCTCCCGGTCGTTCACCCGAGTGGCGCCCGCGAACGCCGGATTCAGCGCCACCCAGTCAACCGGCCGCTGCTGGGCCACGGCGACACCGGTCGCAACGACCGCCAGAAGCATGACGGCGGTTCCCACGCAGGAAAATCGATTCAGGACTTGTCCAACCATCGGTATCCTCCAGGTTCTCGTCTGCACACTTACGCTCGACAACCAACGGCTACATCTAAACGGAGCGAGCGAATACCAACCATCGGCGGAACCACGTACCTCCTTCGGACGTCGGGCCATGCGTCACCGGGCGGCGGCCGGCGCGGTCCTCACATGGGACTCCTCCGCTGCTTCCGGATGGGCTTCCGATTCCGGCCATGGCGGGAGCAGCTTCACCAGGACCCAGAGAATGACGAACGGGAGCACCATCAGGGCGACCGTGACGCCGAGGCCCTCGATGCCGAGCAGCTCGACCTTGTACACGGTGAGTCCGCGCAGGCTCTTCGAGAACAGCTGCCCGC
>JACQVB010000127.1 GCA_016209985.1 Gemmatimonadota bacterium | reverse complement strand
GGCTTTTGGGGGGGCGGCGCCCCCCCCCCCCCCCCCCCCCCCCGACCCGGCCAACCACCGACTCAGTACTTGCAAAGGCAGCCCATCTTCTCGCATCCTGGGACCGCCGCTACGCCCGCGACAGCAAAGCGCCCGCCCTGTTCGAGCTGGCGATGGGACGGCTCGCGGTACTCACCTGGGATGAGCTGGCGGTGAACGGACGGCGTGTCGCGACGCCGGGAGATGCGGTGCTGGCCGAGCTGCTACAGGATCGCGCCAGCACCTGGTGGGACCATCGCGCTACCGCGGACCACGTCGAGACGCGGAACGAGATTCTCCGCCAGAGTCTGATCGATGCATGGAACGAAGCGACCAAACGGTATGGTGAGATCGCCGGCGAAGGCTGGCGATGGGACCAGGTGCAGCACATGAACATCTACCACTTGCTGCGGATTCCGGCGTTCTCCGCGCTCGGGCTCCCGCCCCCCGGCGGCCGCGGCACGATCAGCCCTTCGTCGGGAAACGGTTTCGAAGGCTCGAGCTGGCGAATGGTCGTCGAGCTCGGGCCCGAGGTGCGCGGTTGGGGCATTTATCCCGGTGGGCAATCGGGAAACCCGGTGAGCGTGCGATACCGGGACCGATTGGAGAAGTGGGTAAACGGCGAATTGGATACTTTGCGGATGCCCCGACAGCCGGCCGACCTCAGCGATCGAATTACCTCGCGGCTCCAATTACTGGGAGGCGACCAGTGACGATCCGGTGGCTTCTCCTCACCATCGCTTTCGTGCTGGTGACCCATGTTTTCGGATGGTGGGCCGTTCCTCTGCTCGGGGCGATATGGGGGCTGGTCGGAAAGGACACCGTTCGCCCGGCCATCATGGCCGGAGTCGCTGCGGCCAGCGCATGGGCGCTGCTGCTCGGTTGGTCGGGTCTGGTCGGCCCGGTCGGCACGCTTGCGGCCCAATTGGGGGCCCTCGCGGCGGTGCCCGGTGTGCTATTCGTGGGGCTTACACTGGTGGTGCCATTCCTGCTCGCGGGCAGTGCCGCAGCCGCGACGTTCCTTATTGCTGCCGGGTTGGGGAGAGCCGAGAGGCGAAGAGACGGGTCCCGCAAGGAACCAGGTTTCTAGAACTCCCCCTCGATCTCGTCCAGCAGCCGGCGGAGCCGGGCCGCGCGGTCTTCGACGGTGAAAGGCAATCCGAAGATCCGAATGTCTCCCTCGGGAGTGGTGTTACCCGGAAGGTCCTGGCTCTCGAAGGGCGAGCTGAAGTTCATCATGGGGCGCGGCCAGGTGTGGCCGAGGCGGTCAGTGGGCTCTGCCGCATGGTCGCCGTACCGCGGGTCCTTGCCCGAGCCGATGATCTTGTGGGAGGCCGCGCGGACCATCTCCATGAACATCTCGCGACGCAGGGTGAACTGCGATGAGTTGGGATGATCGGGGCGGGGTACCACCGTCAGCGCGCCGGCCTTCAGGGCCTCGGCGCCGCGTCCCAGGTCGGGTCCACTCTGGTTGGAAGACAGGATGACGATTCGGGTGGGGCAACGTTCCATGATCGCCCGGGTCGCCTCGATGCCGTTCATCAGCGGCATGTCGAGATCCATGGCTACCATGTCGGGCTCGAGCCGCACCGCGAGGTCCACCGCTTCCACGCCGTTATCGGTTTCGCCGATCACGAGGAAATCGGGGTCGCTCTCGAGGAGCGCAACCAGGAGGCGGCGGTCAGTGGAGGAGTCGGCAGCGACCAGGACGCGATTCATTGCTACTCCAAAGAGAGGTGACGGAATTAAGGTAGGGAAACCGGGAAGCCGCAACGATCAGTAAGGCCCTACGGAACAAGTCCTCAGTCTGGGATCAGGTTTGTCGGTGAAAGACCTACAGAAAGGGTCGGTAAGGGTCGGTAAGAGACGGTAAGGGTGACGCGCCGCTGCGTGCTGCGCCGACCAGGTCGCAGAGTTACTCTTACCGACACTTACCGACTCTTACCGACCCTATGGAAAGCTCCACGCTGGGCAAGTATCGCGATGTCATGGTGGAGGACGGTACCACCATGCGTCTGGTTGTGGCCCGCCCACCACGCGCCGGGAGACACCCGGGGATCATCGTGCTTCAGGAAGCCTTCGGCGTGAACTCCCACATTCGGGAGGTTACTCAGCGGTTTGCGCGGGAAGGCTTTCTGGCCGTGGCACCCGAGCTGTTTCACCGCACTGCAGCCGGCTTCGAGACGGGCTACGGCGATGTCTCGGTCGTGAAGCCGCACATGGATGCGCTCACGGTGGACGGCATGAGCGCGGATATACGTGCCGCCCACAGGTGGCTGGTGTCCGAAGGTGAAGTCGATCCCGCCCGCGTTGCGGCGGTCGGGTACTGCCTGGGCGGCCGCGCGGCGTTCCTGGCCAACGTCGTGTTGCCCTTGGCGGCGGCAGTCTCCTACTACGGCGGCGGCGTTGCCGCGGCCGGATTGCTGGAGCGCGTGCGCGAGCTTCACGCTCCACACCTCTTCTTCTGGGGCGGCCTCGATAAGCACATCCCGCCCGAGCAGCACCGGGCCATCGACGACGCGCTGCGCGCCGCCGGAAAGCCATTCGTCACCGTCGAGTTCTCCGACGCGGATCACGGCTTCAATTGCAACGAGCGATCGCAATATCAGCCTGACGCAGCGGCACAAGCCTGGGAGCTGACCAAGGCATTCCTGGGCCGTCATTTGCCGAAAGCCTGAGGCAGCCTATGGATCAGCTACCGACTCTGGGACCGGTCATCCGGGCAGCACAGTTTACCGCCCGGCGGTTCCCCCTGGTTCTCCTTGCGGCCGGCGTCGCGGCGTACGCGGCGATATCGCTGGTCGAGGCCCCCGGGGGTGATGCGTCACTCGAGCGCCTCATGCTGACGGCGATGCTGGGACTGCCTCTCCTCTTTGCCTTGAAGCTGCTGGTCGAGCGGCGCGGATTTCCCCCCCCGCAGGCCTGGGCGCTGCAGGGGATCGGCGTCGCGGTCCTGTTGGGGTTGTGGCTGGCCTGGCCGCACTGGTCGCGGCCGGTGCAAGTGGAGCGCTATGTCCAGCTCGTCGTGGCCGCCCACCTCCTGGTGGCTTTTCTCCCCTACGCCGGGTATGCCGAGCACAACGGGTTCTGGCAGTACAACCGCGCGCTGTTCGAGCGGTTTCTCACCGCGGCGATCTATTCCTTGGTGTTGTTCGGCGGTTTGGCGATTGCTTTTCTGGCGCTGGACAAGCTGCTGGGCGTGCCGGTAGCGAACGAAGGCTATGTCCGGCTCTGGGTTGTGATCGGGTTCGTCTTCAATACCTGGTTCTTTGTTGCCGGAATTCCCGAAGACTTCGCGGCGCTGGAATCGCGGAGCGACTACCCCGCCGGTCTCAGCGCCTTCACCCAGTACGCCCTGCTGCCGATCGTGGCGATCTATCTGACGATCCTCACTCTGTATCTCGGCAAAGTGGTGATCACGCGGGAATGGCCGAGTGGCTGGATCGGCTATCTGGTCTCCGGCGTCGCGGTAGTTGGCATCCTGTCGTGGCTGCTGGTGAGGCCGCTGGAAGACCGCCCGGAGCACCGCTGGGTGAAGACCTATACCCGCTGGTTCTACCTGGCCATCATGCCGGCCGTCGTGATGCTTTGGCTCGCGATCTGGAAACGGGTGGACCAGTACGGGATCACCGAGCGGCGCTACTTCCTGATCGTGCTATCGATATGGCTCGCGGGCATCGCGGTGTTCTACTCGGTTCGCCGCTCCCGCAGCATTGCGGTGATTCCGGCAAGTCTCTGCGTCCTGGCCGTGCTCAGTTTCGCCGGTCCCTGGGGCGCCTACGCCGTGTCGCGCAGGAGCCAGACGCACCGGCTGGAGACGCTACTCGCGAAGAACGGCATCCTCTCCGCGGGCCTCATTCGAGCCGGTCCGCACAACATCGCGTCCGACGATCGAAAGGAAATCGCCGGGGCCCTGGACTATCTGGTGAACACCCACGGGACCATCACCATCGCTCGCTGGTTTTCCGAGCCCCAGTCCCGAGTCCTGGCGGAATCGGGGGTCACGGGTGGGTCCGAGGCTGCGTCCTCCCGAGCCGCGGCGATCATGAAGCGGATGGGCCTGCAGTACATCAACCCGCGAGATCGTCGGAGCCCAAACGAGCGGTTCAACTATTACGCTTCCCAATCCGCCGCGCCGGTGCGCATCTCCGATTATGAGTACGTGGTGCACTTCAGTGGTGCCGCATCGGATTCGCTGCCGGCCGGCGGTGGCGCATATCTCCACCGGTCCCCGCAAAGCGGTGAGCTATGGATCGCCAAAGAAGGCGAGCGCCTACTGCTGATTCCGGTCAGGCCGGTGGTCGATCGCGCACGGGCCTACCAGGACGCCAACGGCCCGCGGAGCCCTCCGCCGGAATTGCTTCGCGCGGAGAGCGCCGGGGAAAAGGCGTCCGCACTGGTGATCTTCCGCTCACTCTACGGAGAGATCCGGCGGGACGGCACCAAGCTCAATGGAATGGAAGGAGACTTGTTCCTGCGCCTCTCCCCCATCCCCTCTCGCTGACGGGAGAGGGGAAGGAAAGAGCCCCGCTGGAGTCTTCGGGTCGTGCTACGGCTTCAAGTGGCCGGGTTTTGGTTATCGTGCCCCTCTCCCTTTGGGAGAGGGGACAGGGGAGAGGAGATCCGACAGGGGGCCGATTCCCGTATGGTCGATACTTCCCATGCCGGCGATCGGAGTCCAAGGGCTGGACCGGCTAATGCCCCCCCAGCGGGATCAGGTCGTGTTACGTGGTGGTGCTTCCAGAAACGGTGTCCCTTTCAACTGCCGGACTCGGTTGCGATCCGGCTTGCTACGACGCTCACAAGGTTGCAAGGCCCGTGCGAGCGCGCCATTCCGATGATTGCTTACGATTTCGTCCAGGGTCGAACTCGCCGCTCACACATTCCTCCCCGGGGCCAGACCAACCGCCGCAGACTATGCGGCGGTGTTCCGATTCCAGTCCCAGGGCACCATGCCGGAGGTCAGCGCGTAGCGCACGGCTTCGACGCGGTTCCGGAGGCCGAGCTTCTGGATCACGTGCGCCCGATGGACGTCCGCCGTGCGCGGGCTGATTCCCAACCGGCCGGCGATTTCCTTGCTCGTCAGGCCCTCGGCGGTCAGCAGGAGGACTTGCCTCTCCCGGGCCGTCAATGTTTCGGGGTGAGCGGGCTTTGCCGGTGCCACCGGCGTTTCGGCAACTGGGGGTGTGGAAACGGCCATTTTTGCGCTCCGGTGAATTGGTCCGGGTTCTGGACGCGGGCGCGTCCTGGGACACCGTAACCGAGTTGGTTCTTGGAAGCCTTGCAACAGTCGCCGTCGCGCAGTCGCAACTGCTGGGCCAGCGTAGTTAAGTCTTGGCGGTGATGCACTAACTCAATACCGCATCGCCAAGTACCAGACCATGGAGTCGGGACCAGGATCGCCAACCAGCCCAATTTCGGTTCAGGTTGGCGCACTCGTGCCACAAAACGCTGCAGGCCCGCCTCGGGTGTGGGCGCATCACCCCCGTTCCGGCTGGCCGTTCGAAACCCCCGGGCACCCCGTCCGTAGGGGGTGACATACCTTTTCCGGAGCCTACATGCTTCGTCCGTTGCTTACCCTGGCGGCCCGTGGGGCGGCGGGGATCCTCGCGTGGCAACTCTTGTGGGCCCCGGTGCTGCCGCTGGTGGTGGGCATCCTTGCGATCGCGATCAAGATCGCGTTCTGGGTGGCGCTGATCGCGGTGGCCATCTGGGTCTTCCGACGGTTGTTCCGGAGCTCCGAAACCCCTGCCTGAGCCGCCTGCGTCGGCCGGCTCGTCCCACCCGGCCTTTGCGAATCCCGCACTGGGGGGACATGTTGTTCTCATGCTGCTATTTCACCGAACCTCCGTTTCGGAGGCGCGTGCTATCGTCCGGGATGGTTTCCGGGACGAGAAGTGGAGCTTCGGTACCGACGCGGTCACCGGAGAAGCGGTGAAGGCGGTCGGGGTCTGGCTTACCGATCGCGTGCTGCCGGCCGAGGAAGGTCCCCAGGGTGCGGCCACGCTCGAGATCACGCTCACACTGCCGGAAGCGGCCCTCTCACCCTTCGAAGTTTCCGGGGTGATCGAGGATGCACAGCTCTGGATCATCCCGGCCAGAGTGGTGAACCAGCATGCCGGGATCAGCATCAGTGGAGTGGACCCGCGAAGCTCGTGGTTCCACGAGCGGGTCGAGGACATCGAGGAATGAGGACCAAACCGCTCATCGCCGGGCTGCTCCTGGCCGCGACGCCGGCTTGCATGGCGACCTATCGAGTGTCGCCCACGCAATATGTGCCGGAGAAGTCTCCCGCGAGGATGGTCGTCCAGGACAAGGCCGGCTTGCTGTACGTCCTCGAACAGCCGGTCATCGTGGGAGAGAACCTCACGGGCATTCAGGCCGGCACCC
The DNA here is from genome assembly GCA_016209985.1 of Gemmatimonadota bacterium. Lineage (GTDB taxonomy): Bacteria > Gemmatimonadota > Gemmatimonadetes > Gemmatimonadales > GWC2-71-9 > SHZT01. Next base: position 8,555 of record JACQVB010000127.1, on the reverse strand, counting down.
CGGACACGATCTCGCTGCCGGTGTCACGAGTGGAGGCAGCCACCGTTCGGAAGAAAAGTCCGGCCAGGACCGCTCTGCTGGTGGGGACCATGGCCGTGATTGCCGGCGCCGTAGCCATCGAGACCGCGCGGGGCGGTCACGGCGAGTCCTGCAAGCTGCTGTGGGACCAGCTCGACATTCCGGGCAAGGACTCCGACTGCGCACCCCTACCCTGATTGGCCCCGCCCGTCGGCACCGGGGTCTCGGCGTCGCCCCCGACTACTGCCGGAACAGGTAGCTCACCTTCACGAACAGGCCGTCTCTCGACCGCCGCAATCCCCGGAACGCGAACGCATCCGTCTCGCTGAGGCTCGCGCCGTACCCCGCAAAGAGCACGGTGCCCGGAGTCGGCTCGTAGGAGAGCAGCCAATCCAGCCGAACGTCGTTGGCGATGCGTTCCGGCTGGGCGACATGGACGCCCGTCGCATCACGCGCCAGCAGGCGGCCGCCGCTGCGAGAATCGTCGGTCAGGGCATCCCGGAATCCGGCGTCGTACTGTCCCACCACGCGCACGAACAGCGCGCGCGCGAGCTGATATTCCAGCTTGAGCCGCGGCACTTGGCGCCGCGCCACCGTCGTCCCATCCGTCAGCCGGCGATAGTACTGCAAGGGATATCGCGCCTCGATCCGAAGGCGCTCGGTGGGGCGCCAGTCGGCCGTCGCGGTCAAGAACACCACGAACGCGGGCGCCCACTCGTGGAAATTCACGTCGCGTCCCGTGGTGACGCTCAGGTTGCCGGAGAATCCGGAGACCCGGGGGGTGGCGACGTTGGCGAGAAATGTGAGGACCTGGATCCGATGGGTGCCGTCGAACGATACCGTGTCGGTACCCGTGGGCCTGATCCGCTCGACGGCGTATCCCCGATACAACTCCGGATCGTACCGGTAGGACTCGAGGTGGCTGTGCCAGGTGAGCCGCCAGCCACCGCGGATGCTCCAATCGCTGTGAATGTGTGCCTGCGGGTCGGCCGGCCCTTTGCCGTCGAAGAACTCGCCGTAGCGCCACCGGCCCGACAGAGGAACGCTCACCGTCCAGTTCTCGAGCAAGGCTCCCGGTGCTCCGAAGAACGCAATCCGCGGCGCGAAGCCGGCATTCACCACGTCGGTTCGGCCGATGAATCCCGCGGCAGCTTGGAAATCGCGGTGAAATCCCTCGGCGCTGGCGCTCAATCCCACCCGGCGGCCGGTACGATCGTACGAGGCAGCCCACAGCGTCCCCTGGGTACGGCTGCCCCCGGCGCTCGTCATGCTCCGGGCGACTTGCAGGCTCATCGCGTTCAACCGGGCGAAGACCAATCGGGCATCGGTGCCGACTACCCGGTTGTAGTCCTTTCCATCGACCCGGTCGGTATACAGCAGGCCGGTGGTCGACTGGGATCCCAGGTCCCGGCGCACCCGGACCACGTTCACCAGTGGACGATCGGCGCCGGTCACGGAGGCGCTGCGACTATCGATTGCCGACAACAGGCCCAGGCTGGTGCCCGAGAATTTTCCATTCAGCTTGATGGCGCCCGCCGGGCTCTGAATGCGGCGGGTATAGACCAGACGATTGGGGACGTCGAACTGCTCGCTTCCTTCGGCGAAGAACGGCCGCTTCTCCGAGAAGTAGAGCGCCTGGCGTGGGTCAAACAAGAGCTGCTGCACGTCGGCCTCGACCTGGGAGAAATCCGGATTGGCCGTGCCACTGAGCGTCCAGTTGGTGGTGATGCCCCAGCGCAGGTTGCCGCCGACCTCGGGGTGCGGGTCGTCGTAGCGCCAGCCGTCGGCGGCGGGCGCGCCGTCCAGTCGCGCGGTCGCGACCGGATTCAGGTCCAGCACGACCGGCCGGACGATCTGCAGAGCGCTGAGGGTGCCGGATTGATTCAGAAATGACGCGCCTGACTGCCGGGCCGGGGTCCAGGTTTGCTGATGCCCGGAGTGTTGCACGTAGCGGAGAACGTTGATGCCCCAATCCTGAACATCAGCCTGCTGGAATCGAATACTCTTGTAGGGAATGGCAATTTCCACTTCGTAACCGGACGGTGTCAGGCGGCCGTGGGACGTGAAGACGAAGTCCTGAGTGAGATCGATGTTCCCGATGTCCCATCCTCCCTGGCGGCCGTCGGCGCCGATGCCATCCGCCTGGGTGCCGAGGGGATTCACCGCGAACACCAGCGCGCGACGGCGATCGTTGAACGTATCCAGCAGGATCTCGACGTAGTCACCATCGGAGAGCTTGTCGCGCTCGGCGAGGGTGGCCCGCACGTCTCGGTGCGGCTCGAACGCGCGGATGCCGAGATAGAGCGCCTCGGCGGAGTACCAGACCAGTACTTCGGTCGAGTCGTCGGCCGGGAGGCCGTCCACCGGCCGGTACTGCGAGAACCCGGTCAGCAGTGCGGCCCGGGCCCAGGCGGGCTCGTCGAGCACACCATCGATCGAGATGGCGGCCTCGATCCGCGGCAGGGCTACCGTGAGCCGCTGCTGCCGGCCGTGATAGACGGAATCGGCGCCGGCCAGAAGCAACGTGGTGGCGGCCAGGTCCAGCAGGATGGTCACGACATCACCGTCTGGGGAAGAATCAGCTTTACTACCGGGGGCCGGCTGAAGGACGGCTGAAGACTCTCTGAATGTTTGCTTCTGCCGGTTGAGTGTGGTGTGGGGCCGCGTTTAATTGGCACCTACAATCTCCGACGGAGCTGTGAGCCCAACATGCGCCTATCGAAGGTGATTCAGGCGGTCGACGCCCACGCCTGTGGCGAACCGGGGCGGGTGATCGTCGGCGGCGTCCTCGACGTGCCCGGCAAGACCATTTTTGAGAAGATGCGTCATCTCCGGGAGCATGGCGATGACCTGCGCAAGCGCATGCTGCGCGAACCGCGCGGATATCCGGCGGCCAACTGCAACCTGATCCTGCCGCCGACGCACCCCGATGCCGATGCCGGCTTCGTCATCATGGAGCAGGTGGAATACCCCGGCATGTCGGGTACCAACACCATGTGCGTGGCCACCGTGCTGCTCGAGACCGGGATGGTGGAGATGCGCGAGCCGGTCACCGAGTTGGTGCTGGAGGCTCCCGCCGGGTTGGTGCGCGTCCGGGCCGATTGTGCCGGCGGCAAAGTCAAACGCGTCACGTTCCAGAACGTGCCCGCCTTTGCCGCCTACCTCGACCGCTCGATCGAGGTGCCTCACCTCGGCACGGTGGTGGTCGACGTTGCCTACGGCGGGATGTTCTACGTGATCGCCGAGGCCGGGCCGTTGGGATTGCGGCTGACGCCGGAGGAGGGCGGCGACATCGTGAGGATCGGCGAAATGATCAAGGCGGCTGCTAACGAACAGCTGCCGGTGGTCCACCCCGAGCAGCCTGGCTTTGCGGGAATATCCATCTCCCAGCTTTCGGGGCCGCCTTCACATCCCGACGCCCATCGCAAGAACAGCGTCATCGTCTCCACCGGCAAGCTCGACTGGAACCGGCCATCCACCTGGACCGGGGCGATCGACCGCTCGCCCTGCGGGACGGGCACCTGTGCGAAGATGGCCGCCCTCCATGCCAAGGGTCAGCTCGGCTTGAACCAGGACTTCGTGCACGAGGGCATCCTGGGGACGCTGTTCACCGGCCGGCTGATCGCCGAGGCGCGGGTCGGCCAGTACGCCGCGGTCGTTCCCACCTTGAGCGGCCAGGCCTGGATCACCGGCATGGCCAGTTACGTGCTCGATCCGGACGATCCGTTCCCCGAAGGGTTCACGGTCGGAGACATCTGGTAGGTCGGGTCCGGGTCAGCCGCGGCCGAGTGCCGCGCGGACCTCCTCGCGCGCTTCTAGCTCTCGGCCCACCCGGTCTCCGATGTCCCGCGCGCGCTCGAGCCATAGCGACAGGTCCTGCACCGAGCCTGATCCCGCCTGTAGCCGGAGCAGCGCCAGGCGGATGTTCTCCAGGGCGGCCATCGTTTGGACGAGCGGCTCGCCGGTCTGGCCTCGTTCCCGGAGCGCTTCTGCCTGGGTTTCCAGCCGATCGACCGCGGCGGGCACGGCGCGCAAATTGAACCGGGTCGCGTCGGGCAGCGCCTGGTAGGCGGCGAGGGCCGAGCGGCCGAGCACCAGCTCGGTGGCGTCGGCCGAGGGTACGGCCCGCCGTGCGGTCGTCTTCAGCCGCCAGCCGGCGACGGCGAAGAACCATCGGCCGAATCTGCCCGCCCAGAGACGGTGCCAGATGGTATTCAGCCGGCGACTCCAACGGCCTTGCTGGATGACGTCGGCCTCCTCCTGCTGCACCTGCGCTTCGGCGAGGAGCGCCTGGCGGATGTCGGCGAAGGCATATCCTTCCCGGAGCAGGCGACGCGCGACCGCCACGAGCTGCACCACCAGGATGATGGCGATGATTCCCGGCCCGCCACCTATGCTCATGTTACCATCGCTGATGCGAATGCCCTCGCCGGCGAACCCAACTGCGAGCATGACCATGGTGGTGACCTGGGCATTCCGGAGAAAGCTTCGCACCAAGGGAGGCGCCCGGAAATCGCGGCCGCGGGCCTCGTCCGCGGCCCGGGCCACGTCGTCCGCCGAAGCAAACCGGTCTGCCGGATCGCGCTGCAGGCAGTGCTCGATCAGCGTGGCGAATCGTGCCGGGACTTCCGGGCGGAGCGACTGCACCGCCGGCACCGGATCGGAAACCTGGCGTGCGAGTATGGCGGGAAGGCTGGCACCCTCGTACGGCGGCCGGCCGGTCAGCGCAAAGAAGAAAGTGGCGCCCAGGGAGTAGAGATCGCTGCGGCCGTCCACCGGCTCCCCCAGCGCCTGCTCGGGGCTCATGTAGCGCGCGGTGCCCGCGATTTCCGCCGTGCCGTCGTCGTGGCGCCCGCCGATCGCGATCCCGAAGTCGGTGACCAGCGCGCGATCGGTCGCGGTCTCGATCATGATGTTGTCGGGCTTGATGTCCCGGTGGATCACGCCGCGCTGGTGGGCGTAGGCCAGCGCCCACGCGACGTCCTGGAGGAACTTCATGGCGAGTCGCGGGCTGAGCGGGCCCGCGCGCTCCACCCGGGCGCGCAGCGTCTCACCGTCCACGAAGCCCATCACGAAGAAGACGATGTCGCCGTGCGCTTCGACCGTGTGGATCGGCACGATATTCGGGTGGGACAGCCCCGCGGCGGTCCGGGCTTCACGGAGGAATCGCTCGCGGTGATCGGGACTGGTCGCGAGCGCCGGCGGCAACAGCTTGATGGCGACCAGGCGGTCCAGCGCTACGTCCCGCGCCAGCAACACTACCCCCATTCCCCCGCGGCCCAGCTCGCGCTCGATGGAGTAGCGGCCGGCGAGGATTTCCTGCAGCGCGAGGAAGTCGGCGCCGGGGATGGCGCGAATGGGGATGGTCATGCCACGATAACTTACGCGGTGGGTGGGCCGTGTGTTTCGGATGCTCCTTGACTGATCAGGGGCGCGGGTTCTTCGTCTAAGGCGAGAGCTGGCTGGAGAAAGCCACCAAACCGGTGCTGATGTGACTGCCGTGCGGCGTGTGGTCTGGTTGTTGGCGGGGATACTGGTCCTGGTCGGAACAGTCGCCACGCGATTCGGGACCCGCTGGCCGTCGATCTACTACATGACCGGCGCGTCGATGGAGCCCACGGTAGCGGCAGGCGAGTACTTCCTGGCGTGGAGTCCGGCGCCTGCGCTCTCCCGCGGCAGTCTTGTGCTGTTCCGCTACGAAGACGAAGATGGAGTCTTCTCGGTGCTCCGCCGGCTGGCAGCGCTACCCGGCGACACCATCCGAATGGTTGACGGTGAAGTGATTCTGAACGGCCGCCCGCAGCGCTGGCCCTTTCGCATCATCAAACCCGAGGCATGGAGATCAGCGCTGGCTATCGAGCCAGACATCTACAGTTGGGGACCATGGATAGTCCCTCGGGATTCCGTGGTGCTGCTGGCCGACACCAGGGACATGGTCGGCTGGCCGGATTCACGCTTCGTCGGCTTCATCCCGATAAACGGGATCGAGGCTCGTGCCATCGCGCATTGAAGAACGGCTCCAGGAGGTCCATCACCTGACGTCATGAACCGCAGCGCGAACGAGTTTCCGATTGCCCCGCCCATCGAGCCGATGCTCGCCAAGCTGGCCGACGTGCTGCCGGCCGACGGGGGTTTTCTCTTCGAGCCCAAATGGGACGGGTTCCGCGCGATTGTCTTTCGCGGCGGCTCCGACGTCTACCTCCAGAGCCGTGACCTGCGGCCGTTCGATCGCTATTTCCCCGAGCTGCACGACGCCCTGCTGGAGCAGCTGCCGAAAGATTGCGTGATCGATGGGGAGATCGTGATCGCGACGCCGCACGGTCTCGATTTCGATGCGCTCCAGATGCGACTGCATCCTGCGGCCTCGCGCGTGGCGAAGCTCGCCCAGGAAACCCCGTCGTCGTTCGTCGCCTTCGACTTGCTGGCGGCCGGCGGCACCAGCCTGATGGAGACGCCCCAGAGTGAGCGCCGTGCCTGGCTCGAGCGGCTGATGGAAGACATCGGTCCGCCGGTCCATCTCACGCCGATGACCCGAGACCGCAACCTCGCCCTGCAATGGCTCGATCAGTTCGAAGGGGCGGGCCTGGATGGTGTGGTCGCGAAGCCGCAAGACGCGCCCTATCAGCCGGGCAAGCGCGCGATGATCAAGGTGAAGCACGCCCGCACGGCCGAGTGCGTCGTGGCCGGGTTCCGCTGGCACAAGAGCGGCAAAGACGCCGTCGGATCGTTGCTCCTGGGGCTCTACGACGATCGCGGCGCCCTCCAGCACGTGGGCGTGACGTCGTCCTTCACTATGGCGATGCGAAAGGCGCTGGTGAAAGAGCTGGCGCCGCTGCGGAAGAATGCTTTCGAGAATCACCCATGGAAGGAATGGGCGCAGGCCGAGGACGCGAGTAAACGGATGCCGGGAGCACAGAGCCGCTGGAGCGCGGGCAAGGATCTTTCGTGGGAGCCGCTGCGAGTCGAGCGGGTCTGCGAAGTGAAATACGATCACCTACAGGGGAAACGGTTTCGCCACGCCGCGGTCTTCCTGCGCTGGCGGCCGGACAAGCAGCCGGGTGACTGCCGCTACGATCAACTCGAGGTCACGACCCCTTATGAGCTGTCGAAGATCTTCTCAGCGGGGTCGAGAGGCTCCTGAGGCGGCCTGAGTTCGGACGGCACGTGCTGCAGGTTGACACGAATGCGGGTCCAGGTGGTGAAACGGCCTCGCATGGAATCTACCAGCACGTCCGCCGGCTCGAGGTGCGCGGCCGCTTCCGGGTGCCGCACCTTCCAGCGCTCGAGCCCCGCGAGCGCGTCCTCTTTCCGCTTCGCCCGGCCGATCTCGATCAGCGGGTGCTTGGACACGCGCCGCCTGGGTGAGGGGCTGCTCGAGGGGCCGCTCCGGGCTGCGTGAGCTTTCGACCCGGGGTAGGGCCCGCGACGCCTCGACGGCTGCACGCGCATGGGCTCGCCCGGCTGCTTCTTGTAGTGCGGGGGCCACGGAGCGTCGCCTAAGCCTTCGCGCTCATGCCGGGCCGAGAGCTCGAGCAACGGCTCGAGTGAGCCGGAGTGGTCGTCGATGGCTGCGTGCCGATCACCAATCCTGGTGAATCGTTCCGGCATGGTGACCAGCGTGAAGTCTGCCGGGTCGCAGATCTTCAGCTCCTCCCAGGTGATCGGCGCTGACACGCGCGCGTCCGGTGTCGGCCGTACCGAGTACGCCGATGCGACCGTGCGGTCCTTGGCGTTCTGGTTGTAGTCCACGAACACGCCGTGGCGTTCCTCCTTCCACCATTTGCTCGTCGCGATCTTCGGCGCGCGCCGCTCGACCTCGCGCGCCAGCGCCAGCGCCGCGCGCCGCACCTGGTCGAAGGCCCAGCGCCGCTCGATCCGCACGTTGACGTGAAGCCCGCGGGATCCCGACGTCTTCGGCCAGCCGGTGAGACCAAAATCCGCCAGCACGGCCTCGACCACGCGCGCTACCTCGCGTATCTGCGCCCACTCCACGCCGGGCACTGGGTCGAGATCGACACGCAGCTCGTCGGGGTGCTCCAGATCATCGGCCCGTACGGGATGCGGGTGCAGCTCGAGGCAGGCGAGGTTGGCGAGCCAGACGAGGGCGGCGGCGTCACGCGGCACAACTTCGTCCGCCCTTCTTCCTGAGGGGAAGCGGAGTGACACGACCTCGATCCAGGGCGGCCGCGAGGTGGGCGCCCGCTTCTGGTAGAAGTACTCCCCGGTGATCCCGTTGGGATAGCGGACGAGCACGTTGGGGCGCCCGCCCGCGCCGCGCAGAGCGCCATCAGCCACCACGAGGTAGTAGCGTACGAGGTCGAGCTTCGTGTGTTTCGGCTTGGGGAAGAGCACCTTATGGGGATTGGAGATGGTGACCTCGCGGCCAGCGACCACGATGCGCTCGCGTTCGCCGCTGCTCTCCTGGGTCGCCGGCGTCCGTGATCGGGGCATAGAGGGGAGGGCTGCCGAGCGCGCGCGAACCTACGCTACCGGCGCGAGTTCGGAACCGTCGATGTACGTCAGCTCGCTGCCCTCCG
>JACQVB010000011.1 GCA_016209985.1 Gemmatimonadota bacterium | reverse complement strand
TTCGACGACGCGATCAGCGCCACCAAGGCGGCGATGGCCGAAGGCATCGTGCCCGGCGGTGGTCTGGCGCTGTTGCGGGCGACGGCGGCGCTGGACGCCGAGGCGGCACGGGCCGAAGGCGACGAACGAACCGGAATCCTGATGTTGCGGCGCGCCCTGGAAGCTCCCACCCGCCAGATCGCCGAGAACTCGGGCGTGGATGGCGGCGTAGTGGTGGATCGGATGCGCTCCGGCACCGGCAACATGGGCTTCGACGCCGGCGCGTTGCGCTACGTGGATCTGGTCGAGGCCGGGATCATCGATCCCACCAAGGTCGTGCGCGTGGCGCTGGAAAACGCCGTCTCGGTCGCGAGCGTGCTGTTGCTGGCCGAAGGAACGGTGACCGAAGTGCCGGAGCCGAAGGCGGAAGTGGCGGCTGGCATGGAAGCGTCGTAAACGGGACCGGAATTTGCAGGTGCGACGGTCATGACTTCCATTCATGCCGGCCGGCCCGGGGCGTTGCCGCGGCTCGTGCGGGAAGAAGCGCCCGACACGTATCCGTTCGGCTTGTAGGTCGTCGCGGGCTGAGAGCCCGCGCTCGGGCTTAGGGCCGCCGCGCCCAGCTCACCGCCGCGATCCACCACGCGCCGCTCACGCCAACGACGGCGAGGGCCACGATTACTCGAGACAGGCCGGAAACGCCCCGTGCCTCAAACGCCAACCACCACCCCATTCGCACCAGTAGAATTACCGCCGCCGCGCTGAACGAAATCTGAGCGGTCCGGGACCGGCGCGGATGTCTGCTCGACATCACCGCCCCCGCGACGACGAGTGCCGGCACCACGGCCCCTGTGACGAGCCAACTGACCAGCGCTGGCGACACGAACCCTCCTTCGATACCGAATGAAACTCCGCACCGCACAAATGAGCGTGAAACCGTGGTGAAGCCGGCGCATAACGAGGTCTTCACGCACCGTTAAGCAGAGTGGGATGGTCGCATTGCTATCCTGGCCCATGCCGACGCAACCGAGTGTTCGACCCGGAGGTCTGGGCCTTGCACTCTCCGACGGCGGAGCCAAGGCGCTGGCTCAGCTGGGGGTGCTGCGAGTCCTGGAGCGCGAGGCGATCCCGATCGGGTACCTGGCGGGCAGCAGCACAGGGGCGTTGATCGCAGCGGTGTTCGCAACCTCGCGCGACGTGCGGTAGTGGGTCAATTTGGTTGGGACCGTTCTCAGCGACGGTCGTATGAGTAGAGCCGTCGCGGCGATTTGGCGTGATCTACGAGGACCAGGACGCCGTTTCGTTGAAGAGATTGCGACTGCTTGGGGGAGCAGTCTTGCGGCGCGCTGGCTTGGGCGGGATGCTTCCGGGCATCTCCACGCCTATCGGTATCGGATTATGCCGAGAGTCCCCGATTATCTCCTGAAGTCGGTTGTCTATCTCTATCCTGGTAAGAAGCAGGCCCAAGAAGGTGTAGCCGCTGGAGGTACGGCCTTCGTTGTTGCGGTGTTCGATGGTCGAAGTGACCTAGGGATCGGCTACCTCATCACCTGCCGCCACGTTACCACTCGTCTCAGGTCATGGTGGGTCCGGGTTAATTCCCGCGACCCTAATGCCCCTCCCATTGTGACTCGGGTTCGATATGGGGAATGGACGCGCTCGCTTACTGATGATTTGGCGATTGTGCGGTTCAGCCAACCGATTCACACCCATCAGACAGATGTGCTGCCATTCCCGCTGGCGATGGCATTGCGACACGTTGAGGTCGGACCAGACAAGTACGGGATTGGAGATGACATCTACATCGTCGGACGATTCCTGCGCCATGGGCGTGAGAAAGTCAACATACCAACTGTGCGATTTGGCCACATCTCCGCCATGCCAGGTGATCCCGTCTCGTACGGCGGTAATCATTATCGGCAGTCTGGATTCCTCGTCGAGGCATCGGTGATTGAGGGTTATAGCGGATCTCCGGCGTGGGTGTACCGCACTGGACCAACCGCAGAATCCGAGCTACTTCCGGGACAGATCGTTCCGGCGGTCGGGAGACAAGCGACGTTCGGTGAGCACACTCGTTTGCTTGGCGTCTTTTGTGCGGTCTTTCCGAACGCTGGGATGGGTCTAGTGGTGCCAGCGTGGAAAGTCGTTGATCTCCTGAACACCCCCGCCCTGGTGGTCGCCCGACGACAGGAGCGGAAGGAGGTCCAGGGGACTACGCGACCCCGGCGCGGTGCCGTTCGGAAGGAATCAGCATCAACAGGTCCACTACCGTCCACACCCGATTCGTCAGGCCCGCCGCCATCGCCGGGGTCCGATGAATCCCCCTCGCCACCTTCGTGAGCGTCTGATGCGACCGGCAGAAATTGTAGTGCGCGAAGTAGAGCGCCGTCGCGTGGGTGTGGTTCTCCAGCTTCTTGGAGAACCCGTTCGTCAGGCGCGTGTAGCGCCTTCCCTGCATTCGGATCGTGAGGTTCTGCCGCTCAACATGCGATGTGCTGACGTTCGCTTTAGTTGGCTGGCCCATGACCCGCGTCCGAACAGCTCCCGTAAAGCGCGGCGGACTGTAGCGCCCGTAGCCTTCCGCCGCCCTACCGTACGTCTTGACCAAGGTCGCGAAGTCCACCCCGTTCCAACCGAACGCGCCTTCCACGGCGAGCCGGTACGCTGGCAGGCCATCCGTGGTCAATTGGATGTGGCCAGCCAGCCGCGACGCCAAGTCCTGCATAAATGGGAAGCCGGTTTCCAAATCCCTGCCGCCCACGGCGTAGGAGATTGCCAACTTCGTGTCCTGATCGAGTGCAACCCACGTCCAAACATCGCCCGCTTCGCCAGCCATGTTCAAAGGGACGTTCTTTGCCTTGGCGTAGCAGAAGCTCCAAATCTCGTCGCACTGAACCCGCTTGGCCTTGATGTTTTGAACGGTGGCGTCATGGAAGGCTTGGCAAGTCGTCCCAAGCTCGGCCAGCAAGCGGAGAACGGTGCCCTTCGCGGTACCCGTCAAGCGGCAGGTCGCCCGAATGGAATTGCCCTCACAGAGAGCTTGAATGACGCGGGTCCGACCCTCCAGGGAGAGTTTGTACATGATCCTAATGTATGCGTGAGCGGTCACGCAGTCAATGAGGATAGCACCTCCACTCTTACCGCGAACCTGACAGCACATAGATTTTGCCCGTTATGCCGCCCCCATTTGAGCGCCACCCTTGGGTTCCGGGCACTGCGCTCGCAGGTTTTGGAATAGCCGTGACGGTCGGCGGTTACACGAATCATGTCTTGGCTGGTGTACTGTACGTTGGCGCAGCCATGTTGCTGGTGGCAGCTTATGTCCCGCCATTCAAGTACCTAAACGTCTGTAGTCCATTCAGACGGCAAGCCCATGCAGGCTGCCTTAAATGGGACATTCGGGCGGTTGGGAGCGATGTCTTTTTGGCGATTACCAACCAATGTAAGACGCGACAGTTCTGGGCAAGTGTCGAGAGTATTGAGGGGACGGTTGACCCTTATTCAAGACCTTTTACACTCCGATGGCAAGAACAAGTAGGAGAGCGTCGCAAGATCGTGCGGGGGGAAACCAAACTTCTGTATCTAGTCCATGTCGAGCCAGAAGGAAATGCCGACGAGTACCCCATCGAGCACGGTACTACTACGAGAAACAGCGTTGAGCGTCGTGTGCGGCACTGGAAGCCAGGCCGGTTTCGCTTTATGGGAGTGCTGCAGAAATACGTCGTCTATTTGGACTTGTCCAACCTGCAGCCGTTGACCAAGACGCTTCGGTTAGAACGCTATCAGCGACGACTTCGGGTCCAAGTTCGAGTCCGATCTGCCGATGAGTTCGTCAATGAGGCCCGAACCGTGGTGCTCGGAATTCTTGAGGTCGGACAATCCCGCCATACGTGGGGGTTGGGAGACGGGGTGTTTGCTGAAATCGAACCTACAGCGTGATAGATCAACTCTCTTTTCAGGGCAGGGATGCGGACTAATGCGACTGGCTTTGTTATTGCTCGCGGCCTTGAGGGTTTCTTCAGCCGGTGATGTATCGGCTCAAGACACCGCGTCCAAGACGGCTATCCGTCTTCCGCTCGGCGTTCGCGCTCGTGTCTGGTCTACGATGGCTGGCGTTCAAATCGGGACCCTCGCAGGTCAGCGGGACTCAGCGATTGTGCTCTCCCGTGGTGAGCTTACAGAGAGATGTCAGCAACTCGCTGGCGAGAGCGTGGCAACGGGAGCTGTCGGTCAGGAGTTCTTCGTCGCTCGACGCCGCGATTTCATCGACGCTGCTTGCCCAATCGTCGTGATACCAGAGAGCGATGTCACAAGGATTGATATTAGCGACGGGATGCAGGGTGTCTCGGACGCTGGAGCTGGTCTCGGCTTTCTGCTTGGTCTTGCGGGTGGCTACGTGTGGGCAGCCCAGAATGCAGACAACACTGGAGAAGTGATCGTTTATGGAACTGTTGTCGGTGCTGGCGTGGGGCTCGTAGGGGGGCTCATCGGATGGGTCATGGGATCGGTATTCGACCATGAAAAATGGCGGCGCATCCGGTGACTACCCTTGTTTCCACCGGGCCTTGGCAGCCTTTCGGGCGCTCTCGGAACGTTCCTTGGCGGTCATTGAAGCAGCGCGAGCGTGGCCGCCTTTGAGGCCGCCTTTGCGCCCGAGCGCGACGGCAGCGGGGTTCTTCCGCTTCCGTTTGGGCTTGGTTGGCAGCTCGGACCTGGTGAGAGCATTCACTGCCTGGAAGGCGGCCTGGACTTCATCGGTCGAAGGCTTCGTGCGTGAGCGTTTAGGCATATGCGTAAGCTATCAATGAGTTACGCCCCGTCAAGGAAAGTTGAGAGGAGTCTCATTGAAACTGACCCATTACCCGACGTGCAGGAGGCCGAGGAACGAATCGTGGCTTACCTGCTCCAGGAATCGCGAGCCCCGCGTAATCCGGAGCTCGCGGGCTGAGTCAAGCGCGGATAGTCATCTCTTTGACGCCACGTTGTTCGCCGCCCCGGAGCGCGCGTTCTCGGCGTTCTCCACGTACTTCCGTGGATCACTCTCGAATCGCAGTCGACACTGCTCGCTGCAGAAGTGGTACAGCGTGCCCTGATACTCCGCTGACTCCACCGGCCGGTCAAAACGTCCGCCCGCGCGCCCGCGGGTGGTGCAATCGAGTCCGCATACCGGATCGATGGCCTCGATCAACACATGCCTCATATCGCCTCCCTGCCAATTCACAACTAATCTGCCACTCGACCCCTGAACGGACGTTGATGGGCGTGTGAACCTGTCGATGTAATGGTTGCCGGGTCTCATGCCCAGTTCAGCATGCATTCATATCACTCGAGGTAGGTTACGTTCAGGTCGGGCAGTCAGGAGGACGCCTGCCGATGCGGGCGCCTCCAGGGCTCAGCCAGGAAGGGGAGCCTTACGTGTGCGGTCAATTTCTCCGCCAGCCCGGCCAGTCGTCCGCCCGGCAGATGTAGGCCGGGCGGATTGTTTGGGTGACCTTTTCGCAGCAACGTGAGCGTGAGGTGACCTCCACGCCGGACATCGTGGTCGCGGGCGCCGGTCCGTTGCTGCTCAACAAAATGCTGAGCCATTCGACGTACCAACTGAGTTACCAGGGAGACTTGGACACCGGAGCGCTCAGCCCGAGCGTCACTGAGAAACATGGTGCCACCCCGGGATCGGGCCAGTCCCGCTCGGTGAGCGTTCCGTCGTAGTCGATCGCGGCGGCGTGAAAAAAGTACGTCACGTTGCTCGGCGCTTCATCGCCAGCCGCCGGATGACCTGCGGCAGCGAATCCGGGTTCAGTGAGATGGAATCGATGCCGATCGAGACCAGGAACTCGGCAAACTCGGGATAGTCGCTTGGCGCCTGGCCACAGATCCCCACCGGCCGCTTCTTGCGGTGGGCGCCGGCCACCACCATCTCGATCAGCCGCTTCACGCCGGGATCGCGCTCGTCGAACAGGTGCGCCACGATTTCCGAATCCCGGTCCACGCCCAGAGCGAGCTGGGTCAGATCGTTCGATCCGATGGAGAAGCCGTCGAACACCTCGGCGAATTCCTCGGCCAGGATCACGTTGTTGGGGATCTCGCACATGACGTACACCTCCAGCCCCTCTTCCCCGCGGACCAGACCGTTGCGCTCCAGCTCGGCGATGACCCGGCGAGCCTCCTCCAGCGTGCGGCAGAAAGGAATCATCAGCTTGACGTTGCGCAGCCCGAAGTCGTGGCGCACTCGGCGAATCGCCGAGCACTCCAGCGCGAAGCCGTCGCGGTAGCGCTCGTCGTAGTAGCGGGATGCACCCCGGAAGCCGATCATCGGGTTTCCTTCCGACAGCTCGAAATCGCTCCCGCCCAGCAGCCCGGCATATTCGCTGGTCTTGAAGTCCGAGAATCGCACGATCACGGGACGCGGGTAGAAGGCCGCCCCGATCTGCCCGACACCCGAGGCCAGGCGATCCACAAAGAACTCCGCGGTAGAGCCGTAACCGGCGGTCCGCTCCACGATCGCCGCGCGCGCGGCGGGATCGCTCACGCGCTCGGGGTAGCGGAGCGCCATCGGGTGAATGCCGATCCAGCTCGAGACGATGAACTCGATCCGCGCGAGACCGACGCCAGCACTCGGAAGGAGCGCCAACTGAAAGGCATTCTCGGGATTCCCGACGTTGAGCATCAGCGGCACGGACGGCCGCGGCAACTGCGTCGGGTCTATTTCCTCCCGGTCGAACGCCAGTCTGCCGGCGTAGACCTTCCCTTCGTCCCCTTCCGCGCAGGACACGGTGACGTCCTGCATGCCCAGCGTGCGAGTCGCGCGGCCCGTTCCCACCACGCAGGGGATCCCGATCTCGCGGGAGACGATCGCCGCGTGGCAGGTACGCCCCCCTTCATCCGTCACCACCGCGGCCGCGTGGCGCAGCACCGGCTCCCACGCGGGGTCGGTCATCGGTGCCACCAGCACCTCTCCCGGCCGGAAGGCGGGCAGCTCCGCGACCGAGCGAATGACGCGAGCCTGACCGGCCGCGATCGTATTGCCGACGCTCTTGCCGGTCACCAAGACCTCGCCGCGCTCGCGGATGTGGTACAGGGCGATGGTAGGCGTGGTGGCCTGGGCGTGGGCGGTCTCGGGGCGCGCCTGCACGATGAACAGGCGGTTCAGGCGGCCGTCCTTGGCCCACTCGATATCCATGGGCATCGGATGACCCGCGCGCTCGGAATAGTGGTCCTCGATCACCAGCGCCCAGCGGGCGAGCTGGAGCACCTCGTCGTCGGTGAGCACCAGACGGCGGCGGTCTTCCACCGGCACCGGCACCTCGCGCACGGTTCCGCCGCCCTCGTCCACGTAGACCACCTTGCGGGCCTTGCTTCCCACCTCCCGGCGGATGATCGACCGGAAGCCCGCCCGCAGGGTCGGCTTGTGCACCCAGAATTCATCCGGCCGGACGCGCCCCTGCACCACGCTTTCCGCGATACCCCAGGCGCCGGTGATCAGGACCACCTCGCGAAAGCCCGTCTCCGTGTCCAGCGTGAAGATCACCCCGCCGCTGGCAAGATCGCTGCGGACCATTTTCTGCACGCCGACCGAGAGCGCGACATCGCGATGAGCGAATCCCTGTGCGGCACGGTAGCTGATCGCGCGGTCGGTGAAGAGGGAGGCGAAGCAGGAGCGGGTCGCCTGGTCCAGCGCCTCCGGGCCACGCACGTTGAGAAACGACTCGTGCTGGCCGGCGAAGGACGCGCGCGGCAGGTCCTCCGCCGTGGCGCTCGAGCGGACCGCCACGTCGGTGAACTCCTCGCCATACTGCCGAGAGAGCGCCCGGTAGGCGGCATCCACCTGCTCCGCGATCGGGGCCGGCAGTGGCGCCGCGCGAACCTGCTCGCGAATGCGCCCCGCCACCGCGGCGAGCTGCGACACGTCTGCCGGGTCCAGCCGGTCGAGCGCGGCGTAGACGTGCTCCGTCAGGCCCGCCTCCCGGAGCGTCAAACGGAATGCCTCGGCGGTCAGCGCGAACCCGTCGGGGACGGCGACACCCCTGGGCTCCAGGGCCCGAAGCATCTCTCCCAGTGACGCGTTCTTTCCACCCACCACCGGCACGTCGTCCAGCCTGACGTCGCGCAATGCGAGCACGTATTTCAGTGCGGGTGACGTGTCCCGGACGGGCGCGACAGGAACAGCCATATCCTCGACTCGGAAACGCGGGTGACCGAACGAGTTGACGAGCGTAATCAACGAAAAGTGCGAGAAGTGGGCGGTGAACGCCACGGGAAGAAAGCTTTACGCCAGCGGACGCGTGGGGCACGCGGCCGGCAGAAGGGAGAAGATGGAACCGGCGGAATGGCATCGCCGGGGAAAGGGCGAAATCCGCCCGAAGGCGGCGTGAAGCAATTCGCCGCTACCTTCCGCGCTTCGGCACTGGCACATACTGCACCAGTGCCCGCCCTTCCGGTTCCTGGACAACCGCAATCTGCCAATCGAGATTCTCTCGACCCAGCGCCGCGCTCTACGCAGCCTCTACTCTCCGCAGCAAACCGTCCTGGCGGCCTACCGCGATGATCGCGCGCGCCGAAGGGCGTGAAGGTCGTCACGCCTTAAGCCCGCTCCAGCTCCTTGTTTCAGCAGCGAAAGAAGCAATCCCGCGTCCCGTGTGTCATCGCTGTTCGCAGGTCAGAGTACGAGGCAATGATGGCCAACTGGGCTCCCATTTCTATCGCCCCGGGTCGGGCGGCCCGAACCACTGCGACCGCAGTGCGCCAATCGTGGCCAAGGTCTACGAGATAGCAGGCGGCTACCGTGCCGGAGCGGCCGAGACCACCTCCACAGTGCACTGCGACCCGGTCGCCCGCGCTCACCCCCGTATGTATGGCGCTCAACGCGGAAGCGAGTTGCGGGAGCGTCGGCGCGCCAAAGTCCGCCACGGGCACATGGCTTTCAGTCAGTGCGTAGCGCGTCAGGAGAATAGGCGCATGTCGCCGCTCGTGCAGGTTTACGAGCCGGCGACTGCCGCGACGCTGCAGCATGGCGAGGGCGCGTTGGCGACGAGGGTATGCACAGACTCGCACATGGGACGACGGGTCGATCCAGTCACCTGGATCCACCAGAAATCCCAACCCACGCAGCGTGTTGCGTAGTCTGTGTCAACACCGGAATAGAATTGCACACTTTCACCGGATGAAATTGCACACTGGTCGAGGGGGCGAGCCCTAGGACGCGACGGCCTCCTGGCCTTTCCGGCGTTTGGGCGTGTCGGGGCCTTTGCGATTCAGGACCGTGTAGAGCTCGGCGTGTTGGCGCATCCGGTAGCTGTTGCCCCGGATGTTGACGATGTGGCAGTGATGGACCAGCCGATCGATGAGGGCTCCCGCCATGACGTCGTCCCCGAAGATGTGACCCCATTCCTCGAAGCTCTTGTTACTCGTGAGCACGGTGGAGGCGCGTTCGTAGCGCCGGCTCATGAGCTGGAAGAAGAGCATGGCGCCGGTGGGTGTGATGGGGAGATAGCCGATCTCGTCCACGATCAAGAGGCTCGGGAAGATCAGGGTCTTCATGCGCTGGGAGAGGCGGCCAGCTTGTTGGGCCTCTTCCAGGGACGTGATGAGATCGGCCAGGGTGCCGTAGTAGATCCGGCGGCCGCTCTGCGCGGCGGCGACCGCGAGACTGATGGCCAGGTGGGATTTGCCGACGCCGGGCGGCCCGAGCAGGATGACATTTTCCCGTCGCTCGATGAAGCCGAGGGTGTGCAGGCTTTCCAGCTGCTCCCGCTTGATGCTGGGCTGGAAGGTGAAGTCGAAATCGGCGAGGGTCTTGGCCGCCGGCAGGCGGGAGGCGCGCACGGCCGCGACGAGCCGGCGGGTATTGCGCAGCTGGATCTGCGCCCCCAGGAGGGCCTCGATCGCCTGGGCCGGCGGAAGTTTGCCGCCGTCGAGCTGGCTCAGGATGTCATCCAGAGCTTCCAAGGCGCCGGGCATCTTGAGATCGGCGAGCTGGGCGCGGAGCCGCTCCCGCAACGAGGCGGCTTTCATATCGCCTCCAGGAGGGCCGAATAGCTCTCGAGCGGCCGTCGCTCCACGGAAAAGTCGAGCGCCGCGGCTCGGATCGGAGCTCGTCGAGGCACCAGGGGGACGAGGGGCTGATAGGGCCGCGCGGCAAGGGGGAGCAGGACGGCGCGCTCGTCGCGCTCGAAGCGGAGCCGCGGCGCTTCGCCCGTCGTCCCATGACAGCGGACATTGGCGACGTCGTCCAGCCAGCGCGCGGCTTGGGCGGCAAGATCGGCGTCGCCCAGGAATTCCCGCCCATAGACGAAATTCCCGCGGACGTAGCTGACGGGGCGCTCCACCTTCCCCTTGGTCTGGGCCCGGTACGGGCGGCAGGCGCGGATCCGGAAGCCCCAGTGAGCGGCGAAGCGCAGAAACTCGGGATTTTCGATCAGCTTGCCGTCATCCGGACGCCGGTCCTCGATGATGACCGCCTTGAGCTGGTCAAACAGCAGCTCGCGCGGCACCCCGCCGAGGTAGGCAAAGGCCGTTTCGAGCCCCGTCATCAGCGTCCGCATCGTCTGGCGCAGGTAAAACGTGAGCCACAAGAGCCGCGAGTGGCCCAGCACGACCAGCAGCGCGTGCCGTTTGCCCCAGGGAAAGCGGAAATCCGCAAAATCCACCTGCGCCTGCAGGCCCGGTGGGGTCTCGAAGCGGACCACCGGCTCCGGCTCGGGCCGCGGCCGCACCTGGAGCACATAATCCCGAAGCTGGGTAATCCCCCCGGCGTACCCGGCGGCCTGGACCTCGGTGAAGAGGCGGACGGCGCTCAGTTGGGGATAGGTCCCCAGCCGGGTGTCGATGATCGGTTTGTACGGATCGAGCTTCGCCGGCCGCTGGACCCGGGTCCCGGACCCTCCCTGGCTCAGGTCCCGGTCGAGCTGCCCGGTCGCCAGCCAGTGATAGACGGTCCGCCGACTGACGCCCACCTGCGCCGCGATCGCGGTCTTGGTGAGCCCTTGTTCCAGCAAGTGTGTGAGGAGCACGAGTTTCTCCCATGCGTACACCGGCACCTCCACCACCAAAGGGGAGGCGCAACGTGGCCCACGGCCGGGCGTCCGCCAGTCACCGACTAGCGCTCCCAACCAGGAACGGGAGACCGAGTGTGCAATTTCACCCGGTGATTGTGTGCAATTTCAAACCGGTGGTGACAGTCTGACCCACGGAGTGGCTCGAGGCGACCTCAGCCAGGGATCAACGGCGATCATAGTGCCGCATTCGCGACTTCCTTGGAGCGGTCAAACGGAGCGCGCTTAAGGTGCGAGCGTCATGCCGGCGGGCGCACGGAGGCGCGCTTCCGGCAACGCATCTTGTTGGGCGGCGCCACTAGAGCCAGCGACGTACGCTGGCCTTGTACGTGGAATAGTTGGAAGAGAAACGTGCCTCCAAGTACCGCTCCTCTCTAGGGATCACGACCACCGACATGACGGCCACTGCCGCAAGCAGCGTGAGAAGCAACCATGCGCTGTTGACCCAAAGGGCGATTCCGAGTTGGAGAAGCGAAAAGGCCAGTTAGATGGGGAGTCAGTGAGGGATCGGATGGCCCCTTTTTCGTCGCGTTTCGGAGTTTTCACACAGGCTCAGCGCTTGTTAGGCGGCGGCTCGGGATGTTGCATAGCTGTTTCGTCATGGCGAACAACGGCGTACCGTGCAGGTCCAGCACGTCCGAAGTACGCTTGAAGCCCGTCCGCTCGTAGAGCCGAATGGCGGCCATCAAGAACGGCGTGGTGGTAAGCGAGAGCCGGCGAGCGCCCTGACTGACGGCATATGCGTGGACGACCGTAAGCAGCTGACTGGCGAGGCCGCGCCCGCGAGCCGAGGGTAGCACTGCCATGCTTCGAATGTAAACCTCTTCACCGCGGTCGAGCGCGGAGACGGTTCCGAGGACGGTCTCCTGCTCTTTGGCAATCCAGGTGGGACCTTCAGCCAGACGACGAGCGATCTCTGAAGGGGGCGGAGTGGTCGCGCGAAAGCCTGCGGAGGTGTACAGCGGTTCGAATTCGCGAAACGCGGCCAATAGTACCCCGGCTATTTGTTCAGCATCGCTAGCTGATGCTCGTTGGATCTGCATGGATAGATCGGAGCTAGGGGCCGCCCTTTCTCAGCGCATCGAGTAGGGCCTCGCGTGTGATTGCCTGTTGCGCCTCCCGAGTGATGGTGGCGTTGCCGTCGAAAAGCTGGTGACCGTAGTGCCCGAACTGGGAGTGATTGCCGCCGGTGATTTCGACCCACCTCGTCTGCTCCGGCAGCAGCCTCTTGGTCGCCATGACTCGGTCGGCCGGAGCAATGCCATCCTCGGTTGCATAAACCTTCGTGAAAGGTGCATCGAGTCTCGAGAGATCAGCGTCCTTCGGATGTGTCGTCCCTATCAGTACGAACGCCGCATTTGGCCTATGGCCTGACTGGGCGACACGCGCGGCAAGTGCGCCGCCGAGCGAATGGCCAGCGACTACCCAATGAGAAACCTCGGCATGAGCGGCCATCAGCTGCCGGGTTTGCTCGACCACTGCATCTTTGTGCGACTTTAGCGGGGCGAAGCGATACGGCAGCTTGATGACGAACACTGAGTACCCGGAGTCTGCAACCGGGCGCAGCAGCGGAGCGTAGGCATGAGGGTGAATGCCAGAGCCAGAGATGAAGATCAGGGCCGCCTTGCCATTTGGCCTCGTCGGCAGAAACTCCAGAGCCGTTGACCCCTCCACAACGCTTACGTCTTGGGTGCTGCGAAGGAGCCCGTCGGGAACACCCTGAGTTCGGACGGAGTTCGCCAGCCAAGCAATCGAAATGACCGCCCAGAGCAGGAAGGCGCGCCGAACCCATCGGCGTATCGAATGTGCCCTTGACCTTGTTGTAGCCTCGGTCATGTCATCGAGATTCCCTGATGCCTAACGAGAAGCAGCTGAGCTGCGCCGCCGTGCTGTGTTGTTCACAAAGCAATTCTACTACGACGGGCGGCGGCAGCTCCAGCCGCTTGTTAGGCAGACGCGCGACGATACCGAGCAAAGTCCCACCGAAATACGGCAAGAACTGCGGCCGTCGGTACGACAAGGAATCCCGTGCTTCCCCGTATCCTCACGGATGAACGCGGATGATCGTCTTCCCCGGGCGTCGTTCGGTCGAGTTGAAGGCGGCGACGGCATCGTCGAGGGCGGAGACGGTGCCGATGTTCGTGCGCAGCCGTCCGTCCCGCACTC
>JACQVB010000128.1 GCA_016209985.1 Gemmatimonadota bacterium | reverse complement strand
GAGCGGGGGCGGGGGCGGCATGATGGGCGGTGGTGGCACGGGCAGCATGATGGGCGGCGGCGGTGCCATGCCCAACTTCCGCCCGCTGGCTCACGCAATTAGGGGCATCCGTCTGCGAGTCGTTTCCCCACCCCTTGTCGCTACTGGTCACGGCCGGGTTCGGCCGCTCCGGTTCGACTTCGGCGGCTACACGCCGAACGGGTGGTCCGGCACACCGCTCCGCGGCGCGGTCAACCCCGCTGCCGCGTGACCCGCCACTCGCCGGTCGCGGGCCTCTCATCCCGATCCACCCGGCGGGAGATGAACGTCCCGACAATGGAATCGGTCGCGATCCGCCCCCGGAACGCCGTTCGGAGCGTGCAGGAGCAGTCGGGGTCACGATACGGATCGAGGACCCCGTGCACCGAATCCCCCGCGACCCGCACGAACCGGATGGTCAGTACCGCGGCCGCCCCACTCATGGGATCCGCGTTCTCGCGCGAGAACGGCTGGTTGGACCCGCGAGGGATCATCAGGATGTCACCGAACGCCGTGTCACGTCCCGCCGCGAGCGTGAACCGGATGCTGCCGTTCCGGCCTGTGATGGGGCTCCAGTATTCGCCGCCCCAGTCACCCACCAATGTCTGGAGGCCCGCGGGCCCCCCAACGACCGGAACGGGTAACTGGTGGGAGGCGCAGGCCACCACGAGAAGTGCCGCTGCGGCGATCAGAGGTTCGGAGAATCGGGAAGCCATGAAGCGCTCCGTGTTCGGGTGAGAGGTTTACTTCACCGCGCCCGACAGCTTCACGCCACGCGCCGCCGCTTCGAGCCGGCAAGGGACTCGTTAGCTCAGATGGCTCCGCGCGCCAGAGCATCGAGCCGTCGGAGCAACTCGTCGAACCGAAAAGGTTTGCTACGTAGCCATCGGCCCCGCTTTCCCTCACGAGGTGCACGGCGTCATGGTCACCCGGCGTGAGGAGCAGGATGGGTGTGGGCTGCCGGCGCGCCGGAGCTCCGAGGCCACCTCGACGCCGTCCCGCCCAAGAAGAACGACCGCTAGGAGGATGACTGCGATCTCGATTGCCTGAGTGATGGACCAGTCGGGGTCAAACGAGGGCGAGCCCACCGTTTCCCGCCGGATTCGGCCCTACTCCAGAGACGGGTTGTCGGGGAAGGGCCATCACGCGTCTGCCCGCGCTCCGCGAGACGGACCGAACCGTAGATTCCCTCGTAGGTATAGCCCGAAGTGACCACCAGTAGAGCACCGTAAAAAGGCGGCGAACGAAAAGAGAGCGCATCGCCTCGCAATTTATGCACGGGACATCGTAACGAGCAATCGAGTCGGATGGCGGCGGGAGGTGGGCGTGGTGCGGGGCTCACCATGGTGATCCAGGTGGCGCCGTGACCGAAGTGGCTCTCGTCTGTTGCAGGTGGAAGACAGCATTCTCAAGACGTTTCCCGAAGTCGAGTCGGTGTGGGGAAAAGCGGGCCGGGCCAATACCGCGACCGACTGGGCGCCGATGTCCATGGTCGAAACCATCGTGAACTTGAAGCCGGAGTCGGAGTGGCGGCCGGGGATGACCCAGGACCGGCTGACGGCAGAGATGGATCGGGCGCTGCGGCTGACCGGGATGGTGAATACCTGGACGATGCCGATCAAGAACCGCACCGACATGCTCTCCACCGGCGTGCGGACAACGCTCGCGGTCAAGATCTTCGGACCGGACCTCGAAACCATGCAGCGCGTCGGGCAAGACCTCGAGCGGGTGCTCGCGCCGCTCGTGCCGGTGCTGTGGAGTCACGGGACCGGAGCGAGCGTGATGAAGCGGATCGCGGCGCCGATGGTGGGAGGGATGGTGACGTCCACTGTACTGACGCTGGTGGTGATTCCGGTGCTGTACTATCTGTGGCGCCGCCGGTCCTGACCGACACGGACGAACAGATCTGGAAGCAAGAAGCGGTGGAAAGCTGATACCTGCCGGGAACCGCCCGGTGTTCAGATCAAGGGGAGAGCTGAAATGACTCACGGAGACGAGCACTCGGCCCAAACCGGCCCTGCAACTGACGTCACCGGCGCCTTGACCGATCTGGTGAAGGACCCGGTCTGCGGCATGACCGTAGACCCACGGCACGCAGCGGCCAAGGTCGACCACCAAGGCGTGTCTCACTTCTTCTGCAGCGCCGGGTGCGCCGCGAAGTTCCGGGCCGATCCGGCCAAGTACGTGCAGCCGCGGCCGAGCAAGGCCGCTCCTGCCCCTACCCCAAAAGGCACGATCTACACCTGCCCGATGCATCCGGAGGTCGTCCAGGACCGCCCGGGCGCCTGCCCGATCTGCGGGATGGCACTCGAGCCGCGCACCGTTACGGCCGATGAGGGGCCGAGTCCCGAGCTCGTGGACATGACGCGCCGCTTCTGGGTGAGCGTCGCGCTTGCTATGCCTCTGCTGCTCTCCGGGATGGCGGAGATGATTCCGTCGCTGCACGCGCAGTCCGTATTGTCGCCCGCGTGGCGAAAATGGCTGGAGCTTGCGCTCGCCACGCCGGTCGTGCTGTGGGGCGGCCAGCCCTTCTTCGAGCGCGGCTGGGCGTCGCTGGTGAACCGCAGCCTCAACATGTTCACCCTGATCGCCCTCGGCGTCGGAGTCGCGTACCTCTATAGTACCGTTGCGACGCTGTTCCCCGGCGCCTTTCCCGCAGCCTTCCGGAACCCGGACGGCCGCGTGCCGGTGTACTTCGAGGCGGCGGCCGTCATCACGGCCCTCGTACTCTTGGGCCAGGTGCTCGAGCTGCGGGCAAGGGGCCGGACGTCCAGCGCACTTCGGGCGCTGCTCCGGCTCGCGCCCAAGACGGCACGCGTAGTGCGTTCCAGCGATGTCGAAGAAGATGTGTCGCTGGATCAGGTGCAAGTGGGCTGGGTGCTGCGCGTGCGCCCCGGCGAGCAGGTGCCGGTGGACGGCGTGGTGACCGAGGGCCGGAGTACCGTAGATGAGTCCATGGTGACGGGCGAGCCGATTCCCGCTGAAAAGGCACCCGATTCCCGGGTGACCGGCGGGACGGTGAACGGGACGGGCACGTTCCTGGTGCGGGCGGAGCGGGTCGGGTCCGAGACCCTGCTTGCCCGCATCGTCCAGATGGTGAGTGAGGCGCAGCGAAGTCGGGCGCCGATCCAGCGACTCGCCGACGTGGTCTCGTCTTACTTCGTGCCGACCGTGGTGGGAGTCGCGGTAGTGACCTTCGTCCTCTGGGCTTTCGTCGGTCCCGATCCACGCCTGGCTCACGCCCTGGTGAACGCCGTCGCCGTGCTGATTATTGCCTGCCCCTGTGCGCTCGGACTCGCGACGCCGATATCCATCATGGTCGCGACGGGTAAGGGGGCGACGATTGGTGTCCTCTTTCGCAACGCCGAGGCCATCGAGGTGCTGCGAAAGGTGGACACGCTGGTGGTCGACAAGACCGGCACGCTCACCGAGGGGAAGCCGAAACTGGTGACGGTCTTGCCGACCGAAAAATCCGACGAGAACACGCTGTTGGGACTGGCCGCTTCGTTGGAGCGCGGCAGCGAGCATCCGCTGGGAACCGCCATCGTGAAAGGCGCGGAGGAGCGCCGCGCGAAGCTGGTCAGCGCGAGCAACTTCGAGAGCATCACCGGCAAGGGCGTGCGCGGCAGCATCGACGGTCGCGCGGTGGCGCTGGGAAATCGCGCGCTGCTCAGCGACTTGCGCATCGATGACACGCCGCTCGCGGAGAAGGCCGATGCCCTGCGCGCGGAAGGACAGACCGTCCTGCTCGTCGCGGTCGATGGCACACTGGCTGGACTGCTGGGTGTGGCGGATCCGATCAAAGAGAGCACACCCGATGCGATTCGCGCACTGCATGAGGAAGGTATTCGCATCGTGATGCTCACGGGTGACAACAGCAAGACCGCGCAGGCGGTCGCCCGCAAGCTGGGCATCGACGACGTGAGGGCGGAGGTGTTACCCGATCAGAAGGCCGATGTGATCAAACGCTTTCAAAGCGAAGGCCTCGTCGTTGCTATGGCCGGGGACGGAATCAACGACGCTCCGGCACTCGCGCAGGCTCAGGTCGGCATCGCGATGGGAACGGGAACGGACGTGGCGATGGAGAGCGCCGCGGTGACCCTGGTGAAAGGCGACTTGCGCGGCATCGCGCGAGCACGGCGGCTCAGCCGGCGCACGATGGGCAATATCAAGCAGAACCTGTTTTTCGCATTCGTCTACAATGCCGCCGGCGTGCCGATCGCGGCCGGGGTGCTGTATCCCCTCTTCGGAGTGCTGCTGTCGCCGGTCATCGCGGCGGCAGCCATGAGCTTCAGCTCGGTGTCGGTGATCGGGAACGCGCTGCGGTTACGGCGGGCGGTGTTGTAAAGAGGCCGGCATCATTACCTGCGAGATTGAAGAATAACGGCGCGCCTGATCGCCGCTGAAGACGGACTCGTGGCACGCGAGTGTGGCGATTTTGCCCTGGTAGACCGCCGTCACATCCACGGCGAAGTCAAACCGCTCCCACGGTGCCTCCATCCGGCAGTGGCCGAAGAACAGGCGCTCGAACCGGTCCTGGAACCCCAGCACAACCCGATGGACGCCGAGGATCTTCGCGGCGCGGTCCGCCTGCTCCCCGCGCGCACCCCGGGACGCGTGACGGCGATGAACCCGGCGCCAATCGAGGTCAGTCGGCACAGGAAGCGATCGAACGGGCCAAGTGAGATGGCGACCGGTGTACATGGCGGATAGAACACGGCTGCTCGCTCTACCTCTCAGTTTTGTCCCCGGCGTCGCCCCGGGCATTGCTCGCGCCCGCCTTGTCCATCCGGGCGAACTGCTCGTATGGGGAGGCGTCGAGTGAGTGCCGATGTGGTTTCAGGCGCATTCCAGGCGTGAACTCCTCGGGACTGTGCTAGAACGCGTAGCGCACCGTGACGTAGACATGGCTGTTCTTCTCGAACTGCCCGAAGAACGTGTGGGGCTCCTTGCCGGAGAACACGTTGCCGCCGACCTCCGCCCAAAGCTCGTCGGTCACCTGATAGCGGACCGAGGGGTTCAGGTAGAGGTCCTGGTCGCTTGGGCTCAGCAGCGCAAAGAGGCCCAATTGCAGCGTTTGGTGCAGACCGAGCTGGCGCAGGCGGAAGCTCGCCACGTGCCGGTAGCGATCGCGGGCCGGTAGTCCGGGCGGAAGCGATGCCCGGTAGGCATCGTGCTTCATCATGGCCTCGACGTAGTACTGCACCGACAGCGAGCCGTCAGTCCACGGCTGAAGCTGGTAGGCCAGCAGTCCCCGTGCTTGCGAGTTCTCGATGCTTGGGTCCGTTCCCGGACGGTCCTGCAGTGACTCGTAGTATCCACCCTCGAACGAAAGGACACCACCAAGGGCAGGTCCCTGGAGGCTGGCCCCGTAGGTTGCAAGCCGTGGGTGGAACAGGATGAGCTGGCCGGGAGCCGCGGGGTTGTCGGGGCGCGCGCCCGGGGTGCCGTAAAAGCCACGCGAGGCATACAGCGCCGCCTCGAAACGGCCGAAGCTGCGATACAGCCGGCCGGCCACCGGCATGTTATCAAGCTCGACCGCGGGACGTTCGGTTGTGCGATTGGTCAACGCGGACAT
The DNA here is from genome assembly GCA_016209985.1 of Gemmatimonadota bacterium. Classification (GTDB taxonomy): domain Bacteria; phylum Gemmatimonadota; class Gemmatimonadetes; order Gemmatimonadales; family GWC2-71-9; genus SHZT01. The sequence goes on along the minus strand of JACQVB010000128.1, from coordinate 38,763 downwards.
CGGATCGAAGAAGAAGAGCGGGCTTCCGGATGGAACCCGGTCGGGCTGGAACACCGGGCTCACCACGACCTCTGCGTTGGCGAAGGGCGGATAGATTCCCAGGCGGAGAGCGTCGCTGCCGAGTTTCAGGTATTCGAGGGGCGCGCCCGTGAGGAATGCCACCCAATCCTTCGAGAACACGTCGTTGACGAACAGGAGCTCGCCCAGGCCCCAGGTCACGACCTGACGCCCCAGACGCGCCGAGAAGCGCCCGAGGTTCACGTCGGCGGAGAGTTCCCGAACCTCCACATCCGCTTGGGCCCGCAATGCGTCATGGAACAGGTCCAAGCGAGCGAGCGCCCCCGCGCGCCCGTCCCTGGACGCCTGCTCGATCTTGACCTGGAGACGCTCCTCGGCGCGCATGACCGCGCAGTCGAAGGTCGCGGGGCAGTCCGCATCAACGGCTCGCAACGCATAGCTCCCCTGCACGAAGCCGTGCAGCGGCGTCTGCCCCCGAGCCGAGGTCGCCGAAGCCAGCGCCAGCGCGGCGCGCACCCCCCAGAGCGCAGCGGTCCGCCTCACTGCACCCACTTCCGCGGCGGCTCCCTGAGATAGCGCTCCGAGAAGATGTCGGCGTCGATGCCGAGGCCGTAGGCGACGTCCGTGAACACCACCGTGGTCGTGTGGCCGGTCTTCTGGTTCACCATCGTCCGCTTGGTGACGGTCGGGACCCCCCCCACTTCGGCCACCTCATCCGCGCTGAACGTCTTGAAGAGCTCGTCCTTGGCGTCGAAGTACTCTTCCTTGATGGGCAGGAACGAGTTCCGGTCGATCCATGCCAGCTTGCGCTTGTACTGGGCGGGCGACCGGGCGATGCTCTCAATCACGTAGCAGTCCCGGCTCCCCACCCTCTCCTCGCGGAGCAGCGTGTGACCGTCGGCCTCCAGATCGCGGCCCGACACGTCCTCATAGGTGAAGTCGGAGCCGACGAAGCTCTGTGACGCATCGCGGGCCGCGAGACGCTTGACCATGTTGATCGCGGGGACGAACAGCCAACGGTCGTCATCCTTCCGCGCGTACTTGACGACCAGGAACGTCATGCCCTTCACGTCCGCGGGCTGATGGAAGTACATGAAGTACTTCTGCTCTCCTCCCCTGGCTTCGTTCCGACGAAGCATGGTGAGCTCCCGCACCCGCTTCTGGCCGCTCGCCGAAGTGAGGGTCATCAGGACGCGGGCTTTCATGTCGCTGCCCGCGTAGAAGAATGCCTGCTGGGATTTCGCGAGGATCGTGCCCGCACTGGGAGGCTCCTGGGCATGAACCTGCCGCCCAGGGAGCACGGCGGCCGTGAGAGCGATGACCACAGCTGCGCGCTTGAGCATCGTTATCCCTCCTTTGCGAAGCCGGCGTTGGCCGGCGCTCGCCGGACCGGCCGCAGGGCGACGAGGGCCGGCAGATAGAGCAACGTGAACACCGCGGACAGCGTCATCATCGTCATGATGAAAAGGCCGACCGTGATATAGGGGGTGAGGCTTGAGGCCAGCATGACCGCGAAGGCCAGCGAAAAGAGTACGGCGTTTCGCAGGATGCCCTTGCCCGGCCGCGCCACGGTCCAGACGAGCGCATCCGCGACGGACTGGCCTTCGGCGAGCCGCTGGCGGTAGCGCCGGATGAAGTGGATCGGGAAGTCGACCGCCATCCCGAGCGAAAGCGTTGACAACACGGAGATGGGCATGTCGAAGTCCTTGCCGAGGAGTCCCACCGCCCCATAGATGAGCGCGATCGTGAACAGCAGCGGCACGAAGCTGAGCAAACCCCAGGCCAGCGAGCGGAAGGAAACGACCAGGATCGCGAGCACCACGACCAGGGCCACGAGAAACGTCCTGACCATGTCTTTGAGAACCTCGTGGTTCCAGACCAGGTTGAAGTACGCGATCCCGGCTGGCTGCACAGTGAGCGCCGGAGGCGGATGGCTCTTGGTGTACGCCTCGACCCGCCCGACAACCCGCTCCACGGCACCGGCATCCCAGGACTTGAGCTGGACCCAGACGTTGGCTCGCCGTGACTCCGCATCGAGCAGGTTTTCGAGTGTAGCGGGCTTCGCTGCCATGCCGAACAAGAACAGGTATTGCCCCACGATTTCCCTCGTGGCCGGAAGGACTTCTTGCTCGGGTCGGTCCTCCTGCATGACGCGGTTGACGCGCTTCACCAAGTCAACCACCGAGACCGTCTTGCCCACGTCCTCGTCGGTCTCGACCTCGCGTTGCAGCGCCTCGACGTAGGCCAGCCGGGCCGGATCCTTGAGCCCTTCGGCCTCCGGCGTCGAGGCTACCAGGTGGAGGAGCGAGGTGCCACCCAGCTTCGCGTTCATGACTCGATCGGCCACGGCGATTGGGCTCTGCGGCTTGAACCAGTGGATCATGTTGTTGTTGATGCGGATCCTGGGGATGCCGGTGGCGACCATCGCCAGCAGGACTGCGCCCGCCGCCAGCACCGCGAGGGGATGCCTGATACTCAGACGGCCGAGCGCCCCGAGCCACCGCGAAGCCCCCGCCTGGAGGTCCTCGCGCCGGCTCGCCGTCTCGAGGGTCCGGTCCGGGACGATCATCATCACGGCCGGCACCAGGCTGAAGCTCATCAGGCGGATGACCATCGTTCCGAAGCCCACGAAGAGGCCGAAAACGCGCACCGGGATGATGCCGCCGAGCGCGAGCACGCCAAAGCCGGCGGCGGTGGTGAGCGCCGTGTAGCGCACCGGCGCCCCCACGGCCTCCATCGTCTCCAGGACCGCCTGGCGGCGGTCGGACGTCTCCCGCAGGCGGAAGTAGAACTCGTTGAAGATGTGGATGCTGTCGGTGGCGATGGCCATGAGGAAGACCGGCATCATGGAGCTCATGATGTGCACCGGCTGGCCGACGGCGACCAGTAGACCCATGCTCCACGAGCTGGCCACCATGGCCACTGCCATGATGGAGAGCGAGAGGGCGAAGCTGCGGAACATGAAGTGGAGGGCGATCAACATGACGAAGCCGGCGAGGGGCGCGAATACCGCCATCTGCCGGAACATCTCCGCCCCGAACGTGTCGCGCGCCACCGGGTCTCCGGCGACGAAGTATTGGAGGCCGGCGGTCCGCTCCCGCGCCAGAAGGTCCCGGATCTGGTCGGCGACCACCTTGCCGTTGGCTCCCCGCTCGAGCGGCACGTAGACGGCCGTAGTCGTTCCGTCTTCAGAAACCAGCCGGCCGACCACCATGGGATTGCCCATGAGGGATCGCCGCAGGCGTTCCATCTGTTCCGGCGTCTCGGGCACCCGCGGCAGCAGCGGCTCGACCCGCAGCATTCCCCCTTCGGCCACCACGTTGTCCGCCGTCGTGAGGCTCGTGACGTCGACGCTCACGACGCCCCGCAGGCCCGCGATCGCGCTGGTGAGCCGCTCGAGCGACTCCAGGGCGTCGAGCTCGAAGATCCCCCTCTCCCTGACGATGCCGACCACGATCATGTCCTTGTGGAGGCCGAACCACTGGTCGACGCGATCGTTCAGCACCCGCACATCCGAAGTGGCGGGGAGCATGTTCTTCGAATCCGTGTCAGTGCGCATCCCCGGCAGCCAGGCCGCGAAGAGGGCCGTGAGGGCCGCGGTCAATGCGATGGTCAACCGCGGATGTCGGGTCGACCATTCCGGCAGCCGTTGCGGGGTCAGCCTCGGTCTCATCGGTGCTCCTTGTAGGGCGCTCAGGAGGTCGGCCTCGGACCACGGTCGGCGTCTCGCGGAAGCTCCTGCGATTCGCCTGTCTGCGTCAGGAGCCGCTCGGCAAAATCCAGCCGCGACTCAAGTTCCGCCACGCGACCCTCAAGTTGCTCGACTCGATCCTGCCTCTGCTGCTCCCGCGCTTCAAGCGCCTCCAACCGAGAAGAATGGAGCGGCCGGCGTTCATCAGCCCCTTCTCTCCGGCGACCGGACCACCAGCGGTGTCGGATTGGACCGAGCATGATGAACAGCATGAGTAGGGGGATCAGGACCCACGGCCCCCACATGCCCCAGTATCCCATCATGTCGCCCTCCCCACCCTTCGACTCTGCGCCCCGGTCGCCTCGGCAGCCGAGATCGTCACCGGCTTCCGACTGGCGACGGCAATGAACGCAGCACCGATCGAGGTGAGTCGACCCAGGAAGCGATCAAACGGGCCCAGCAGGATGGCGAGCGGGGTCCATGGCGGATAGAACACGGCCGCGGATCGCGCGCCGGGTTGCAGCCCGCTGCGGCGTATCAGCGCCCGGAGCTTTGGCACAGTCCAGAAGCGCGCCGAGGACCAGAGCCCGCATCGCCACCATCCACGCACGCGCCTGCTCGCCGCCCAAGTGCTCCAGCGACCCAACTCGCCCACGACGACGAGCCCACCCGGCCGGGCCACGCGCGTCAGCTCCGCCAGGATGGCTGGGGGATCGTTCGCGACGCACAGCAATGTGATCGCGACCGCTGCGTCGCAACTATTGCTGGTGAGGGGGAGCCGGGCAGCGTCAGCCTGGACAAGGTGCACGCGCCTGTCGTTGCTAGCCACGGCTCGAGCTCTTGCCGCCGACAACATGGAGCGTGACCTATCCACCGCAACGACACTCGCGCCCTCGCCGGAGATCTCTGCTGCGAAGCGTCCATCTCCCGCGCCTGCATCGACGACCCGACACCCGCTGAGGTCTCCCCGTACGCGGGTCAGGGCCCTGCGTTCATCCGCCCAGACGCGAAGTCCGAGAGGAGACTCGAACCACCTCCGATAGGCGGTCGGATCGAGCACGTCCGGCACGCTAGAACCACCTGCGTAGCCAGCGCTTTTCGAACAAGACCTTGCCGAGATGCCACCACCGGCTCGGCGCGTGCAGTTTGATCTGCGGCGTTGGCTCGGCGTAGAAATTTCCGCTGCCGAACCCGGCCTTCCCGCCGCCGGCCTCAATGAAGCAAGAGCCGTGGCCCTCGAATCGAGCGCTCACTCCCCTGCCCACCCACGCACGGGCGAGATTCCGCGCCACGACTTCGGCCTGGTTACTGGCGAACACCCCCGCCTTCGGCAGGGGCTTGCCAAGCTTGAGGGGAATCGCGGTTACGTCCCCTACGGCGTAGACGAATGGGAAACGGGTTTCGAGCGTATGGCGATCTACGCTGACCCAGCCGCTCTCCCCCACCAGCCCGCTCTGACGTACGACGCTCGGCGCCCGATGTGGCGGGACGTACACGAGCAGATCGCACTCGGCCTCGGTGCCGTTGGTGAACGAGAGCCGTCGGGCCGTGCTGTCCACCGACTGCACTTGAGGCTCGGGGTGATACCGGATGCCCCTCTGTTCCACCATCTGGCGGACGGCAGCCGATACCTGCGGCCCCGCCACCCCCATCGGGCCGGGCTCGGCCGCATAGAAATCGATTTGCGCTCGATCGCGAACGCCGTGACGCCGGAACGCGCCCTCGATCAGCATGGCCGCCTCGTAAGGCGCCGCGGGGCACTTGTAGGCCGAAGCGGCGGTGAGCAGGACGACACGGCCGCCTGAAAACTGCCGGAGCGCGTCCCGCAACGCCGTCGCGCCTTGCAGGGTGTAGAGGTTGTGTCCCGCTTGCTCCAATCCGGAGATCTGGCCGGGCGCAAGATCGGCGCCCAACGCAATCACGAGCGCATCGGCCTTCAACTCCCGTCCGGAGACCCGCACCGCCCTCTCGGCCGGGTCGATCTGTTCGATCTCGCCGTTGACGACCTCGATCCCCTTCCGCTGGAGCCCATCGAGTGGGCGGCGGATTTGCTCCGGCTCCCGTTGTCCCACCATGAGCCAGAGCAGAGACGGCTGAAAGAGGTGCTGGCGCTCACGGTCGATGAGCACGATGCGACGGTCCCTCGGCAGATAGCGCCGAAGGTGATGAGCCGCGACCACGCCACCTACTCCGCCGCCGAGTACCAGCACCGATTTCCGGTCAGCCACCAAGCCTCCTCAGAACACCAGGACCCGATCGGCCCACTGCGTCCAGGTGGTGAGTTCGTCCATGCTGCTGCGCCGGCTTTCCTCGGCGAGATCGGCGTCGGCGAGGCCCCGGGCATCCATGCAGGAGCCGCAAACCCCGATGTCCGCCTTATGCAGCGTGAGCGCCGCCAGCATGGTCTCGATGTTGTAGTAGCCCTTGGTCACTCTCTGCCCTCGCTTGGCGCAGGAAGAGGCATCCCCGATGAGGAAGACCTTCACCTGCTCGCCCTCGCGCCTGGCCAGTGACCCAGCCAGGCGCAGGCCGTTGTAGCTGCGCTCCGTCCCGTAGGGTGGGTCGTTGAGGATGAACAGCGTCTTGCTCACGGGTTTTCTCCTGCCGCTACCCTGAAGCCCTGGGCGCGCCAGTCGGGGACGCCGTCTTCCAGCCGCACGGCCTTGAAGCCTCGGGCGCGCAACATCTTCACCGCCTCCACGGCCAGGACGCAGAAGGGGCCTCGGCAATAGGCCACGATCTCGCGACGGTGTGGCAGTTCCGCGAGCCGCCGCTTTAGCTCCGGCAGCGGCACCGAGACCGCACCCGGAATGTGTCCCGCGATGTACTCGGACCGGGGCCTCACGTCCAACACGGTGACCTCACCGCACCGCACCCGTTCAACCAGGGCTTGTCGGTCCACCGGCTCCATGAGCCCCCGCTCGTCGAGAAAATCGCGCGTCACCTGATTCACGTCGGCGAGATGGGACTCGGCCACACGACGGAACGTCCGGAAAAACTCGCTCACGTCCCCGCCGGCGAGCCGATAGGTCACGAAGAGACCGGCCCTCTCGGCCGTGAGCAGGCGAGCCGCGCGCAGCACCTGGAGGTGCTGGGAGGTGTTCGCCACGCTTTGTCCGGTCTCTTGAGCCAGGGATTCGACGGTGCGGGGGCCTTGGCAAAGCAGGTCGAGCAGCTCCAGACGGCGGGGGCTGGCGACGGCCTTGCCGATGCGGGCGAACTGCTGGTAGATGGCGTCCTTGAAGGAGCGGCCGGTGTGCAAGGTGCGAGTCATATAGTATTCAATTGAGTTATTGAATACTGAATCATCGTCTCTGCTAAGTCAAGCGAGTCGGAGTCACGACAACCTCCCCGCTCGCCCTGCTCCGCTGGATAAGCAGTCGCCCCGCACGGGACGACGTGGGTAGCTTGTCCCATCATGCTTCGGCCAGGCGACAATCGGGACAGAAACACGGTGGCGACGCCCAGGCGAGGAACGCCGTGACCGGGCGGACGGCTCTCCTCCGGCGCGGGGTGACCTTGGAGGGTCTCACCGTTGGATACAACGCGGTCGAGGGGCTCGTCGCGATCGCGGCCGGCCTCGTCGCGGGGTCGGTGGCGTTGACCAGTTTCGGAGTGGACTCGGTCATTGAAGTCACGAGTGGGGTGCTGCTCTGGTGGCGCTTGCGTGCCGAGCTGGGCTCGGAGCCGGTTCGAGCGACGGTAGAGCAACGCGCCGCGCGCTGGGCCGGTCTCCTCCTCCTTTGTCTGGCCGCATACATCGTGATCGAGGCCGGACGGGATCTCTTCGCGCGACATCGGCCGCAGCCGAGTCCTGTCGGCATCGCCCTCGCAACCTTGTCTCTCATCGTGATGCCGCTGCTGGCCCGGGCCAAGTTGCGGACCGCAGCGGCGCTGGACAGTCGCGCGCTGCGGGCCGACGCGCACGAAACCATCGTGTGCGCGTGGCTCTCGTTCACCACGCTCGTGGGGCTCGCCCTCAACGCGCTGTTGGGATGGTGGTGGGCCGATCCAATCGCGGCACTCGCGATGCTGCCGTTGATCGTCCGGGAGGGATGGGAGGCGTGGGAAGGGTCACATGAATCAGAATGAGATTCAGAAACGGTTCATGCGTTAGAGTATCCAAATGGATACTTTGCCGCACGCAAACCATCCGCGTCCTTCCCCGTGCCGCTGCATCGGAGTGAGCCGCGAGGAACCCATTTGCACGCTGTGCCGAGGCCATGCGGCCGAGCACGCTCTCATGGTAACTGCATTTTCACAACCCGTTCACCGCAGCCTCACTCCGATGAGGGTCAGATTGCGTTCGATCCAAGAGAATGGTCCTGCTGATGTCTCTTCCATTCACGGTCGGCCAGTTCCTGGGCGTGTTCGCGGATTACAACCGCGCCGTCTGGCCGATCCAGTTCTTTCTGGTTCGCCGTCGGCCTGTTGCTGGCGGTGCTGGCATACGGGTGGCCTGCTCGAGCTGCAGGCCTCGTTGCGTTGGGGCTCGGCCTGCTGTGGGCGTGGATGGGCGTTGTCTACCACCTGATCTTCTTTCGCCAGATCAATCCCGCCGCCGCGCTCTTCGGGATCGCCTTCCTCTTGCAGGGAGTACTCTTCGCGGTGGGGGCACTGAAGCGCTCGCCTCAACCTGATGTCAAAGTGAAGGCCGCCGACCGATGGGTGGGAGGTGCACTGCTTGCTTACGGACTCGCCCTCTACCCGCTGCTCGGATGGGCACTCGGACGTCGTTACCCCGCCAACCCCACCTTCGGCTTGCCCTGTCCCACCACCCTTGCGACGCTCGGTCTTCTGTTATGGCTACGTCCGCGCCCACCCTCGTGGCTCCTGGTCATACCGCTGCTGTGGGTGGCGGTGGGAACCAACGCTGCGTTCACCCTGGGGATGCATGAGGACCTGGGTCTACTGATCGCCGGCATTGCCGCGACCGCCAGGCTCTGGCACCGATCACGTCACGAGTCCTCGATCGCGAGCGCCGCCGCCTCCTGAAGCGCTTGGAAGGTTCACCGCCCGTTCACATCGGCCTCACGCCAGCGCATCTACGTTGCACCCATGAAGATCATCGTTCCGTGGGTACTCGCATGGTGCATCTCGGCCACTCCGCTGACCGGCCAGGAACCCGAGTCCCTGGTGGGCAACACCGTGTCGCATGGTGGGTTCGGGGGTCCGGTCCTGCGGTTCACCGAGCTGAACGGACAGTTCGGGATCATGCTCGGCGGCCATGGGGGGTGGATCATCAATCACCGTTTCGTCATCGGGGGAGGCGCCTACGGGCTCACCGGAAAGAACATCGATGTCTCGTATGTATCGCCGACAGGCGGACGCCCCTACCTCACGTTCGGGTATGGCGGGATCGAGTTGCGTACTTCGAGCGCCCCATGAAACTGGTGCATCTGACCCTTTCCACACTCGTGGGAGGTGGCGGAGCCGAGTATCGCCAGGGGGGTGGCGGTCAGCTGACCGGTAGTTCTGCGCTCTTCGTGGCGGAGCCGGGCGCGGGGCTCGCGCTCAACATCACTCCGAAGATTCGCCTGAGCGCCAGCGGGAGCTACCGGATCGTGAGGGGGGTCGATCTGTCGGGACTGACCAACGGTGATCTCAGTGGTCTCGCTGGGATCGTCAGTCTGGATTTCGGACGGTTCTGAGCTCGAGCGTTCATTGAAGAAAGCGATCGCAGTTATCCCTTGGCTCATCGTGCTGCTCGTCGCGGTGGCCACCGGCAGCGCGCTGCTGCCGCCGGCCAACGGCCCGCCCATTCCTTTCGTGACCGCACGTGGGGAGCCGGCCCTGCTCCAGGGAAGCGGGCTCTACCGCTTTGACCCCGCTCCGCTCGCACGGGAGGGCCTCGTGTGGGATGCGATTAACCTCGTCATCGGCGTTCCGGCGTTGGTGCTGGCGCTCTTCTTTGCGCACCGCGGATCGCTGCGGGGACGGCTGGCGGTGACGGGGCTCTCATTGTACTTCGCGTACGTCTATGTGCAATACGCGACGATGGTGGCCTTGAATCCGCTCTTCCCGGTATACATCGCAATATTTGCGTTGAGCCTGGTGAACCTGTTCGTGTCTCTTGCGCTCATCGATCCGCCGCACGTGAAGTCGCACGTATCACCCCGGTTCCCCCGGCGCTTCTTCGCGGGGTTCGCGTTTCTGTTGTCCTCCGCGCTACTGGTCCTGTGGGGATTGCGCATTGCCGCCATCCTGCGCTCCGGGCGGTTTCCTCCCGAGCTGGCAGGGATGGTCACCCTTCAGAGCCAGGCGTTCGACCTCGGACTGGTGGTACCGCTTGCACTGGCGAGCGGCATTCTCCTGTTGCGGGATCACGCCTGGGGTTATGTCCTCACCGCACTCACGCTCACGTTCGGATTCATGATGTGCCTGACCATTCCGGCATGGATCGTGGTTCCTCTGCTGCAGGACGGAAAGATTCAGGGCGTGGAGGCCGGACCGTTCCTGCTTCTCAGCGCCGCCGGCTTCGTCCTGGTGGGACTGTTCTTGCGCAATGTGAGGGAAGATCCGAAGGATGAGCACCCCGGCGGACGGTTCGTCCGCGCTAGTGGTCTCTGAAGTAAGCGGCCAGAGAGTCCTAGGGGATATCGGGGCGGCACGCACAGTGCTTGGTGTGCTCCAGATGCCAGGAGATGCGCTGCTCCAGGGTTGCCCTTGGCAGCATGGGGTGCTTGGCGTGCCAGGCGGCGTTCATCTTCCTTAGAGACCTCAGAGACCTCGGGTTGACGTTGTTGACCGCGTTCGACCCGTTCGGGCGAGCGTGCATTGCGGCCCCGGCATGCGCTGGATGCGATCAACCAGCAGGACACTAGCGCAGTTCGGCTTAGCCCTGGTGAGAACAGCGTGAAAGTTGCCGCGCAAGTGACGATACCGGTGCGTTCCTGCAATGGGACATGCACCGGAATTCCCAGAGGGAAAGACTAAAGATTTCTTGGCACCAATCTCCATATCGCTATATAGGATTTCGGCTATGCTCCTCTCCGAACCCGGAGGAGCTGGTGATGAAGCGAATACTCATACTCGGCGCGGGCACCGCCGGCACCATCATGGCCAACCGCCTGCACCGACTGTATCGCCGAAACGTGAAGACCGCCGACGTTACCATCACCGTCGTCGATCAGGACCAGCAACACGTCTATCAACCGGGATTGCTCTTCGTCCCGTTCGGGATCTACCGGCCGGAGGAGATCGTCAAGCCGCGCAGGAACTTGCTGTCCAAAGGCGTCAACTATGTCTCCGCCGTCATCGATCACGTCGCGGCTGAGGAAAACCGCGTCTACCTCGAAGGCCACGAGCCGCTCGACTACGACGTACTCGTGGTCGCCACGGGCAGCCGCGTGGTGCCGGAGGAAACGGAAGGCCTCACCGGGCCCGGCTGGCGCGAGAAGATCTTCGACTTCTATACGCCGGAGGGAGCCGCGGCACTCGCTCCCAAGCTCGCGTCCTTCACCGGGGGCCGGCTGGTCATCAACATCGTGGAGATGCCGATCAAGTGTCCGGTGGCGCCGCTCGAGTTCGCCTTCCTCGCAGACTGGTATTTCACCCAACGGGGCATTCGCGACCGGGTCTCGATCACTTTCGTGACCCCGCTCGATGGCGCGTTCACCAAGCCCGCGTGCACCCGGGCTCTCACCCATCTCCTGACGGAAAAGCGGATCGACCTGGTCACCGAGTTCAACCCTGGCAGCGTGGACGGTGCGGCCGGCGAGCTGCGGTCCTGGGACGACCGGGTCGTCAACTTCGACCTGCTGGTAACCATTCCGCCGCACATGGGCGCGGCGTTCATCCCTCGCTCGCCGGGACTGGGCGACGAGATGGGCTTCGTGCTGACCGATCCGGCCACGCTGCAGTCGGAGCTGAAGCCGAACATCTTCGCGATCGGCGACGCGACCAATGTCCCCGCATCCAAGGCCGGATCGGTAGCGCACTTCGAGGCTGAGGTGCTGCAGGAGAATGTGCGCCGCTATCTCGCGGGCGAGCCGCTCGATCCGGGCTTTGACGGCCATGCGAACTGTTTCATCGAAACGGGACACCACAAGGCGCTGCTGATCGACTTCAACTACCAGGTGGAGCCCCTGCCGGGGAAGTTCCCGTTCACCGTGGGACCGCTCTCGCTGCTCAAGGAGAGCCGCCTGAACCATCTGGGCAAGCTCGCGTTCCGCTGGGTGTACTGGCACCTGCTGCTGCCGGGACGCGACCTGCTCGGCATTCCCGCCCGGATGTCGATGCGCGGGAAGCGCCTCACCCTGAACCCTGCTGCCGCACCGCAACCGGAGCGGCCGCCCACTACCGAAACGGTGGCCCGCTGAAGGGCCTTGAAGGAGAACCCGTGACCACGACGACGCTGGCGTACAAGGATCTCGAAAGGGACGCCGAGGGCTTTCTCAAGCGGCCGGAAGACTGGAACGAAGCGGTGGCCGAGGAGATCGCCCGTGAGGTGGGCATCGAGACCCTGACCGAGCGGCACTGGCAGGTGGTGAAGTTCATACGCGAGCGCTTTCTCACCACCGGCTCGGCGCCCTCGATCCGCACGCTGGGGAAAGAGTCCAGCGTTCCGGTGAAGGAGCTCTACCAGTTGTTCCCCAAGGGACCCGCGAAGCTCGCCGCCAGGATCGGCGGGATCCCCAAGCCTAAGGGCTGTATCTGACCACGAGGAGGACGCAATGAGCGCAACCATCCTGGCTCCGGAGGAGCTTCTCCGCGAGGAGCAGAAGCCTGAGACGATCAAGAAGGTCTCCATCATCATTTCGAAAGGCAGTCTGGAGGGGATCTATCCGGGACTCATCCTGGCGAATGGCGCCCGGATGGAAGGAATCGAGGCCGACGTGTTCTTCACCTTCTTCGGCCTGGATGCCATCACCCGGAAGAAGATGGACAAGGTGCGGGTGGCGACGGTCGGCAACCCCGCGCTGGGCCTGCCCGCCTTGCTCGGAATCATTCCCGGGATGCCGGCGTTCGTCACCCGGCAGATGGCGAAGAAGATGGAAGCGCTGGACATCCCACCGATCCCGGAGTTCATCCAGCTGATCGCTGACTCAGGGGCGAAGCTCTACGCCTGCAAAGCATCGGTGGACATGTTCGATCTGAAACCGGAGGACTTCGTCGACACGCTCGACGGGATCCTCACCGTCGGCGAATTCTACCAGAAGGCCGGCGGCGGGCAGATCATCTTTACGTGACGACGACCACGCGGATCAGCCCCGACGCCCTGTGCCGAGCCGCCGCGGTGATCCGGTGCATCGGGCATCCGCTGCGACTCCGGCTGCTCGAAGCCCTGGAGTCGGGAGAGAAAACCGTATCCGAGCTCCAGGAGTACGCGGGCGTATCGCAGCCGACCGCCTCCCAGCACCTCATGGTGCTCAAGGCGCACGGGGTGGTGGACCAGCGGCGCGCCGGGCCGTTCGCCTACTACTGGATCGTAGAGCCGAAGGTGAAGTCGATTCTGGAGTGCATCCGCGCCGGGCAGTGCGGCGACCCGGACGCCACCTAGAACTCTCGAATGCTTCGTACCTCGGCAGCCGACAGCTTCTGCAGCATTTGCACCAGTAGCTTCACGGTGTTGTCGTAGTCCGCTCGATCGATGACCCCTGACTGGCTGTGGGCATACCGGGTCGGGACCCCCAGGTTGATGGCGGGAATACCTTGCGCCGAGCGCTGAAGGATCGAGCCGTCTTCGCCATAGCCGCTCACCGACTCGAACTGGATCGGGATGTTACTCTCGCGGGCGACTTTCACGATCCAGTCCACGAACTTGTTGTTGGGGATCATGCTGCCGTCGAACACGAAGAGCGCCGGCCCCTTCCCCAAGGCCTCCTGCGCCAGCTTGGGTGAGGTCAGCAGCGGGAAATCGGTGGCGATCCCGATCTCCAGGTTGATGACGATGTCGGGATTCGTGCTCGGGTACACCACTGCCGCGCCGCGCAGGCCGTTTTCCTCCTGCACCGTGGCCGCGACCTGGATGGTGTTGGGGTGGCTCCTGACCTGGCGAAGCGCTTCGGTGATCGCGGCAAGCCCGATGCGGTCGTCCCAGGCGCGCGCCAGGTAGCGGCCGGTGCCGTTCAACGGCTCGAGCTCGGTCCGGTAGGTCACCGGAAGACCCGGCCGGACGCCGAGCTTTTCGGCCTCCTCGCGGCTTCGCGCGCCAATGTCCAGAAACATGTCCTGCAGCGGCACGAGGCGATTGCGCTCGTCCGCGGAGACGATGTGGCCTGACTTCATTCCGGTATAGCCGACCACCGGCCCCTGCGGAGTCGTGATGGTGAACCGCTGAGTCAGTACGCTCTGATCGATGTACCCGCCGACGTTGTTCATATAAACGAATCCACGCTCGTCGATGTACCGGACCAGAAACCCGACCTCGTCCATGTGGGCCATCAGGAGAACCTTGGGACTCCCGCCGGGACCGGGCAGGGTCCCGAGCAGATTGCCCATGCCGTCCGCGCGCACGTCCTGGAGCAGGCCCTGCCACTCGCGGCGCAGAATGTCGCGGACCGGGCCCTCGAAACCCGATGCGCCGTTGGCATTGACCAGCTCGGTGAGCAGGCGCAAACCCGGGTCGGGCTGCTGGGCCAGAGCAAGGCTCGCGAGGCAAAGTCGGGCCAGAACGATCAGCGTGGCAGTACGGCACGGACGATCCATCGTCGTCTCCGGCAGGGGTTGGGTGGGTGAGAATGTGCATCGCGTCCCGTACGGACGCATCAGCCCGCGCTTTATGAGCCTTTCATCCGGACTTCACGGGGGCTGACCCGCCGGCGCCCTACCTTGCGGTTGGTGCATCGGTAAGGAGCCTTCATGCTTCCGAAGCTCAAGGAGTTTCTGGACGCCAACGGGGTCAAGTACGAGAGCATCAACCACTCTCAGGCTTTCACCTCGCAGGAGATCGCCGCGTCGGCACACATCTCCGGGAAAGAGCTGGCGAAGACCGTCATGGTGAGGATCGACGGCAGGATGGCGATGGCGATACTGCCCGGTTCACACCGCGTCAATATCCACCAGTTGCGGGAGGCCAGCGGCGCGAAGCGGGTGGAACTCGCCACCGAAGCCGAATTCCGGAACCTGTTCAGCGACTGCGAGCCCGGCGCGATGCCGCCTTTCGGCAACCTGTGGGGGTTGGATGTCTATGTGGCAGACGCGCTGACCGAAGACAACCAGATCTGCTTCAACGCCGGGTCGCACACCGAGCTGGTCAAGCTCGCGTATCGGGATTTCGAGCGGCTGGTCGGGCCCAGGGTGCTGCACTTCGCTGCGACGGTCGTGGCGTTCTGAGGCGCCGGCTTATCCCGTGGCGCCGATATCGCACCGAATCGGCGCCGCGGATACCGAGTGGGTCAATGCGCCGATGGCGATGAGCCCGGCCCCGGCTTCGGCATACGCGCGCGCCGTTTCCGCCGTGATTCCGCCGGAAGCCTGAATCATCACATCCGGACCGGCACGGCGGGCCCAGGCGGAGACCTGACCGGGCGGCTGGTTGTCGATCAACAGATGTTTCACGCCCGCTGCGAGCGCCTGCTCGAGCTGCTCTTCATTCTCCACTTCCACAATCACCGGTAGGCCATCCGGAGCGGCGGCGAGGGCCGCGGCCAGGGAGCGGCCCTCCCGCCCCAGCAGTACCCAATGGTTGTCTTTCCACAGCACCGCGTCCGCCAGCGACGCGCGATTGTCCACACCTCCCCCGGCGCGCACCGCGTATTGCTCGAGGGCGCGCAGGCCGGGAGTCGTCTTCCGTGTGTGAGTGATGTGGGCGGGTGTCCCTGCCACCGCATCCACCGCGCGGCGGGTCAGGGTGGCGATTCCTGAAAGTCGCTGGAGGAAATTCAGCGCGACGCGCTCACCGGCGAGGAGGGCGCTCGCAGTCGAGCGCACCGTGACGATGGTCTGATCCGCCCTGCACCAACCACCCTCTGGAGCCGCATCCACCAACGCCGCCGAGCCATCCAGCTCACGAAACACTGTTTCGACCACCGGCACGCCCGCGACCACGAACTCTTCCTCGGAAATGAATCGTGCGGTCGCG
The DNA here is from genome assembly GCA_016209985.1 of Gemmatimonadota bacterium. GTDB lineage: Bacteria > Gemmatimonadota > Gemmatimonadetes > Gemmatimonadales > GWC2-71-9 > SHZT01. The sequence continues at coordinate 23,029 of JACQVB010000128.1, read as the reverse complement.
GGAGACCTTGCGGCCGTGCCCAGCAGATGGGTGGTGGCGTCCTCGCCGGCGCGGTCTTCGGCCAGCGCGCGCCGCACTTCCTCCCGCCCCAGCACTCAGCCGATGGCCAGCATCCGGTCGATGGCCCGCCGCGCCCGCGACGCGATGGGTGGCGGCACGGTGACCTCGTGCTGGAGGTACAGCAGAGAATCCCGGAGCTTCTTCAACGTGATGAGCTTCATGTAGCGGCATTCCGCCGACTCGGCCGCGGCCACGAACTCCTTGTCGGGGTTTTCCCGGCGCAAGCGGTGCAGCACACCGGTCTCGGTCGCCACGATGAATCGGCGCTTCCTGGAGCTGCGCGCCCGCCGCATCATCTGCTCGGTGGATACGATCTGCATCCGCCCGGCCGCGACGTCGCCCTCGGCCTCCGCATAGTACATCGCGCTGGTGACGCAACCACATTCGGGGTGCACCAGGAACTCGGCATCGGGATATTGATTCCGCCGCTCTTCCAGGGTCTCGTGGGTCATGCCGGCATGGACGTGACATTCCCCCATCCAGATGTCCATCTCCCGGCCGGTGACACGCTTGAGGTAGCTGCCGAGGAAGAAATCCGGCAGGAACAGCACGGGGACGCCGGGAGGCAGCGCGCGGATCACGCTGACCGCGTTTCCCGAGGTGCAGCAGTAGTCCGACTCCGCTTTGACCTGTGCGGCCGTGTTGACGTAGGCGACTACGACACCACCCGGGTGGGTGGCGCGCCAGGCGCGAACGTCCTTGGCCTGGATCGTGGCGGCGAGCGAGCATCCCGCGTCCAGGTCGGGGATCAGGACCTGCTTGTCGGGGTTGGCGATGGCTGCGCTCTCCGCCATGAAATGGACGCCGCAGATCACCAGGACCGGGGCATCCAGCACGGTGGCGCGCCGCGCCATCTGCAAGGAATCGGCCACGACGTCGGCCAGGTCCTGGATCTCGGGGCGCTGGTAGTTATGGGCGAGGATCGCGGCCCCGCGCTCCTGCTTGAGCGCGTGGATCTCCGCCACGAGGGCTTCGGTGGTTTCGCTTTCCAGGGCTTGCATGGGGCACTGCTCCCATTGGTCGAGGTACCAAGGCTGAGGGGCCGGTTGGGAAACGCCTCGGTCCGCCGTAGGGGGTGGACCGCTCTCAGTCTGGGACGCGGGTCTCGCGCGTCAGATAGAAATGTACATAAAGACACCGTTTGTGCGTGAGTGGCTCAGATCCACTCCACCGGCACGCGGTACGGCTCGAATGCCCGGTCAGCGGTGAGGATGGTCAGGCCTTCTTCCAGGGCCTGCGCGATCAGCAGGCGATCGAATGGGTGAGGTTATCACGCCTTCCCCCCTCGACCCGGCGCGGGCACCCTCAACGTGGTGCCGGGGCGTTGAGTACGTTTTAGAGGATGGGTATGCCTCTCGGTGTCCTGCTTTTCCTGCGGGTGCGTCCGTTGTTCCAGCGACCGAGAACTGAGCCTCGCATGAACCATCACGATCACTCGGGGCACGCTCGCGGCGTGGCGGGTCACATCGCGCACGCAGCGCCGGAGCCCGTTCCTGCCGGCCACGGCCCCTCAATGGCGCCATCTCCAGAAGCCCACGCGCACGAGGCTCACGGCGGCCGGCACCAGGGCCACTCGATAGCCGATTTCCGGCGACGCTTTTGGCTCTCGCTGGTCCTGACCATTCCGGTCGTCCTCCTCAGCCCCTTGATCCAGCAATGGCTGGGGCTCGGCGAGCGCCTGCGGTTCAGGGGCGACCAGCTCCTCCTCTTCCTCTGCGCTTCGGCGGTCTTCCTGTACGGCGGCTGGCCGTTCCTGGTGGGACTGGGCCGCGAGCTTCGAGCGCGGCGGCCCGGCATGATGACGCTGGTCGGCATGGCGATCACCACAGCCTACGTCTACTCGAGTCTCGTCGTGTTCCGGCTGCCGGGCGAGGGATTTTTCTGGGAGCTGGCCACGCTGGTGGACATCATGCTGCTGGGTCACTGGATCGAAATGCGCTCGGTGATGGGCGCCTCGGGGGCGCTGGAAGCCCTGGTGCGCTTGATGCCGGCCGAGGCGCACGGCCGCCGGCCGGACGGCAGCACGGAAGACGTGCCGGTCGGCGCGCTGGATGGTCGCACGGTCGCTGCCTGACATGATAATCATTTCATGATTACATTACATGTTGCACATGAGAAAGAAGACTCCTTATCAGGTCTATCTCGACAGTCGTGACCGGGCATTCCTGGAGCGGCTAGCCTCCCAACTTGGGCTCTCGAAAGCCGATGTGATCCGGGAGGCGTTGCGGCGCTGGGCGGCGGAGCTGTCGGGCGAACGAGATGCGCTCCTGGGCCTGATTGGCAGCATGGACAACCCGGCACTCCCCGGTGATCTCTCGACGAGACACGACGACTACGCGGTGACCGGCTACCCCGTGCGGCGGGTAGCGGAGCCGAGCCCGGACGACCGAGGAGGTGGTTGATCGCGCGCCGCCTCCTGGTCGATACGGGGGCTTGGCTCGCGATTTTCCATCCGAGGGATCAATTCCACCAGCCGGCCAGCGCGTACCTGCGGCAACTGCGAGCCGAGCACGTGCCGCTCCTCGTTACCGATCTCATTTTGGCGGAGCTGCACCTCCATCTGGTGCGTGGCCTCGGCCCTCAGCGCGCGATGGGCCATCTGGACGCGTTAAAGTCCGACCCGTTGGTCGAGGAGGTTTTTGTCGATCACGAGCTTGAGGCATCCGCCGTTACCGATTGGCTACGGAAGTACGACGATCAGCCGTTTACGCTGACCGACGCGGTCAGTTTCGCGGTGATGCGGGCGCGGCGGGTCTCAGGTGCCTTTACATTCGACCGGCACTTCTCGGTGGCAGGCTTTGCCACCGTGCCGGTCCTGGCCGGTGGGTAAAGCCCCTCAGGTGGTGACTACTTCCCCTCGGGCGGCGCGCTGGCGGTGAGCTTCCGTCCCGCGGCCAGTGCGTTTTCCACCAGCATGAGCCCGGACTCGCCGGCGCGGCGAACCATCTTGAGCAGCGTGTCCATGCTGGAGAACTCCTCGAGCTGCTCGCGCGCGAACCACTCCAGAAAATCATGCACCACGTAGTCCCGCTCCTTCGACGCGCGGTCGAGCAGGGCGTTGATCTGCTTGGTGACCTCCAGCTCCCACTCGAGCGCCAGGGAGATGGCTTCCTCCGCCGAAGCAAACCCAGCACGCGGTGCGGGAACCGCGGGCACTTTGACGGTTCCGTCGGCATCCAGGAGGAACCGAACGAATTTCATGGCGTGCATCCGTTCTTCGTCCGACTGCTGGAAGAAGTGCTGCGCCAGGACGGGAAGACCGGCGTTGTCGAAGTAGGACGCGATATTGACGTATTGCATTGAGGCCCCGAACTCGTTTCCGATCTGCGCGTTCATCTGGTCGTTCATCTCTTTGCTGATCAGCATGAGTGATCCCGCCTCCGGTACGAGCAGGTTGAGAGATAGCGTCAATGGCGATTCGGATTGTACCGCCGCGGCGGGAAAGGCGACAGCACCGGGCCTTACGGTCGCGCTCCCGCCGGCGCTGGGAGCGGCTGGAACGCGAGGGCCAGCTCCCCGGCAAAACGATCGACCGCAGCCCAGTCGGTGGAATCGTGGTCCCGGGAGGTATCGGTCCGTCCCCCCTCCCGCCTGGCAACCTCGACGGTTCAGCTCACCGTGAGGACGTGGCGCTCGGCTTCCGCCTTGATCCGCTCCAGCGCGCCTTCCATGCACGCGTGCACATCCTCATGGATCAGGCGCCAGTACCGCCGGAACGTGCGCTCCGCAGCGGCGTCGGTCGTGGCGGTACGCGCCTCGTATCGGATGATGGTCCGGCCCGACGGAGAGGGCCGCAGACTCAGGCTGAGCGCCACCTTGGCGTAGCCCGGCTCCTGAAACGGCACAAACTCCTCCCGCGTGATCGGCCGGCCGTCATGATCGTGTTGCCAGAAACGGCCCACCGCACCGAGCACGACTTCCACATCGGGCTCTTCCGCGAGCCGGGTCCAGTGAAATCCGCCCCCGGCGATGGTCCCTGGCAGGACCGGTCTCACCGGTGAAGCCGGAGATTCGCGGCGACGGGCCCGACCGATACGCAGGGGAATCTGGCGGAGGGCGACCGGGGCATTGACGACGGGGCAACGAAGATCCGCCACCCGGATCGCCCCGTACGTCTCGGCCGCGGAGGCGTCCACATCCTTCTCGCAGACCTCGGTCACGTCGAATGCGGGCAGACACTGTTCGATCAACATGGCGCGCCTCCTCGCCCCCGCCCTTTCAGCCGGCCTACCGGAGGTGATAGGCAATGCCGGCGCTCAACTCGACGTCAGTGGCGGTCCTCGCGATCCCGCCGGCGAACGGTGAGGCATAGTGAAAGACGTTATTCCGAGCCTCTAGTCTGAGCGCCGTGATTCCCACCTGGAACTCGGTGCCGAGGGCTCCGTAGCCGGCAGCACCGGTATGGTCCGACAGCGCAACATCGTGAAATCGGTACGTGCGCACCCCTGCCCCGATCCCGATGAACGGCTTGATGCGCCACTCGTCGCCGAACGGTTTGGTGGTGCTCACTTCCAGTCCGGCGTTGGATTCGAGCACGTCGAGGCCGACGTCGGAGACCGAGTACTTGTCCTGCCCGGGGCTCCAGCCGAACGATCCGACCACGGTGAGCGTTGGGAGGAGCTCGATCGCCCCCTGGATCCCGAACAGCGTGCCCGCCTTCAAGAAGGTGGCTTCGTTGCCGATGGGCAGCGACACGCCGGCATAGGGGCGGAGCTCGGGGTTGGGAGAACGGGTCTGGCCGGCGAGGGCAATGGCTCCCGCGAGAAACAGTGCCGAGAAGACGAAAGTCCGCTTCATGGAACCTCCCGCGCAGGAGTCGACCTTAGCCCGCTGCGCGTCGGTCAGCAGGCCCTTGGCCCGCGCGGCAGCGGCCAAGAATCCAGGAGACACGGCTCAACGCCGCGTCGTCTTTCAGGGTACAGGGATGCGGGTGAATGATCCCAGGCGGTATCCGTGAAGTTCTCTTCGCGTGGAATCTCGAACTGCGGGAGGGCCGGCCCGGGCCAGCAGGCGACCCGCGCCGACTCGAGCGTGATCGCGTCCGCTCGAGGCTCACCCAGAAACGGCCGCGCGAGGCCTCTGTCCTGCGTTTGCAGTCTGCACCTCGAAATATGAAGCCGTTCATGATTAGCTTAGTTTTCCTTAATAAAGGTTCATGTAACCTCCCCTTACCCGAATCACACTGGTAAATGCAGCTGATTCTGGAAGGCGGAGCACGTGTCCCAAGGCTTCCCCGCGGCCAATGGCGCCGCAGTCGTCATTCCCCAGCCCCAAGACCGATCTGCTCAGGGTACGATGGAGCCCACCACCATCACGTTGCCCGAGCATACCCTGGAGGTCGTCTCCGACGCCGGTGAGGGGGCTCAGAAGTGCGGCCAGATTTTTGGCACGGTCTGCGCCCGCATGGGCAACGGCATATGGACGGTAGAGATCATTCCGGCGGAGATCCAACCGCCCCCCCGGACCCTCGGCAGCGCTAGCGGAAATCGCATTCGGGTGGGGACCCAGCCGGTCACGAACTGGGGCGACGCGACCAATCTGGTAGTGGCCTTCAATGAGCAGGTGCTCCTGGCACGACACCGGCTCGACGCCCTCGCACCCGATGCGGTCATCCTGATCGAAAACATGTGGGCCAGCCACCCTGATGAAACGGTGCGGCAGGCCTGGGAAACGGCCATGGCGGAGCTAGGGACCCGTTCCTACCGCGTGATCGGTGTCCCGATGGAGGAGCAGTGCCTCAGCGTCACCGACGAGCCGCGGCTCGGCAAGAACATGTTCGTCCTGGGGATGCTGATCCATCTCTACTCCCGCGATCTCGATCTGGCCCGGCAGCTCGTCGTGCATCAATTCCGGAAGAAGTCGCAGGAAGTGCGCGACACCAATGTGGCCCTGTTGGAGCTGGGACACCGCTGGGCAGGTGAGAACCTCGCTTTCCGGCTGGAGGTTCCGGCGAGCAAGCCCGAGCGCGCCATGGTGGTCATGAACGGGAACCAGGCCCTGGCTCTGGGAGCGGTCGCCGCCGGGATGGAGCTGTGCGCCATGTATCCCATCACCCCGGCTACGTCGGTTTCGCACTATCTGGGCGCGATCTTCGAGAAGTTCGGTGGAGTCGTTCACCAGGCCGAGGATGAAATCGCCGCCTGCGGCGTCGCGATCGGAGCGTCCTATGCAGGCAAGGTGGCGTTCACCGTGACGTCCGGGCCTGGCCTGGCCCTGAAGACCGAGTTCATCGGTCTGGCCGGCATGACCGAGATCCCCCTGGTGGTGATGGACGTACAGCGCGGCGGCCCCAGCACCGGGCTGCCGACCAAGGTGGAACAGTCGGATTTGCTGGCGGCCGTTTTCGGGCAGCCCGGTGACACGCCCAAGATCGTGCTCGCGCCCGCCACCATCGAGGAGTGTTTTCACAGCCCGACCACCGCCCGGCGGCTCGCCGAGGCGTTCCGTTGCCCGGTGATCATCCTGTCGGATGCCAATCTCGCCACCGGTCAGCAGCCGTTCCCTCGGCCCACCCTGGACGTCCGCTGGCAGGCACCGCCTATCGACCTCGGCCCGGCGCCGGAAGGGGTTCGACCCTACGAGTGGGACCCCGCGAGCGGCTTGTCACACCGGTTCCTTCCCGGCCAGCCCGGCGGCATGCACACCGTGACCGGCCTCTCACACGATGAAGCGAGCAAGGTGGCCCACACCCCCGACGTCCACCAGCGTGGCTCCGCCATGCGCAGCCGCAAGCTGGCGGTGTTCCAGCAGATGCTGGCGCCGCCATCGGTCTATGGCCCTCCTTCCGGCGATCTCCTGATCGTGGGATGGGGCAGCACCAAGGGCGCGATCGAAGAAGCGGTGGACCGCGCGCGCCGTGAGGGCCTGGCCGCATCGTCGCTGCATCTGCGGTTCCTTTCCCCGCTCGAGCCCGGGCTTTCGGAGATCTTCGGTCGTTTTGGCAAAGTGATCACCGTGGAGATCAACTACAGCGACGAACCGGATGATCCTTTCATCACGGAGGAAAACCGGCGCCGAGGACAACTCTGCTGGCTGCTCCGGGCGCAGACGCTGGTGGACGTGGATTGCTGGACCCGAGTACCCGGCGAGCCGCTCCGTCCGGGCCGCATCCTGCAGGCCATCCGCGCCAGTGTCGGGCAGCGCAACGGGGAGAAGACACGATGACCGGCTCTCTCCTCTTTACGACCATGGAAGAGGATCGCGAATTCGATCTGGAGGACTACACCGGCGCGGTGGCGCGCTGGTGCCCGGGCTGCGGGGATCACGCGGTGCTCACGGCGGTCCAACGGCTGCTGGAAAGCGAGCAACTGGCTCCCGAGCAGACCATGTTCGTGTCGGGTATCGGATGCGCCAGCCGCTTCCCACACTACCTGCACACCTACGGCTTTCACGGGATCCACGGACGGGCGCTGCCGGTGGCCACCGGAATCAAGCTCCACCGTCCCGACCTGCGAGTCTTCGTGGTGATGGGGGACGGAGATTGCTGCTCCATTGGCGCGGCGCATTGGATCCATGCCATCCGCTACAACGTGGACATGGTAGCGCTGATGCTCGACAATCAGGTGTACGGGCTCACCAAGAATCAGACTTCGCCCACGAGCCCCAAGGGATATCCCAGCAATACCCAGCCCCAGGGGGCCTACCTCCCGCCGCTGAACCCGTTGTCGGTCACCCTGGGAGTGACCAACGCTTCTTTCGTCGCCCAGACCGCCGATTGGGTGCCGGCGCACCTGTTCGCGACGCTGCAGGCGGCCTACCGACACCGCGGCTTCTCGTTCGTCCGCGTCCTGCAGCGTTGCCCACAGTACACGGTTGAGATCTTCCAGCAGGCCGTGCGGGACCCGAGCAAGGTCGAGCTTCTGGTTCACCCGAACGGCATCGTGGTGCCGGAGCTGGACCAACTGTACCAGCGGAAGACCCCTCACGACCCATCCGACCTGGATACTGCTCGCCGGCTGGCCGACGACGAAGGAGCCTTCCGGCTGGGCCTGTTCTATCGAAACCCGACACTCCCGCGATACGAGGAAACCCGCCGGCCGACGACGATAGCTGCCGACCAGAGAGTGGCGCTCCTCAACGCGGAACTGGATCGTTATGCCCTCTGAGCCCCCCGACCCCCGACTCGAGCCGACGCTCCGGGCGTTGGCCCGGCCCTTCGCCGCTTTCCAATCGGCCCTGGTGACGGCAGCCGAACAGCTCCGCGTCTACCTGGAGTCGCACCAGGCCTCCGAGGAGTTGCGGGTGGACAGGGTGAAGGCCGAGTTGGGGCCGTTTGCCTCGAAGCGGATCGATCTGCACCGTTTTGTGGCGCGACTGGGCAACTCCGGGCCGATTGAGCCGAGCATGATGGAAGCCGTCGAAAGCGCACACGAGACCCTGGTCGAGCTGGTCGGCCGCAAAGACGACCTGATCCAGTGGTCGGTTCCGGCGGGTGAGGATCCGGCCGCGGTGGTAGCATCGGCGCTCGCCGAGATCGGCCGGGCGTTTGCGGCGGCCCGGGTCGCGGAGCGCGCCAAGGCGGGACAGCTCCCGCCGCCCCAGGTCACGGGGTCGCTGGCGGTGTACCCGTTCCACCGATGGACCAAGGCCGAACGCCGGCTGGCTCCGCCGCTGGTGCTCGACCTGGCGGGAGATGACCTCCACGTCGAGGGTCTGGCGGAGTTCCTGGACGGGGGCGTGCGAATCGTCCTGCTGGTGCGGGGCACGTCGGCGCCGGCGCCGCTGGTCCGCCTCATCACGCCCGGAACTTTTGTGCTGCAGACCGGTGAGGTGGAGGGTGTTCAGCGACTCGCCGACCACCCGGGCCCGGGAGTGGCCGCCCTGGTCTCGGAAAGTGCGGCCTGGTTCGTTCACGACCCGGCGGCGGGTCCGGAGTTGTGGAATCGGCTCTCCGTTCTTCGGGTGCCGGAGCGCGAGCCGCGGGTGGCGATCGGGGGCCGCAGCGCGTTTCAACAGATGGAAGAATTGCGGCAGCTTCACGCGCTGGTCACCAAGCCTTCCGCCGGAGCCGCCACCGCACCCAGTGCCCCCGCCGACCCGGCCGACCGGCTGGCCGCCTGGCTGTTGAGTCAGACGTCGCTGAGTGATCTCGGGTGACATGGAGATCCTGCTCTCCGCGCTGATTCTCGCCGCCGTCGGCGTCCTCTTCGCCGTGCTCATCGCGCTGGTCTATCGTCGTTTCAAGGTGTGGGAGGATCCGCGCGTCGATGCGGTGGTCGGCTTGCTGCCGGGAACCAACTGTGGCGCCTGCGGCTTCGCCGGCTGCCGGGATCTGGCGGAAAAGCTGGTAGCCCGCGCGGCAAAACCGGCGTCGTGCACCGTGATCAGCGACGACAACCGCGCGGACGTCGCCGCGTATCTCGGCGTCGAGGAGGGTGACGTCCATCGCCGGACCGCGCGGCTGTTGTGCGCCGGCGGCTCGGACGTGGCGCCGCAGCTCGCCGGCTACGTCGGGCTCCAGACTTGTCGGGCCGCGGCTGCCGTGGCGGGCGGCGGCAAGGCCTGCCCCTGGGGATGCCTTGGCCTCGCCGACTGCGTGAAGGCCTGCACCTTCGACGCGATGTACCTGAACGAAGTGGCGCTTCCGGTGGTCATCCCGGAGCGATGCACTGCCTGCGGTGACTGCGTGCGGGCCTGCCCCCGCGACCTCTTCGTGATTCTCCCGCTGGACCACAAGCTCATCGTTCAGTGCAAGAGCCCGCTCGCGGGCGAGGCGGCCGAAGCCCTGTGTCGAGTGGCGTGTAACGCCTGCGGCAAATGCGTGCTCGACGCCGCCCCCGGCGTGATCCAAATGGTGAATGGGTTGGCGGTGGTGGACTACAACCTGAACGAGCTCGCGGGACCCGAGGCGATGCAGCGCTGTCCCACCGGCGCCATCGCCTGGGTGGAGAATCGGCAGTTCGTGCCGTCCCACAACGCCGCCGCGGAGGTTGTCCTCACATGAAGCTGTGGAAAAACCCGGCTCCGGCCGCCCCGAAGTACCCCGGCATTCCGACCGCCGTTGATGGCAGCGCTGCGGTCGTGAGTATGGAGACCGCCGCCAGCGAAGCGGCTGGCGCGTATCCCATCACCCCCTCGACCCAGATGGGGGAGGGGTGGGCGGTGGCGGCCGCCGAGGGCAAGACCAACGTCAACGGCCGGCGACTGTTGTTTTTCGAGCCCGAAGGCGAGCACGCTGCGGCCGCGGTGACGGCGGGGTTGAGTCTGGTAGGGCTCCGGGCCACCAACTTCTCGAGCGGCCAGGGCATCGCCTACATGCACGAGTCGCTGTACGCCGCGGCAGGGAAACGGCTAACCTACGTGCTCAACATCGCCTGCAGCGCGATGTCCAAGCACGCGCTCAACGTTCACGCGGGCCACGACGATTACCATGCGGTCGACGACACCGGGTTCTTTCAGGTCTTCGGGAAAAACGTCCAGGAAGTCGCCGACCTGAATCTGATCGCGCATCGAATCGCGGAGCTGTCGCTGAACCCCGGCATCTGCGCCCAGGACGGATTCCTCACTAGCCACATCATCGAGTCGGTCCGCCTGCCGGAGCCGGACCTGATCCGGGAGTACCTGGGTGACCCTGCCGACCTGATCGACTCGCCCACCCCCGCGCAGCGCCTGGTGTTCGGTGAGCGCCGCCGGAGAATTCCGGAGCTGTTCGATCTCGATTACCCGGCCATGCTGGGCGTGGTGCAGAACCAGGACAGCTACGCACAGGGCGTGGCCGCCCAACGCCCCTTCTACTTCGATCATATCGCCCAGCTGGCCGACCGGGCGTTCGAGGAGTTTGCCGCGCTCACCGGCCGCCGCTATGCCCGTGCAACCGGCTACCGAACCGAGGACGCGGACTACGTGCTCGTGGGGCAGGGGTCGGTGGTGTGGAACGCCGAAGCGCTGTGTGACCATCTCCGGGAGACCCGCGGGATCAAACTGGGCGTGGTGAACGTCACGATGTTCCGCCCCTTCCCGGCCGATCTGATCTCGCAGCTCCTTCGGGGCAAGCGGGCCGTGACCGTCCTGGAGCGGACCGATCAACCTCTGGCGGTCGATCCGCCGCTATTGCGGGAAATCCGCGCCGCGATGTCCCAGGCGGTGGAAAACGGCAGATCCAAGAACGGCCGGCCGCACCCCGGGCTCGCCGCCTGCCGTAGCGAGGACGTGCCGGAGTTCTTCTCCGGCTGCTTCGGACTCGGCAGCCGCGACGTCCAGCCAAGCGACCTGCTGGCGGCGGTCGAAAACATGGTGGAAGGCGCCCGGCGCCTGCGCCAGTTCTATCTGGGGATCGAATTCGTGCGCCCGGACACCCGCCTGCCCAAGCTGCAGATCTGGCAGCAGCAACTGCTGGAGAGTTATCCCCACCTGAGCTCGCTGGCGCTCCCGCCCTCGGGGGACCTCAACCTGCAGCCGCCGGGATCGCTGGCGGTGCGGATCCATTCGGTAGGCGGGTGGGGCGCGATCACGATGGGCAAGAACCTGGCGATGACGGCGTCCGAGCTGTTGGGACTGCAGATCAAGGCGAATCCCAAATACGGATCCGAGAAAAAGGGGCAGCCCACGACGTTCTACGCCACGCTGTCGCGCGAGGCGGTGCGGCTCAACTGCGAGCTGAAGCACGTCGACGTGGTGCTGTCACCCGACCCCAACGTGTTCCGGCACTCCAATCCGGTCGCCGGACTGGCGGACGGCGGCGTCTTCGTCATCCAGACCGATCTCGAGCCGCAGGCTCTGTGGGAGACCTTCCCCGCGGCCGCGCAGCGCGAGATCCGCGCGCGGAAGATCAGCGTCTTCTACCTGGACGGGTTCAAGATCGCCACGTCCGAAGCCTCGGACGCGGAGCTGCGCTACCGGATGCAGGGCGCGGCGTTCCTCGGGGCCTTCTTCCACGCTTCCCCGCTCGCGGCCCGGGAAGGCCTGGACCGCGCGCGGTTGTTCGCCGGCATCGGGACCCAGCTCAAGAAGAAGTTCGGACACCTGGGCCAGCAGGTCGTGGAGGACAACCTGCGGGTCATCCAGCGCGGCTACGACGAGGTCCGCGCACTCGATCTGGCACCGCTCAAGGACAAGGAACGGGAGCTGGGCGCGTTGCCGGTGCTGCCCGCACTGCTCGACGGCACCGGCATGGAGCCCGGGACGGGCAATCCGGGCCGTTTCTGGGAACAGGTCGGATATCTCTATCGCACCGGGCAGGACGGGATCGCCGACCCGTTCGCCGCGCTCAGCGCCATTCCCGCGGCTACCAGCACCATCCGCGACATGACCGATGTTCGCTTCGAGGTCCCAAGCTTCCTGGCGGAGAAGTGCACCGGGTGCAGCCAGTGCTGGGTCCAATGTCCCGACGCGGCCATTCCGGCGCTGGTGAACTCGGCCGACGAGCTCATCGAGGCCGGCCTCGCCCGGGTCTCGCAGACCCAATCGGTCGACCGGCTGCGCCCGATCGCCAAGCCGTTGGCACGGGAAGCACACCGGATCCTCACCGGCGTCCCGTTCACCGGCTTCGGCGAGGTGCTCTCGGCCGCCTACCGCATCGTAGTGGACAAGCTGAATCCCGATCCCGAGCGCCGGGCGGCCATGGACGCGGAGTTCGCGCCGCTCTACGCGACGCTGGCCGACTTCCCGCTGGCACGGACCAAGCCGTTCTTCGAGGTCCCCGAGTCGCGCGCCAAGGGAACGGGCGGGCTGCTCTCGATCGTCATCAATCCGGAGGCGTGCAAGGGCTGCAATCTCTGCGTCGAGGTCTGTCCCGACGGAGCGCTGGTCACGGTGCGGCAGACCGAGTCCATCGTGGACCAGCTGCGGCGCAACCTGTCGCTGTGGCAGCTCCTGCCCGACACCAACCCCCGCTACATCAACGTGAGCGACCTCGAACAGGGCATCGGGGTGCTGTCTTCCCTGCTGCTGCGCAAGGAGACCTACCGCTCGATGTTCGGTGGCGACGGCGCATGTATGGGATGCGGGGAGAAGACTGCGATGCACGTGGTCCTGTCGGCGGTCAACGCCCTGATGATTCCGCGGGTCCGTAAGCACGTGGAACGGCTCGACGACCTGATTGCCCGGCTGGACCACAAAGCCCGCGAGTTGCTCGCGGCGGACGCCAACCTGGAAGCGGTCGCAGTTCCCCAGGCCGGCCGGGTGGAGATTCCGCTGGAGGGCACCAAGCGGGAGCGGGTGGACCGGATCTCCCGAGTGATCGGCCAACTCAAGGACTTGCGTTGGCGTTACACCGCCGGCCCGAGCGGGAAGGGCCGCGCGACCCTGGGGATCGCGAACGCGACGGGCTGCTCCTCGGTGTGGGGAAGCACCTACCCGTACAATCCGTATCCCTTCCCCTGGGTCAATCATCTGTTTCAGGACGCGCCATCGATCGCCATCGGCATCTTCGAGGGCCACATGCGGAAGATGGCCGACGGGTTCATCGAGGTGCGCCGGGCGGAACTGGAGCTGGCGGACCAGTACGACGCCAGGACCCACGAGTCGTTCTTCACCAGGTTCGACTGGCGGCAGTTCACCGACGAGGAGTTCGGGATGTGCCCGCCGATCTGCGCGGTCGGAGGCGATGGGGCCATGCTGGATATCGGGTTCCAGAACCTGTCCCGCCTTATGGCGTCGGGGAAACCGCTTCGCGTGATCGTGCTGGACACCCAGGTCTACTCCAACACCGGCGGGCAGGCGTGCACCAGCGGCTTCACCGGCCAGGTGTCCGACATGGCGGCCTTCGGCGCCTACCAGCACGGTAAGGAGGAGGTGCGCAAGGAGCTGGGCCTGATTTCCATCGCGCACCGCAACGTGTTCGTGCTCCAGGGCTCGCAAGCCGCGCCGGCGCATCTGCTGGGCGGTGTGCTGCGGGGGCTCCAATCGCGGCGACCCGCGGTCTTCGTGCTGCATTGCCCCTGCCCACCCGAGCACGGGCTGGGCGACGACGCCGCGACGCGCGCGGCACGTCTCGCCCTGGAAGCTCGGGCGTTTCCGCTCCTGGTGTACGATCCCGACCAGGGGCCGGCGCTCGCCGATCGCCTCAACCTGGACGGCAACCCGTCGCTGGACGACCCCTGGCCGGCCTACGACCTGCGCTACCTCGATGACGAGGGGCGCGAGCAGGTGATGACGCTTCCGCTCACCGCCGCCGATTGGGCCGCGACGGAGAGCCGGTTCCGCAAACACTTCCGGCGGGTTCCGGCCGATACCCCGCCCGAGGAACTGGTGCCGTTCCACGAATTCCTGGGGCTGTCCCGGGAAGAACGTGAAGAGAAGAAGCCGTTCATCTGCGCGCTGCAGCCCGACCGGAAGCTAGGGCGGGCGCTGGTGTCCACCGAGATCGTGCAGCTCGCGGAGGAGCGGCTGCAGTACTGGTCACTCCTCAAGCAGTTGGCGGGACGTGAGGTCCCGCCGGTGGCCCGCGGCGTGGTGGAGCAGGAACTGGAAGGCGAATTCGAGCGCCGGCTCGCGGCCATGAAGAGCGAGTACGAGGGCAAGCTGGCGGACCTGCGGACCCGCTTCCCCAAGATCATCGCGCGGCGCATGGCGGACGCGTTGCTGCGCGCCGGAAGCACCACCGACCGGCTGGAGGACTTGATCGCCCGGGCACCGGCGATCCCGACGGACCTGACCTCGGGCGCGGATGGGAACGGCGGGGCGGCCGTGGTCGTCGCACCGGAGCCTGCCACCGCCAAGGCCGCCGCGCCGGCTCCCGCCGCTCCGGCTGCGGCACCTGCCACGGTCACCGCGGCCCAGGCAACCGAAGAGCTGGTCGTCGAGGCCTATATCGACACGGCGCGGTGCACCACCTGCGATGAGTGCACCAACCTCAACAACAAGCTGTTCGCCTACAACGACAAGAAGCAGGCGTACATCAAGGACCCGCGGGCCGGGACGTTCCGCGAGCTGGTGCTTGCCGCCGAGCGGTGTCCGGTCGCGATCATCCACCCCGGAACGCCGCTGAATCCCAAGGAGCGGGACCTGACCAAGTGGCTCAAGCGAGCGGAACGGTTCGCGTGAGGACCGCGTGATCCCGCGCTTCAGTTTCCGACACGGGGTGCACCCGCCGGACCTCAAGGCGCTCACGCGGAGCGCGGCCATCCGCCGCCTGCCCTACCCGGAAGAGGTGATCCTCCCGCTCCGGCAGCACACCGGCAAACCGGCCAAGGCGATCGTCAAGCCGGGTGACCGGGTCGAGCGGGGCGACACGGTCGCGGAGGCGGATGGCTGGATGTCCTCGCCGGTCCACGCCTCGGCCGCCGGACGGGTCGATGCGGTGGGCCTATGGCCTCACCCGGACGGCAGCTTCGCTCCGGCCGTTCGGATAGCGGTCGAGCCATACTCCCCGCAGGCGCCGCGGCCGCGCATCGTCCCGGACTGGAAGGGACTCACTCGCGAGCAACTGATCGAAGCCATACGCAAAGCGGGGGTGGTGGGGCTCGGCGGAGCGGCGTTCCCGACCCACGTCAAGCTGTCCCCGCCCAAGGACCAGGCGATCGATGTCCTGATCATCAACGGTTGCGAGTGCGAGCCGTACCTGACCACCGATCATCGCACCATGGTGGAGTATCCCCAGCGGGTGCACTTGGGCGTGCGGATCATGATGCAGTGCCTCGGCGTGCGCCGGGCCGTGATCGGGATCGAGCGAAACAAGCCCGACGCGATCGCGGCGCTGCGATCCTCGCTGCCCGGCGACATCGACGTCGCGGTGCAGCCGCTCACGGTCAAGTATCCGCAGGGCGCTGAGAAGATGCTGATCAGGGCCCTGGTGGGCCGTGAAGTCCCCTCGGGGAAGCTGCCGCTGCATGTGGGCACCGTGGTGCAGAACATCGCGTCGGTGGCGACCATCGCCGAAGTGTTCGAGACCGGCCTGCCCCTCATCGAGCGGATCGTGACCGTCACCGGCCGCGGCATCCGGCGGCCCTCCAACCTGATCGTGCCGGTCGGGACGCCTCTGCGTTATCTGCTGGACGCCTGCGGCGGGATGACCCCGGACGCGCGTGAGGTGGTGTTCGGAGGCCCGATGATGGGCGTCGCCCAGGCCAACCTCGATGTCCCGCTGCTCAAGGGAACGACCGGGGTCGTGGTGCTCACCGAATCCGACTGCAAGGCGGAGGAATCCTACCCCTGCATCCGCTGCGGCCGTTGCCTGGACGCCTGCCCGGTATTTCTCAATCCCCAGTTGCTGGGCAGCCTGGCCCTGGCGGGGCGGTACGACGAGATGACGGCGAATCACCTGGCCGACTGCATGCTGTGTGGATGCTGCTCCTACGCCTGCCCCTCGAACATCCCGCTTCCGCAGCTGTTCCAGGCGGCCCGGGTGGCGATCCGCCAGCGGCAGAGCGCGGCATGAGCTCATCCAACCCGTTGGTCGTCACCGCCTCACCGCATCTCTCGACCCCCGATTCCACTCCACGAATCATGTGGACGGTGGTCGCGAGTCTCGGGCCGGTCCTCGCTGCCGCGAGCTACTTCTTCGGTGTGAGCGCGCTGCTGGTGGTGGCCGCCGCCACACTGGGAGCGCTGGTCACGGAGTTCTGGTTCGGGAAGGGCCGCACCCTGCTCGACGGGTCCGCCATGATCACCGGCATCCTGCTCGGCCTGACGCTACCGGCCGGCCTGCCGATCTGGATGGCGTTCGTGGGCGGTGCCTTCGCCATCGGCTTCGGTAAGCTGATCTTCGGCGGGCTGGGACAGAACGTCTTCAACCCCGCGCTCCTGGGCCGCGCGTTTCTCCAGGCGGCGTTCCCCGTCGCACTGACGACCTGGCCCAAGCCGGGCGGCACCTGGTGGGAACTGCGGGGGGACAACCTCGCGCTGCCGCTGATGAGCGCCGGAGCCACCGACGCGATCACTGGAGCAACACCGCTCGGCCTGATGAAGTTCGAGCACGCCGGGACACCGGTCTCCGACTTGTTCTTCGGCACCACGGGCGGATCGCTGGGAGAAACCTCCGCGTTGGTCATCCTGCTCTGCGGGACGTATCTCGCGCTCAAGAACTACCTCAACTGGCGAATCCCGGTGAGCGTCTTCGCCGCGGTGGCCATCCTGGCGGAGATGCTCCACCTCCTCGATGCGCCACGGTTCCCCGCACCGGCCTTCATGCTGTTTTCCGGCGGTCTGGTGCTGGGCGCGACCTACATGGCCACCGATATGGTCACGTCGCCGGTGACCAACCTGGGAAGCTGGATCTTCGGCGCCGGCATCGGCGTGCTGGTGGTCGTGATCAGAATCTGGGGGGGGCTGGCCGAGGGCGTCATGTACGGCATCCTCCTGATGAACGCCATGGTCCCCTTCATCAACCGCGTCACCCAGCCGCGCGTCTTCGGGACGGGGCGAGTAACGGGGGTGCGGTGACCGACCCCGCCGGAACCGGCCAGCCCGCGGCGGCCGATGTCCGCACGTCGCGCCTGGTCACCACCCTGGGTGGTCTGGGTGCGTTGGCCGGCCTGCTCATCGTGGTCGTTTTCCGGTGGACCCAGCCATCGATCCAGGCCCACAAGGCCGAGGTGCTGAGGCAGGCGATCAACGAGGTGCTGAAGGAGCCCGACTCGTACGACACTCTCTACCTCGTGGACGGCAAATTGGAGACCGAGCCGGCCGCCGGCCTGGATCGAACCAAGCTCGAGCAGGTCTACCTCGGGCATCGGGGTAACGGCGGCTCCGTGGGATTCGCCGTTGCCGCCGCGGAGCCGGGCTTCCAGGACGTGATCAGGCTGATCTTCGGTTACGACCCGAAGACCGGCCACCTCATGGCCATGAAGGTCCTGGAAAGCAAGGAAACGCCGGGATTGGGAGACAAGATCCTCAAGGACTCTGCCTTCATCGGGGAATTCGAGGGAGCCGCCGTACCCCTGAACGGCGTCAAGCGGGGAAGCGGCAAAGCAGGCGACGCCAGCCAGGTGGACATGATCACCGGTGCCACCATCTCATCGCGCACGGTGATCCGCGCGATCAACCAGACCATCGCCCGCCTCGGTCCGATCATGGACGCCTACGCCCGGAACGCCACTCAATGACCCACGGCGCCGTCGAGCCGGCCTCCATGACGCACGGGGCACCGGTGGCGCCTCGCGCCCGCCGGCCGGTGGCACCGCGGGAGGATCTGCTGCGGGGCGTGTGGAAGGAGAACCCGGTCCTGGTTCAGGTACTGGGCATGTGTCCCACGCTGGCGGTGACCAACAGCGTCGCCAACAGCATCGCCATGGGTCTGGCCACCCTGTTCGTCCTGGTCGGCTCCTGCGTACTGGTTTCCGGGATCAGGCGGTGGGTGCCGGATCAGGTTCGGATTGCCACCTTCGTCCTGATCATCGCCACATTCGTAACGGTGGCCGACATGACGCTGGAGGCGGTGGCCCCAGCAATCCACAAGAGCCTCGGCGCATTCGTGCCGCTGATCGTGGTCAATTGCATCATCCTGGCTCGGGCGGAAGCATTCGCGTCCAGGCAATCCGTGGGCCGCTCGGCGCTGGACGCCCTCGGCATGGGATTCGGGTTCATCCTCACGCTGCTGCTCATGGGCACGATCCGGGAAATCCTCGGGAGTGGGACCTTGCTCGGCCGCAGCCTCTTCGGGCCGTCGTACGAGCCGTGGGTCATCATGGTGCTGCCGCCGGGCGGATTTCTCACCCTGGGCGCCCTGCTCCTCGTGGTCGGCTGGTGGCGGCAGCGGAAGGCAGGACGTGCCGTGCCGGTCAATGAACCGGCCTGCGCACCGACGGTCGGAAAGGTGGCGTAATGGGCGAGCTGACCTGGATCTTCGTCTCGGCGATGGTGGTGAACAACTTCACCCTGATGCTGTTCCTGGGACTCTGCCCTTTCATCGGCGTATCCAACCGCATCGCCACGGCGTTGCGAATGGGGGCAGCGAACACCTTCGTGCTGGTGATGACCGCCGTGTGCGTGTGGGTGCTCAACACCTTCGTGCTGGTCTACGCCCCGTACCTGCGGCTGATCTCGTTCATCGTCGTGATCGCGTCGCTGGTACAGATCGTTGAAATGGTGATCAAGAAAGTGAGCCCAGTCCTGTTCCGGGAACTGGGCATCTACCTGCCGCTCATCACCACCAACTGCGCCATTCTGGGTCTCGCCATTTTCCAGACCAGCCGAGGATACGACTTTCTCGAAGGGCTGTCCTTCGCGGTGGGAGCGGGTGCCGGACTCACGCTGGCGCTGGTACTGATGGCGTCAATCCGGGAAAGCTCCGAGCTGGCAAACATCCCGCAACCGGTCCGGGGAACCGCTCTGGTTCTGCTCATCGCCGGCAGCCTCTCGCTCGCCTTCATGGGCTTCGCCGGCCTGCTGAGCTCTGGATGACCGAGATCCTGGTGATCCTGGTCTGCGCGGCACTGTTCGCCGGATTCACGCTGTTTTGGCGGCAGGACGCGGGAGCGGGCTGCGGCGACTGCTCCGTCGGCGACGATCATGGCGGCTGTGGAGCTTGCCGGCGCCGCCCCGAGGCCGGGGATAACGGGGTTTCTAGAGGAGTTGAGGCATGACCGAATTCGAAACCAGCAAGGGACGCCGTCCTTCCCGCCGGCAATTCCTGGCGCTGGGCGTGGGCGCGTTCGTTGTTTCGACCATACCCTGGGTGCGGCGGCAGCGGGTGCTGGTGCACCGCACTGTTCCGGCGATGGGCACGGTGGTGGAAATCGCCGTGGCTCACCGGGACCGGCAATTCGCCCATGCCGCCATGGACGCGGCGGTGGAGGACGTATACCGGGTCGAGCGACTCATGAGCCGCTTCAGTGCCACGTCGGAAGTGGGCCGGGCCAACCTCACAGCCGGCCGCGAGGCGGTGCTGCTTAGCCGCGAGACCGCCCGCGTGCTTCGGGCTGCCCTGGACTGGGCGGAGGCGAGCGACGGCGCTTTTGATCCGGGTGTCGGCGCGGTGGTCGCGACCTGGGACGTCGGTCACCGTCACGAGCCGCCCCCGGCCACGGCCGTTCGGAGGCTGGCCAACCGGAGATTCTATCGCGCGATCGACCTCGACACCTGGTCGGGCCGCCCGGCCGTTCGCTTCACCGATCGGGAGGTACAGATCGATCTGGGAGGCATCGCCAAGGGCTACGCCGTGGACGCGGCGGTCCTCACGCTGCGAGACTGGGGCGTTCGCGATGCGTTGGTGAACGCCGGTGGCGATCTTTATGCGCTCGGTGAATCGGCAGACGGCAATCCATGGAACATCGGCGTACGCTCCGCGAGCGATCCCGAGCGGATCACCACGACGCTGGAGCTGTCCAACCAGGCGGTGGCCACCTCGGGGGACTATTTCCAGTATTTCGACTATCGCGGCCGGCGATACCACCACCTGCTCGACCCGGCCACGGCCGAGCCCCGGATCACCCCGCTACACAGCATCAGCGTCAGGGCCGACAACTGCATGGCGGCAGATGCGGCGGCTACCACGCTGTTCGGCATCCCCGCAAAAGCCGCCGAGCACCTGCTAGGGCGTCGCTCCGGCGCAGCCCACATCGTCCAGTCACAGGTCGCGTAACTGCCCGAATGAGCGGACGAGAGGTTGGCGCATGAAGGGAACGATGCGCCCCTGGGGAGTCGTCGCGTCGATCGTCGGAGTCGCCGCGCTCGTCGCCACGTTCAATTTCGTGGACCACGAGCCCGGCCACGCTCCCGAAGTAGGCCTCTGGCTCGCCTTGCCCTTTGTGACCCTCCTGGCAGCGATTGCCGTCGTGCCGTTCATCAATCGCCATTGGTGGGAGCGCAATTATCCCCGGGTGGCCTTGGGCCTCGGTGCCGCCGTGGTGTGCTACTACGTGTTCGTGCTGGGGCACGGTCCCCGCGTTCTGCACACCGGGTACGAGTATGTCAGCTTCATCTCGCTGATCGGCTCGCTGTTTGTGGTATCGGGCGGAATCCATATGCGAATCCGCGGGCTCAGCGCGCCGCACGAGAACGTGCTGCTCTTGGCCTTCGGCTCCGTGATCGCGAACCTGTTGGGCACGACGGGCGCCTCGATGCTCCTGATCCGGCCCTACCTGTGGGCCAATCGCCACCGTATCCAGTCCTATCATGTCGTCTTTTTCATCTTCCTGGTCAGCAACGTCGGCGGCGCGCTGACGCCGATCGGCGACCCGCCTCTCTTCCTCGGGTACCTCAAGGGGATCCCGTTCTTCTGGGTCATCACCCGCGCCTGGCAGCCCTGGCTGCTTGCCATGGGCCTGCTCCTGCTCGCTTTCTACGCCATCGATTCCCGCAATTTCCGCCGGGCGAGCGTACAGGAGCGTCTGGAGGAGGCGAAACCCGACCAGCGAGAGTTCTCCGGGTTGCACAACAGCGTGTTCCTGCTGGTGATCCTGGTCGCGGTGTTCGTGCCGGAGCATCCCCGGATGTTGCGGGAGATCATCATGTGGTCGGCGGCGGCGGGCTCCTACATCACGACCCGCAGCGAGATCCACGGGAAGAACGACTTCAACTTCCTGCCGATCAAGGAGGTTGCGATCCTGTTCGCCGGCATTTTCGCCACCATGGTGCCGGCGCTGGATTGGCTGGAGCTCCACGCCAAGAGCCTCGGCATAGTCACCTACGGGCAATACTTCTGGGCCACCGGCACCCTCTCGAGCGTGCTCGACAACGCGCCGACCTATCTCAACTTCCTGACCGCCGCATTCGGCCTCCATGGCGCGCAGGTGGACAATCCCGCGCACGTCTATGCGATGATCGGGACCGCGCCACTCGACTCCGCGGCCTCCCTGGCTGTCGGGGCCCTGCCGCTGACCGCCGAGAGCTGGCGCTACGTGCTGGCGATCTCGATGGGGGCGGTGTTCTTCGGGGCCAACACCTACATCGGAAACGGCCCGAACTTCATGGTAAAGTCCATCTCCGAGCAGGCGGGAGTCGCCTGCCCCACGTTCGTGGGATACATCTGGAAATACTCCCTGCCAATCCTGATTCCCGTTTTTGTCATCGTGTGGCTGCTCTTCTTTCGGAGCTGACTGCGGGACCTCACGAGTCTAGCCCGAGAGGACCGCCATTCGGTTGCTCCGCGAACCATCCCTCATCCTGACGACAGCGTTCCAGTAACCTCGTCCACTCCCGGTCCACATCCCGCTGGACGGCCGCGAGTCGCTCGGCGTTGACGGGGAGAAACAGGCGCTGGAACCGGCCCTGTTCTTTGAGCCACTCCGCCACCGCCGGTATGCGGCGAGGCCGATACGTGAGCCGGTAGCGTCCGGCCACCACCTCGAAGAGCGGCCAGACGCAGGTGCCAACCGCGAGCCGCGCGATCCGCACCGAGTCGCGCGCCGGATGCCCCCAGCCGAGCTGGCAGGGAGTGAGGACGTTGAGAAACGAAGGGCCATCGAACGAGGTCGCCCGCGCCACTTTCTCCGACAGGTCCTGCCAGTGCGATATCGCCGCTTGCGCGACGTACGGCACATGGTGCGCGACCACGATCGCGGTGAGGTCTTTCCGGTTCTGCTGCTTCCCGAAGCTCTCGATCCCAGCCGGACTGGTCGAGGTGCTGGTGCCGAACGGCGTCGCGCCGGAGCGCCGCACACCGGTGTTCAGGTACGCCTGGTTGTCATAACAGACATACAGGAAGCGGTGCCCGCGCTCGAGGGCGCCGGACAGTGATTGCAGTCCGATGTCGTAGGTCCCGCCGTCTCCTCCGAACACGACGAAGGTGATCGGCTGCTTGCTCGGTAACGCACCACGTCGCACCAGGGACCGATACGCCGCCTCGACGCCGCTCGCCGCCGCACTCGCGTTCGCGAAGGCGACGTGCAGCCAGGGCACGTTCCACGCAGTCGTCGGGTAGCGGGTCGTCGCCACTTCCAGACAGCCGGTCGCATTGATGACCACCACTGGCGTCTGGATGGTGTTGAGGACGGTGCGCACCACCAGGGGGATGCCGCATCCCTGGCACAGCGAGTGGCCGCCGCGGAAACGAAGCTCATTGGACTCGTTGGTGGCGAGCGTCTTCAGGGTTGGCATGATGTGCCCCGACGGCGGGTCGGCGGGTGGGCGGGTCGGCGGGTCGCGGCATGAG
>JACQVB010000126.1 GCA_016209985.1 Gemmatimonadota bacterium | reverse complement strand
TCCCGCCCCCGCGCCCACCGCCTCCTCCCCAGCCTCCACGCCGGCGGCCCGCACCGCTCCAGAAGAGGACCCAGAGCAGGGAAGAGAGCAGGCCGGGTGCCCGCCCACTTCGCCGTCCCAAGATGGCGATGAAGAAGAACAGAAAGATGAGTAGCGGGATGAGGCCCAAGGGAAACGCGGGACGCGGGGGCGCCACCGACTCCGGCGGCCGGGCAGCGCCGGAAAGCTCGAACTGGAATTCCCGAGCGTATGCCTGGGCAAGAAGCTGGACGCCGACCAGCAATCCGGCATCGTAACGTCCAGCGTTGATCGCCTCCTCGCCGATGGCATCGCGAATCCGGCCGGCGGCCGCATCCGTGACGAATCCCTCGGCTCCCGAGCCGGTGGCGATGGCGATTTCCGCCTTGCCGTCCCCGGGAAGAACACCCGGCTTCAGGAGGAGCACCACGCCGGCGTTCTTTGCCGCATCGCCGGGGCCCCCGATGGCCCCTACCTTCCACTGGCGTCCGATATCGCGGGCAACGTCAATGGAGGCTCGCCCACCAAGATCGGAAAGGGTGACCACGACGATCTCGCCGCCGGATTTCTGGCGCACTTCGTCGATCACGGCGAGCATCGCCTGCCTGGTCGGTTCAGCGATGATGCCGGCGAAGTCATTGACGTATCCGACCGGGGCGGGGATCTGCAGTTGCAGCGCGAGCAGGAGCAGCAGCGAGCGCATGGTGGAAGATACTACGGGTAACTGGGCGCTAGGTGTCAGGTGAGTGGTGAGTAAGCCTCTCGCTCAAGACACTAGCACCGGAGCCTGCGACGCGGGTTGGGGCTGGGGGTCAGCCCGATTAGCGAGCGAAAGACTCCAATGCTCCGAGTCTTGGCATCGTATTTCTGCGGTACTTCAGCGCTTCCTTGGGCGTCTCTTGGCGATCCGCACCACGCACCGCGCACGACGCAACACTCCCCACGTACCTAAAACTGAAATCCCGTCGCGATGTTGAAATGGTGGGCGAACAACTTCCCCCTGAGCGGGCCGTAGGTGGTTTCCACCCTCCGGAACTCCAGCGCGAGCACCAGCGGCCCGGGCTTCAGGTGCAGATGGCCTTCCCATGTGACATTGAGCAGCCGTGCCGTGGCCGCGTCGAGGTCCCGGTTGTCGGGGTTGTCGAAGCCGTAGCCGCCTCCCAGCTCGACTTCCGGGATGGGCTTGAAGTTGAGCTGCGCCCATCCCCCATAGGTGCGCACCGGCACACCATTCAGGCCCAGATCCTGGCTGATGCCGCCGCCGCCCAACCCCGCGAGGGCCTGGCCGACGAAGGCTTCGCTCAGGAACTCGACGTGCGGCGTCACCGTGAACCGCGCGGTCGCAGCCGCCGCGCGCGAGATCAGGAACGAATCTGCCGCCGTGGCAAACCACCCGTAGTGGCCGCCGATGCCGATCTCGCCTTCGCTATTGGGACTGTTCCACCGCGCGAGGAGACGCGCTTCCACAAAGGGGAGTTTGCTCCGCTCGGCCCGGCCCGGCTCGGGCGCGAAGGTGGTCGGATTCTCCAGCGAAATCGGCGCCAGCGCGGTTGCTTCCACGCCGAGGCGAAAGTCGGTGCCCGCTTCCACCCCGGCCCGTACCTGCGGAATCCAGAACCAGAGGTTGCCGGCGTTGGTGAAGCCGGTGATGCTGCGGGCGGCGAAGGTCGAGGGATTGAGGTCGGAGATGGGCGGGGCTTCTTCGCCGAACATGAGCCACGCATGATTCCACCGCAGCTCGGCGCGGCTCCGCTTGAGATGCAGGAGCGGGAAGAGCCGTCCGAAGAGGAACTGCCCGCCATAGAAGTCGGCATCCAGCTCGCCGGTGAATGACGCCCCCAGTACGTCCGGCGCGGATGCGGTCAGGGTGATCTCGCTCTGGCGCGCGGTCGCGCCCAGCGCGCTGGCCGGCAGCCCTCCCGGCGGGTCGGGCGGAAGGACGTAGGTCGGGAGATCGCTGTTGTTCACTTTCGCGTTGTTGAAGAAGCCGTTCATCAGGACGATCCCGCCCAGCTCGATCTTGTTCCGGTGTTGCGGCTCGACGCGCGCCTGAGCCTGCTCGGCGATCTGCTGCTGCAGCACCTGGATCATGCGTTCGGCGCGCTCGAGGCGCGCGGCCAGCGATGTGTCTGCCCGCTCCTGCGCTGCCAGCGGCGCAACCGTACAGATGACAAGAGCCGGGAACAGCAGCCGTACGCTCATGACGTCTCCCCTCGCACCGCGCTCGAAATTGTGTAGTTTTCGCAGCCTGACACCCCTCAGCCCGTCATGGTTTCGCGCTGACCAATGCACGACCCTTGCCGACCGTGGATAGACTAATGCGGGGACCTTCCGCCAGCCATGCTGTGATCTGGGTCGCAACGGTGGCCGTGGCGACCTTATCCTCCTCGGTGGCTCCCCCCTCTGCCACGGTGACCGGGCGGGTGAGCATCATGGAACGCGGCAACAAGCCGGGGACCGATGTGGGACAAACAGTCCTCTGGCTGGAAGGCCCCGGACTGAAACCGTCTCCGGCAAAGCCTGCGACGGTACTGACCGAAGGCAAGGAGTTCCGGCCGAGGGTCACCGTGATCCCGGCGGGCTCGATGGTCTCCTTTCCCAATAACGATCCGTTTAATCACAACGTTTTCTCCCTGTCGGACGAAGGGGCCTTCGACCTCGGGCTGTATGGCCGCGGGCAGGCCAAATCGAGCAGGTTCAATCGTCCGGGCGTGATCCGGGTGTACTGCAACGTGCACGCGACCATGGCGGCCTTCATCGTGGTCCGGGAGAACCCCCACTACGCGCAACCCTCAGCCGACGGGACCTTCGTGATCGCGGGAGTTCCTCCCGGCACATACGTTCTCCATGTTTGGCACGAGCGTACGCCGGAGGTGACCCGCGCGCTGGAGGTGGGTCCCCAAGGCGCTCCCGCGGTCGAGGTGCAGCTCGATGCGAGGGGATACAAGTTCGTGGAGCACCTCAACAAGTTCGGTCAACCCTACTCCAAGGGTGGAGCGCGCTATTAGCAGCCGCGTCCGGTTCGGTCTCTCTACCAAGATCTTCCTCGCGACCGCGGCCGTCGTGATCGTGGTGCTGGGTGGCGCCCTGCTGGTGACGGCCCGGCGCGCCAACCAGGCGGCGGACGAATCGATCGACAAGGCGCTCGCCGCCACCCGGTCGGCCATCGAGGACGCGCTGCAACGCCGTAGCGGCACGCTGGTTCACGCCTCCGCCGTGCTCGCCCGGGTTCCGCAGTACGTGGCCCGCATTTCGGAGGGCTTGCGGACCGACAACCGGTCCACGCTGCTCGATCAGGCCGACGAATTTCGGCAACAGATCGGCGCCGACTGGACCTTGCTGACCGACAACGTCGGGATCCTCAAGGCCCGGTCCAACCGGCGGGACGCGTTCGGCGACGACCTCTCGGAAGGTTCGCTGGTCGGCCTCGCGCTGGCGGGCGACTCGACGCAGGGAATCTGGATCGAGCCGGGGCCCGCGGGCGACGTCCTCTACCAGGCCGTCGGCGTTCCCATCATGGCCCCGGGCGCCCCGCGGGGCAGCGCGCCGTATGGTGTGCTGGTCGCCGCGGTTCCGATCGACAGCGCCTTCGTGGCCGAAATCAAACGGAACACCAACTCGGACGTCGTCATCGTCTCGCTCGACACGACCAATTCGCCTCATGTCGCCGCGTCCACGCTATCGCTGGGGTCGGTGGGGAGTGCGATGGCGCAGGCGCCCGACATGGAGACCTCGCTCGCCGGCCTCAAACCCGGCGAGCATGTGCGCTGGAAGCTGGAGGGCGAGACGCTGGCCGGCATCGTCGGGCCGCTGGTCACTGCTTCGGGAACGCCGGTCGGCGGGTACGTCGGATTCCGGTCGCGGAGCAGGGAACTGGCGGTCTTCACCCGGCTCCGCGATACCATCGCCATCGCCTTCGTGGGCGGGATCGTTCTGGCCCTGCTCTCCTCGGTGGTCATCGCCCGGCAGATCACGCGTCCCGTCCAGCAGCTGGTGGAGGCCACCCGGCAGGTGGGTGAAGGCCAGTACAGCGCCGACATCCAGGTCCGCTCGCGAGACGAAATCGGGCAGCTCGCGGCGTCCTTTCAGAGCATGGTACAGGAGCTCAAGGACAAGCAGAGCCTGATCGAGTACATGAGCGGCCCAGGCGCCAAGACCGTGACGCTGAGCGCCGACCAGTTGTCGGCGGTCACCCTACCGCAGGCGCTGGTCGGGCGCGGCCCTTCCACGACCCAGGCCGCGAGCATGCTCGCCGCCGGCAGCGTGCTCGACGGTCGTTACGAGATCAAGAAGGTGCTCGGCGTCGGTGGGATGGGAGTCGTGTATCGCGCCCATGATCGTGAGCTGGACGAACCGGTGGCCATCAAGACCCTCAAGCCCGATTCGGTCCAGACCGACGGTACCAGCCTCGAGCGATTCAAGCAGGAGATCCGCTTGGCGCGGCGGATCACCCATCGGAACGTGGTACGGACCCACGACCTGGGCGAAGTGAACGGGATGTACTACATCACCATGGAGTTCGTCGAGGGAACCAGCCTGAAGGATCTGATCAAGAAGCGGGGTCATCTCCCCGCCGGGGTCGCAATCACGGTGGGCAAGCAGCTCTGTCGCGCGCTCGAAGTGGCGCACGAGCAGGGCGTGATTCACCGCGACATCAAGCCGCAGAACATGGTGGTGGACGCGGGAGGGTTCCTCAAGGTGATGGACTTCGGGATCGCCCGGCTGGCCGAATCGAAGCAACAGGACGCCAAGGGTCTCACCGCCGCCGGCGTGGCGATCGGCACGCCGGAGTACATGCCGCCGGAGCAGTTGATGGGAGAAGAGCTCGATTCCCGGGCGGATCTCTATTCGGCCGGGGCTGTTCTCTACGAATGTGTCACCGGGCAGCCGGTATTCAGCGCGCCCACCGTGACGGCCCTCATGGTGAAGCATCTGGAGGCGCAGCCGCAGGATCCCCGCGAGATCGTGTCCGATATTCCGGGGCCCCTCGCGGCGGTGATTCTCAAAGCGCTGGCCAAGGGGCGTGATGCGCGCTGGCAGACGGCGGCCGAGATGAGTGAGGCGCTCGACGCGGTGAGGGTGGAGGCGGCAGCCTGAGGCACACAGCCGCGCCGAGTATTGCGCTTCCGACCGCGCCTCCGCGCGAGGTACACGGCCGGCTCCCCAAGCATGAATCACGGCCGGTCTCCCGGGCATGCCGGCCGAGAACCTCGCGCTTTGGCGCGTTCTTCACCCCAATACTCGGCCGCGGCTGTGCGCCTTGCGCAGCGGCCTTTTGCGTATCCTCACAACCTGCCGCAGGCCGTTACTTTTCCTCGCATGCCAGAGCACCCGCCCATCGAGAACGCCACGCCGCCCTACCGGGTCGAGAAACCCTGGGGCTATGAGCTGGTGTGGGCCCGGACCGACCGCTACGTCGGAAAGATTCTTCACATCGAGCCCGGCCAGGTCCTGAGCCTCCAGTACCACAACCGGAAGGACGAAACCATTCACGTCCTTCGGGGGGAGATCATTTTCCGGGTGCAGGTGGACGGCAAACTGACCGAGCGGCGGATGCGGGAAGGCGAGAGCTACCACATCACGCCACCCACGGTGCATCAGATGGAAGCCGTGACCGCCAGCGATCTGCTGGAGGCTTCCACTCCCGAAGTCGACGACGTGGTTCGCGTGAAAGACCGCTACGGAAGAACCTGATGAAAGTCATCATACCGCTCGCGGGCAAAGGCACCCGCCTCCTTCCGCTCACCAAGACCGTCCCCAAGCCCCTGATCCGCGTCGCGGGCCGGCCGGTCATGGATTACGTGATGGATCAGGTCGGCCAGCTCGACGTGGAAGAACTGATCATCATCACCGGCCATCTCAAGGACCGGGTCGAGAGCCACGTCCGTCAGCATTATCACTATCCTGCCCGATTCATCGAACAGAAGATCCAGGACGGCACCGCCAGCGCGATCGACCTGGCGCGGCCGTACGTAGATGGGCCGGTGCTCATCATCTTCGTGGATACGCTTTTTGATGCCGACCTGGGCCTGATTTCCCGGGTTGACGCGGACGGCATCATCTGGGTGAAGGAAGTTGAGGATTACCAGCGCTTCGGGGTGGTGGTGACCGACGAGCGCCGCTACATGAAGCGGATCGTGGAAAAGCCGAGCGAGCCGGTCTCGAAGCTCGCCAACATCGGCCTCTACTATATCCGTGACTGGCGCACGCTGTTCGACGGGATCACCTGGACCCGCAGCCGCCCGCCGGTCAACGGCGAGTATTTCCTGACCGATGCCTTTCAGTACATGGTCGACCAGGGGAAGAAGCTGCTGGCCGCCCCGGTGGGCGGATGGTACGACTGCGGAAAGGTGGGGACAGTGTTGGAAACCAACCGGCACCTGCTGGAGAGTGGCAGCGCTCGCCGCCCGCGTCCCCACGCGCAGGTGCGGGTGCTCGAACCGGTTTACGTCGCCGACGGCGTCGAGCTGGAAGATTGTACCATCGGGCCCAACGTCTCGATCGATGCCGGAGCGGTCGTGAAGACCAGTGTGCTGCGGGATGCGATCGTGGGGGAGCGCGCGAAGGTGGTGGGCTCGACCGTCGAGGGCTCGATGGTGGGTGATGATACCGAAGTGATGGGACAGCGGTTGAAGGAGATGATCGCGGCAGGAGAGGAGTTGGCGAAGGCTCCTTAGGGCTGGCCTGCGGCCGCGGCGAGTACCAGTAAAGCCCGATACAGTCCCAACGCCCCGTCTGCGTTCTCGAACCATTCCGTGGTGCGATGCGGCTCGCCGGCCTTGCCTCCGGCGCCCAGCGCAATCGCAGGAATTCCCAGGGAAATCGGGATGTTGGCATCGGTCGACGCGGTCGCCAGGCCCGGTTGCCGGCCGATGGCGCGGGTGGCTTCGATGCCGGCGATGACCAGCGGATGGTCAGCGGGCGTGCCGCCCGACGGACGATCGCCGATCACGTCGATCGTGAGTTGCAGCGGCGCGGTGCCGGCGCTCCGGCGCGCGTTCTCCTGCTCCAGCGCCATCTGCGACTGGGCGCGCATCCTCTTTTCCAGCGAGACCAGCATGGCGTGATCTTCGCTCCGCAGGTCGATCTCGACCCGTGCCGACTCGGGAATGCAGTTGAGCCCGCTCCCGCCATGGAGACCGACCACCGAACAGGCGCTGCGGGGCGCGCGCGAGCGGGGGAAGGCGGCCACGGCATGGGCGAGCGCACCTGCGGCATGCGCAGGATTGGGTACGCCGAACGCCGCCCACGAGTGGCCGCCGGGCCCGCGGTAGGTGACCCGGAACCGGCGGGTGCCCAGCGCCGAGTACACGATCCGGTCGTCACCCGCGCCGTCCAGCACGATCACCGAATCCGCCTCCAACCGGCGTTCTCCAAAAAGATGCTTGATACCGCGAAGATCGCCGGCGCCCTCTTCGCCCACCGTGGCGACGAAGGCCACCGGCTTCACCGTCTTCCATGGGGGGGTCGCCGTGACGCGACCCAGTGCCAGCATGCCGGCGAGGCCGCGGGCATTGTCCGCGATCCCGGGGCCGGTCAGCAGCCTTCCGGTGCGGCGGACCGAGACATCCACTTCGGGCCCGAATACCGTATCGAGATGAGCCGCGACGACGACCGCGGGTTGCTCCACCGGCGCGCCTAGCCAGCCGGATACGTTTCCTACTGCGTCGGTGCCGATGTCGCGGAGCCCCACCCGCTCCATCTCGCGCGCGACGGCGACCGCCCTGGCCGATTCGCCACCGGTGGGCGCGGGGATGGCGCTGAGGGTCGCCTGGGTGGCCAATGTCAGCTCGTCGGTCCGGGCGAGCTGGTCTCGCGCGTCCACCAGGGCCGGGTGGTGTGTCAGTGAAGCCACAGGTTGCGTCATGACCTTAGGACGTTACCCGGCTCCGGATGCATCCGGAAGCTTGACGCCCCTGGAGTGGACGGGCAAACTTGGACCATGGAAGAGTCTGCGCTGATTTACGATTGGAATGCGGCGGGCGGATTCGACTGGCAGTCCGCGCGCGTCGACTTGAACGACGAGACTCTCCGCGACGGCCTGCAATCTCCCTCCGCGATCGACCCCCCGCTCGACATCAAGCTCCGACTGCTCCATCTCATGGCCGACCTCGGCATCGCTTCGGCCGACATCGGATTGCCGGGCGCGGGGTCGCGGGTGGTGGAGCAGGTGCGCGCGCTGGCGCGGGAGATCGTCGAGCACAAGCTGCCGCTGGCACCCAACTGCGCGGCCCGCACCGTGGTGGCGGATGTCGAGCCGATTGCCCGCATCTCGCACGAAGTCGGGCTCGCGATCGAAGCGGCCACGTTCATCGGTTCCTCTCCCATTCGGCAGTATGCGGAAGACTGGACGCTCGAGCGCATGCTCAAGGCGAGCGAGGAAGCAGTGACGTTCGCGGTCCGGGAAGGACTTCCGGTCATGTTCGTGACCGAGGACACCACCCGGGCGCGGCCTGAGACACTGAAGGCGCTCTACGGCAACGCTATCGGTTGGGGCGCCCGCCGGATCTGCCTGGCCGACACGGTGGGTTACGCCACACCCGACGGCGTGCGTCGGCTGGTTCGCTTCGTTCGCGAGGAGATCGTGCGGCCTTCAGGCGAAGACGTGAAGATCGACTGGCATGGGCACCGCGACCGTGGCATGGGGCTGGTCAACTGCCTCGCCGCGATCGAGGCGGGGGTAGACCGCGTGCATGCCACCGCGCTCGGCGTGGGCGAGCGCGTGGGTAATGCCGAAATGGACTTGCTGATCGTGAACCTGCACCTGCTGGGAACGCACCGGCACGACGTTTCGAAGCTGGGCGAGTATTGCCAGGTCGCCGCACAGGCGATCGGCATCCCGCTGCCGGCCAACTATCCGGTCATGGGCGCCGACGCGTTTCGCACCGCCACCGGGGTTCACGCCGCGGCCATCATCAAGGCGCGGAAGAAGGGCGAGGACTGGCTGGCCGACCGGGTGTACTCCAGCGTGCCAGCCGGCACGTTCGGCCGGAGGCAAACAATTGACATCTCGCCGGTATCCGGCCTGTCCAACGTGAAATGCTGGCTGGAAGAGCACGGCTACGATCCGAACGACGCCGCGTTGTGCGAGCGGCTCTTCGGTGCGGCCAAGGCAGCCGACCGGACTCTGACCGAGGCCGAATGTCACCGGCTCGTGTCCGAGGCGAAACGGGTGACCGCAGGCGCGGGCGTTGGCCGAAGCCGGTAACCTCGCTGGAGTGGTCGCCTCCTACCTCGACCTGCGGTGGCACATCGATCCGGTGGCGGCTACCGCCTCCGGACTCACCGATTACGACGCCCGCCTGGGGAATTATTCGGAAGAAGACGTCCGCCAGCATATCGCCGCACTGCGCGCCACCGCGTCGGCCCTGGAGCAGGCATCGCCGGACTCGGTAGAAGAAGAAATCGACCGCACGGCGCTGCTCAACGACGTCCGCGTCAGCATCCACCGGTTCACCAAGGAACGGCCGCACGTCAACGACCCCGGCTTCTGGGTTTCCCACGTCCTCGAGGGACTCTATTACCTCCTGGTCCTGCGCGACCGGCCGCTGGAACATCGCGCGAGCGCGGCGCGCCACCGGCTGGAAGCCCTTCCCACCTTCATGGATCTGGCGGAAGAAACGCTGGGAGAATGCCCGCGGGTGTTCGTGGATACCGCTATCGAGATGACCGAGGGAGGGAAGCTCCTGCTGGTCCAGGTGGGAGCGCAGCTGCGGGCCGGCGATGATGACGCATTCGGGCCCGCCCTGCGGCGCGCGAGCGAATGCCTGGAATCGTTCGGGAAATATCTGGAGAACGAGCTGCTCCCATCGGCGACCGACGACTATGCCATCGGCGAGGACGCGTTCAATTTCCGGCTGCACTTCGAGCATGCGCTGCAGGATACGGCGCCCGAGCTTTGGCGGTATGGCAATCACCTGATGGAGGAAGTGGAGCAGGATCTGGTCAGTCTCGCGCGGACCATCGACGGCTCGGCCCAATGGCCGGATGTAGTGGACCGGCTGCGGGCGGATCATCCGTCGGCAGGTGAACTGGTCGGCGCGTATGCGGCGGAAATGGAGCGCGCGCGCCGGTTCGTGATGGAGCGGGACCTGGTCGCGATTCCAGCCGGCCCTCTCGACGTGATCGAGACGCCCAAGTTCCTGAAGCCGCTCATGCCGTTCGCCGCCTACCAGGCTCCGGGCCCGTTTTCCACCGATCGCACCGGACGCTTCTTCGTGACGCCCCCGGACGGGGATACCGACCCCAAGGTTAGCGAGCGGATGCTGCGGGATCACTGCGTCCACGAGCTGGCCTCGACGGCGCTGCACGAGGGGTTCCCCGGCCATCATCTCCAGTTCCTCACCGCTCAGGCGCAGCCGCAACCGGTGCGCCGCCTGATCGGTACCCCGCTCACGATCGAGGGGTGGGCGCTCTATTGCGAGGAGATGATGGGAGAAGAAGGCTTTTATCGCGGACCCGAGGAGCGCTTCTTCCAGCGGGTGCATCTCTTGTGGCGCGCGTTGCGCATCGTGCTGGACGTCGGCCTCCACACCCGCGGCATGACCTTCGCCGAGGCGGTGCAGCTGTTGGTGGACCGGGTGCATTTCGACCGGCACAATGCGGAGGCGGAGGTGCGGCGGTACTGCGCCAATCCGGCCTACCAGCTGTGCTATGCCGTCGGCCGGCGCGAATTCCGCAAGCTGCGCGACGACTACCGTGCGGCCGGGAGTAACGGCTCTTCGCTGCGGGCGTTCCATGACGCGGCGCTGAGGTACGGCGGGCTGCCGGTGAGTCTCATCAGGTGGGGAATGGGACTGGGTGAATAGACGGTTGGACGGTTGGACGGTTAGACGGTCAGACGGTTATTTCGCGGGTCTTTCCCGCAACACGTTCCTCCTCGCCTTCGCCAGTCTCTTCTCCGACATCTCGTCGGAAATGCTCTACCCGGTCCTGCCGATTTTTCTCACCCAGACGCTGAAAGCCGGCGGTACCGTCGTCGGCCTGGTGGAAGGCGTCGCCCAGGCAACCCAGAATATCGTGCAGGGATTCTCCGGCTGGCTGTCGGACAAGCTGCGGAAACGCAAGCCGATCGCGCTGGCCGGATACGTGCTGGGAGCGGTCTCCAAGCCGCTGATCGGTGCTTCGGCGGTGTGGCCGGCAGTGTTGGGTGCCCGCTTTCTGGACCGGCTCGGTTCGGGCATCCGCTCGGCTCCTCGCGACGCGTTGATCGCGGCGTCCGCCGACGAGGAGCATCGGGGCAAGGCGTTCGGGCTGGAAGGTGCCGGCGATAACCTGGGGGCTTTCCTCGGACCGCTGCTGGCCGTCGTGCTCCTCGGCACGCTGCACGTCGGCATCCGCTCCATCTTCTACTTGGCGATCATCCCCGGCCTGCTCGCCGTTGTCCTGATCGTGCTGGTCAAGGAGCAGGCCGCGCGGGTCGAGGCGAAGTCCAAGCTCGAGGTCAACTTCGGCCAGTTCCCCAGGGCGTATTGGAAGTATCTGGTAGTGATCGCGGTGTTCGGGATCGGTAACTCCAGTAATTCATTTCTCATTTTGCAGACCAGGGACATCGGTGCCTCGCTGCAGGCCACCATCCTGATCTACGCAGCGTTCAACCTGGTGGCTGCGCTGATCTCGTATCCGGCGGGTTTTCTCTCCGATCGGTTGGGGAGGCGTAACATCCTGCTGCTGTCGTTCATCGTCTTTCTGGTCACCTATCTGGGTTTCGCGGTGACCCGGCATGTCGTGCTCATTGCGGTGTTGTTTGCGCTGTACGGGCTGTATCAGGGGATCTTTCGTTCGGTGGGCAAGGCCTTCGCCACCGATTTCGTGCCGGCGCAGATGCGCGCGAGTGCGGTGGGCTGGTACAGCACGACGGTAGGACTGCTACAGCTCTTCTCGAGTGTGGTCGCCGGCGTGTTGTGGGACCGGATCGGGCACGCGGCGGTTTTCGTATTCGGCGCTGCGTCGGCGGTGGCGGGGAGTGCGGCGTTGGTCGTGCTGGTCCCGGCGCATAGGAGGGAAGAGGCGCCGCCCTGAGCCGAGCGAAGGGGAAAAGGGAAGAGTAAGACCGCTCCGGATTCTCGGTGGAAGGTGCCACTTTTCGTTTGTCCCCCTCCGCTACAACTGGTTGTTTTTCCTGCACATAGCGAACCGAACGATTCGGCACGGAGCGTGCCCATGTATCCGGGCAGAACCTTTCCCGGAGTCACCATGCGGCGCGTCCCCCTGACGTGTACTTAGTGGAAGATGAGCGGACAGTCAGCCTGAAAAGCTGAAGGGTGCTCAAAGCCCTTTTCCGGTGGTAAGCTGGAGATGTCAAGTCAAACCAGTTTACCAGAGGAGGAGCGATGAGCACCCGAGAGAAGCTTATCCAGGCCCGTGTCTCGATGCTAGCACTGGCGGATGAACTCCAGAGCATCAGCCGGGCGTGCAAGGTGGCCGGCATCAGTCGCAGTCATTTCTACGATATCAAGGACGCCTTCGAGAAGTACGGGCGGGAAGGCCTGGCGCCGGTGGCGAGGAGACGGCCGCGGATGCCGAATGAGACGCCCGCCGAGCTGGAGCAGCAGATTCTCGCGATGAGCAAGGAGTACCCGACGTACAGCTATGTGAAGATCAGCGACCAGCTGAAGCTGATCGGGGTGCCGGCGACCGCGAACCAGGTCCGCGGCGTGTGGCTCCGGCGCGGCCTGGTGAAGCGTTACGATCGGCTGTTGTGGCTTGAGCGGGAGGCCGCGGCGACCGGCGGACCGCTGACCGAGCGCGTGGCCAAGCTGCTCGCCCGGTATCAGCGGCAGCAGCTGACCGATCCGGAGCAGCACGTCGACGCGCCGACGCCGGGCTATCTCGGCTGCCAGGACACCTACTTCGTGGGGACGCTCAAAGGCGTGGGGCGGATCTACGCCCAGAGCTTCGTGGATGCGCACTGCTCGTGGGCGCAGGCCAAGCTCTATCTCTCGAAGATCCCGATGACGGCCGTGGATCTGCTGCACGATCGCGTGCTGCCGATCTACGAGACCGCCGGGATTGCCCTGGAGCACCTGCTCACGGACAACGGAAGGGAGTTCTGCGGCCGGCCGCTGCACCATCCCTTCGAGCTCTACCTCGCGGTGCAGCAGATCGAGCATCGGAACACGAAGGTGCACAGCCCGAAGACCAACGGCTTCTGCGAGCGCTTTCACCGGACGCTGAAAGAGGAATTCTTCAGTGTGGCGCTGCGGAAGAAGCTCTACGTCAGCGTCCAGGAGTTACAGGAGGATCTAGACACCTGGCTGCACTTCTACAACGAGGAGCGGAGTCACCACGGCTATCGCACGCAAGGGCGCACGCCGTGGCAAGCATTCCAGGATGGACTCGCGGCGATGAGTCAGCCGCAGGCAGCGTGACGAAGCGTTAGG
This sequence comes from Gemmatimonadota bacterium, assembly GCA_016209985.1. GTDB lineage: Bacteria > Gemmatimonadota > Gemmatimonadetes > Gemmatimonadales > GWC2-71-9 > SHZT01. The sequence continues at coordinate 44,391 of JACQVB010000126.1, read as the reverse complement.
AACCGGCGACCACCGGAACTGTCCGGGGAACTTCCACTAAGTACACCTGACGGTCCTGGTTCTGCTCTCGATGTTGTTCTTGGTCTCCTCGGCAGCGGCGCAAACCTGCTACGACGATTTCTGCGTGACGCCCGTAGCGGGCTCCCTCAGTGCCAGTCCCGGCGGCACGAATAACGCCGCGACGTTCACCATCTGGAAAGGCGCGAACCGGTCCTGGGACGCCAACTTGTCCTGCTTGAAGGGAGGGCAAGTAACAACCTGTACCGTCACCGGAGGAACGTACATCGACATGGGCGCGGGGACGACTATTCAGAAGACCGTCAACTTCAATGTTTCCTCGACCAACGGGTCCGGGTACGTCCAGTTGAAGCTGACACCGGTGGGCGGTGGAACGATTGTGTATGGCAAATACAACGTGACCGTCGGCTATACCCGGCCAACGGTGATCCCCGACGGAGGCGCGACCACCGCCTCTCAAAACTCCTATTCAAATCCGGTGACGTTTACGGTCACCAACAACAGCGGATCCAGCCGTAACTACACGTTCACGTGTGCCATATGGCAATGGGTGAACTCGTGCACGCCGCCGGGGACCGTGAGCGGGCTGGCGAACGGGGCCTCTACCAACGTCACGGCCTATTACAATGTCGGGTCCGGGAACGGGTCCGTCACGCTGGTCGCGACGGAATCTGGGACCGGGGCGATAGACGACGGTCTCTACAACGTGACGACATCCTGGGTCGCCCCGCAGGTCGTGACCACTGGCCCGATGGACTCTTATGTGAAACAGGACATGAGTCGCTGCAACATGTCCTGCTATGCGGCGACCTATTCTCAGTCGACTGTTCCATACCTCAGCCTGAACACTCCCCGGAATGTCACGCTGGTCTATCATGGCGATCGGGTGGACCCCAAGCCGTTCATCATAGTCGATGTCCGGCATCCCGAAGGTGGTGGCACCCCTCCACAAGAGTTCTGGCTGGAGGCTCAGAAGTCCGGTGGCGGACTGATCACGTTCTTGAATGGTGAAACGCGCCTCAAATTCGTGGCGCCCAGCAGCGGTGATCCTCTGCTCGCCTGGGTTCGGATTGGAGGGCAGTTCGATGCAGCGGCGAATGGCATGGGGAGCACCGGCAAGTACGAGCTCGCCGTTATCGTCACGTCGAAATACAGCGACGGGACGGCAGGAGCCACTACCTTCAAGAAGCTCATCGTCGTGAACGAGAACAACTCAGCGATTGCGCGGGGTTGGACGGTCGCGGGAATTCAACGTCTCTACGCGCAACCAGACGGCTCGGCCTTGATCACCGAGGGCGACGGTAGTGCGGTCTTTTACCAGAAGTCGGGAAGCTCCTTCACCCGTCCCGCCGGCGAATTCGCCGATCTGCTCTACGATGGAAGCAACTGGTTCCGGAAATATCCTGACTCGACCACGGTCTGGTTCGATTCAAACGGCAGAATGGCTTCGGTCAATGACCGATTCTTGAACATGACCTGGATCTATTATGACGGCAGTGGCCGGATCCAGACGATTCGCGATCCGCAAAGCCTGGACCTCACGCTTAGCTACGGCACGAACGGCCTCTCACAGATCGCCGACCCGTTCGGTCGCAGTACCACCGTGAACGTCGATGGAAGCAGGAGGCTCACCGAGATTCGCGATCCTGACAACATCGCGGCCACCTTCGGATACGATGGAAATGCGCGGCTTTCAACGATCACCGATCGGCGTGGCAAGGCGACTACTCTCGCCTACGACGACTCGACCGGTAAGGTGAAGACCATCACGTACCCGGCCATCACGATTTATCCTGATTCGAGCAATATCGCGCCGGTGGTGACGCTGCAGTCGTGGCAGAAGCAAGTCGTGCCGTCTCGCTTAACGGGCTCGAGCCCGTTCCCTCCGGTGACCAGCATGGACAACTACTCCAGAGTCACGGATGCTGGCGGGCACGTCACGAAATACTACTATGAGGGTCGATGGGGTGTCCCGGCCCGGATTGATACCCCGCTCGGCAAATCGATCCGGATTACCCGCACCAGTAACGGCCAGCCGACCACGGTCCGGGATACGCTCGATACGGTGGATCCGGCCGGGCTGGCGGACACGACCCTCTACAATAGCAGCGGGCTCCCGACCTACCTCCGGCCCAAGAACACCAGCGCCACGAATATTCGCTACGCGGCGTTCGCCGAGCCCGACAGCATCTGGGGCACCGACCAGCCGACGATCCGGAGGTACATCGGGGCGAACGGCCGAGTGGCCTCGGTGCGAGTAGGTGGAAGTACCGGCACGATCACCAAGTACACCTACGACTGGCGCGGCAGAGTTCTCACGGCGACTGACGGGATGAACCACCTGCTCACCCAGAGCTGGTATCTAGGCGGCAACGGAAATCTGAACAAGGATTCGATGCCTGGTGGGAGAGTGAATCAGTATGTCTCGGATGTCTATGGTCGCGATTCCGTCTTCGTTCCCGCCGCATCGACACTGCTGTGGCCCAAGACGTTCTATGACATCCTGAACCGTCCGACGAGTCTGGTGAATGCGCCGGGGACACTCGGGACGATCTCTCTGGTCTATGGAGACAGTCTCCACCTCACGCGCGTAACGGATCCCAACGCGCAGGTCTATGAATTCGGCTACAACTCGCTGGGGTGGTTGACCAGTCGGAAGGATCCCACCGGAACGGCCGAGACGCTGAAATACGACCGGGACGGATTGCTTAAACAGCTCAAGAACCGGCGGAATCAAAACATCGATTACGGGTACGATCCTCTCCACCGCCTCACGAGCAAATCCGGAACGAACACTCAGGCCGAGTCGTGGGCTTACGCGTCTAATGGCCGAGTCGTCACGGCAACAAGCCCTGTTGCAACGGTAATGAGCTACCTCAACGCTCGTGGTCAGGAAGACTCGGTCAAGAACACGTTCTCGTTTGGCGATCGGTGGCTCCGGTATGGCTATAACTCAGCCGGGATGCTGACGAGTGCGGCTGGCCCCGCATCGGCGCGCTCTTTCGCCATCGGCACTCTGCGGGGAAGTCTGGACACCATTTATGTCGGCGGGACGCTCTCAACCGCATTGGGATACAATGCAGACCTGCGAGCTACGACGACGAGTTTCTGGGGTGGCGACGTCGTGAATCGTTCGTTCTCCACTGTCCACGACGCAGGGCAAATCTGGACCAGCGCCGCTTATCAGTCAGACGTCTGGCGTGAGATGGAATACGACGTCGGCGATCGGCTGAGGCTTCAGAAAAACATCGGCAATATCGGAGCCAAGTACGGCTACGACGCGACGGCGCGTCTGAACCAGACCGATTCGGTCACCACCAGTGGCTGCTATTGGAGCGAGGATAACGGGTACACCTGCAACACAACGGTTACCTCGACTAGAAGTTTTGGGTATGACTCCGTCGGCAATCGCAGGGACCTTGGGGGAGCTTACACAACGGGTAATCGCATTACCGCGTTCAATAGCTGCACGTACGGCGTCGCGGATGCCGATGGCAATGTCTCCAGCCGCACCTGCGGATCAGAGGGGGCCTCGTTCTGGTGGTCGGCCGAGAGTCGCCTCGATTCCCTAGCAGTCAACGGGCAAAAGACCAGGAATTACTACGACGCCTACGGCCGGCTGGCCAAGAGGGATGTGAACGGAACGATCCGGTACTATGCCTGGGATGAGGATCATCTTGGGGCGGAGCTGGATGCTGCCGGTGCTACGATCACGGCTTACTCGTACTATCCAGGCGGGACTGACGGCCTCGAATCGATCACCGTTAATAGCCTTCAGTATATGGCTCATTCTGATGCTCTCGGCAATGTCATAGCGCTAACGAACGTCAGTACAGGTCCGACCACGCAGCGGACCTACGTCTACGACGAATGGGGAAAGCTCGTTGCGGGGACCGACCCCGGCGGGTTCGCCGACCGTGACCGGGCGCGATGGAAGGGGGCGCTCTGGTTCGGCGACGTCGGGAGCGGCGGGCTCTACTACATGCGGAACCGGTGGTACGAGCCACACACGGGAAGGTTCTTGAGTGAGGATCCAGTCGGCCTCGAGGGTGGAATTAATCCCTATGCCTATGCGACCGGGGATCCGGTGAACGGTCGTGATCCGACAGGTCTCGCCGACGATGAGGCCGGTTGCGATTGGACGAGGGATCCGAAGTGTCCGGTGCCTCTGCCGCCCATAAATGTCATAGCGGACCCGTGGTACAGGGCATTCGCGGACCGTTGGAGCGCGGCAAACAAGGGAGGCGACTGCGTTCTTTGCCGGGCTGCCGCCGAAGGTGCCTTCGGGTCTGCGGCCCAGCGGCTGGCTGCACAGGATCGCACCGTGAGCATCGGCTTGGGACCTGTTGAGTACTTTGGTTTGCTGGGCGCCCTCAGGGGCGTCGGCGGTAAGGTCGTAGCCGGCCGAATCGCCGGTTTCACCAAACATGGTCTGAATCAAGCCATTTCAAGGGACGGCGTTGGTGTCAGCTCCAGAGGTATACTTGACGCTGTTAGGAATCCTTTGAGCGTCGTAGCGCAAGCTGGGGGCAAGATGCTTTACATCGGGCAGGACGCGAGCGTAGTTCTCAACCAAGCTGGGCTGGTCGTCACGACGTGGGCACGAACGCTTGCTGGATGGAGAATTCGTCCTTGAAAAACTATGGGGTCGGCGTAACTGAGAAGGTGCTTCGGCAACTCATTGGTGACGTGCTTCGCCGACGCGCACCTGATAAACAAGAGGTCCTGACAATCATGGACCTCCGACCCCTGTCAATTGTGGAGCGAGAACTCATACGCGAGGCCCTGGCGGCCGAATTCGTCGAGTCGGGGCTCCGCGAGGATGATGAGCCAAACGAATACGGATTATTGGTCCAAGCCGCCATAGACTGGTTAGGACACCGATAATATCGATGGACACAGCCTCAAGCAGTAATCGATTACATCGTTCTTGATGTCTTGGAAAACGATCTGGAGGATATTGAACGTATCCTCCAGATCGTTATTCCCGCTGGGCCGATCAGCATCTGGGGCCCGGTACGCTGCCGACCCTAGCACAAGTCGTGGCATTCGGCGGCCTCCGGAGTAGATCCGATCCACCCGCGTCCATTGCGCCCGAGGAACAACGAGGATCCGCTAAAGTGTTTGCACGAAGGGGGCCACGGCTGCCGCTGCATCCCGACGACCTCAAGATGGTCTCGTGGGTTTGCATTCACTTCTTTTCGGAGGGGGAGACCGCGGCCCTCCTCGACGCGCTGGGCCGAACTGAATTGCACATCGTCGAAATGGATACGACAGCGGTTTTTGACGAGCGCGCATTCTTTGATCTTTTTTCCTCAGCATTCGACCTGGCGGCCAGTTTCGGAATGAACTGGAACGCAGTCATTGAAGTACTGTCGGACCTCGATAAGCCTGGCGCAAAGGGATACCTGCTGATTGTACGCAGCGCCGATACATTCTGGCGTAGACTCCCACAGGTCTCAGCACGGCTGCTCTCTTCCGTCTTGGCGGCTGCGGAGGAGAAAGCTTCGACGGGCATCCCGTTTCATGTCATCTTTGTGTGGTAACCTGCCTTTGGCCGAACAGGAATCAACCGAAGGTTCACCGTACGCAAGGTCGGCTCACTTACCGATCTTCAACCGATGACTCGATTCACGTGCTTGGTGCCGGTGTGAAGGACATTTCTGAAATTCGGGCCTATGTGCACGCGTACCGAGACTTCCGGGAATGCATCGTCCGGGATGTCCGCTGGTTGGCTTTCGGGACTCGAATTGAAGTCGATGTGGACTACGTCTGGGGTGATGATGGTAAGGTTCGTGGTTCTTGGGAGAAGAGGCGAATCATTACTCTTGCATTCTGCCAAGTGCAGGATCTGCACATCATGAACTCTCTCACTCCCGCGATGATCAGGTCTCCAAGCCGTCTAAACTGGGGCTTCGCTGAAATTGCTCGGTTAACGGTGGAGGACCAGACGGCTAAGGCGACTGAACCGCTGTCCATGGCGTTGCATCGAGCTTGCTTTTGGTGGGAAAAAGGACCATGGATCGAATTGTCCTTTTATGAAGTTTTCGCGACGGAGCGCGAGGAATCCGCCATCGCGTACGAAGACCAAAACTGATTCGTGACTGTAACCCGGTGCATGCGGGTAACGTTACCGTTACACTTCTTAGCCGGCCCTCGTGCCCGGAATCGAGAATTCCATCCTGCCGCCATGCAGGGACTTAGCTAACCCAGACGCGTGACGCCGCACCTGGCACAACCCTTGTACTAACTCGCGCCGTCCTTCACCCGGGCGGCGCGTGGTTTTTCCAGCAGGCTCCAAAACCGGACTCAGCGTTCCCGACGTCCTCGCGGCTGAATACCTGGAGCAATTCCAGGTGCTTCCGCTCGAGATTGCCGAGGGAAAACTGCGCGTCGCAGCCGCGGGCGACCCCGATCCTCAGGCCCTCGATGACCTGAGTCTGCTCTGGCAACTCCCGATCGAGATCGTCCCCGCTGAGCCGGATGAACTCGGCGAGGCCATCCGCCGCGCCATGGATGCGAACGAGTCCGTCGTTGAGTTGATCGATGACGCCGGCCGTGAGGATGCGAATCTCGCGGACGATCACGATCTCGCCGACGCCCGCAACCTCGCCAACCAGCCCCCGGTTATCCGCTATGTCAACCTGCTCCTGCGGGACGCGTCCTCGTCCGGTGCGAGCGACATTCACCTCGAATCGACCAAAACGGGGCTCCGCATACGGCTCCGGCTGGACGGGGTGCTTTCCGATATCGAAGGGCCGCCACGGGGAATCGCCAACGCGGTCGTCTCGCGCATCAAGCTCCTGGCCTCGCTCGACATCGCCGAACGGCGGAAGCCCCAGGACGGGCGGATCAGGGCTCGGCTCGAAGATCGCGAGCTGGACCTTCGCGTTTCCACCGTGCCGTCGCTCTTCGGCGAAAGCCTGGTTCTTCGCCTGCTGGAACGCGGCGGCAGGCCGGTAGCGCCGGATGAGCTGGGGATGGATTCGGATACGCTTTCCCAATTCCGCGAGTTGTCGCTCCGGCCGCATGGGATCGTCCTGGTTACCGGTCCCACCGGTAGCGGCAAGACGACCACGCTGTATGCCACGATCGGACTCCGGGACGCCATGGCCGAGAAGATCCTCACCGTCGAAGATCCCATCGAGTACCAACTCCCGGGAACGACTCAGATCCCGGTGAACGCAGCGACCGGCGTGACTTTCGCCGCGGTGCTGCGAAACGTGCTGCGACAGGATCCCAACGTCCTGATGGTGGGTGAAATGCGGGACGGCGAGACCGCCGATGTGGCCATTCGCGCGGCCCTCACCGGCCATGCGGTCTTCTCGAGCCTCCATACCAATGATGCGGTGAGCGCCGTACCGCGCCTGATGGACCTCGGCATCGAACCCTACCTGCTCGCCTCGACCCTCGAAGCCGTCCTGGCCCAGCGGCTGGTCAGAAAGATCTGCCCCCATTGCCGCATGCAGTACGAACCAGACCCGCAATCTGTCGCGCTGATTGCCGAGACGCCGATTCGGCGCGCGAAGCTCGAGCGAGGCGCTGGGTGCGTCGCGTGCCGCCAAACCGGATTCAAAGGCCGCACCGGAATCTTCGAGCTGCTGACCGTGGATGAGGAACTACGCGATGCCGTGCTCCGGCGCGCGAGTCGGGCGGAACTCAAAGAATGCGCCACCGCACGGGCCATGAGAACCCTGCGGCGAGATGGATGGAGCAAGGTCCGAACCGGAATCACCACGGTCGAGGAGGTCCTGCGTGTCACGACCGATTGACTCGCGCCGCGGGTTCACGTTGATCGAGCTTATGGTAGTGATCGTAGTGATCAGTGTGCTCGCAGGAGTCGTCGCTCCTCAGGTCTTCCAGCACGTCTCCGACGCGAAGCTCCAGGCGGCGCGCTCCCAAATCGAGTCCCTCGGCCTGGCGCTGGATTCCTACCGGCTGGACAACGCAATGTACCCAACCGCGGTGCAGGGGCTTGCAGCGCTCTGGCAGGCGCCACAAACACCGCCCCTGCCGCCCAGATGGCGGGGGCCCTACACCCGAAAAGAGATCCCCAACGACCCCTGGAACCGGCCGTATCTGTACCGGTCGCCCGGGACCGCGAATCCCGCCGGCTACGATCTCCTCTCCCTCGGCCGCGACGGCGAGCCGGGCGGCGAAGGCGAGGACGGCGATATCACCTCATGGGGCAACCCCAAGTGAAAACTTTTCGCTTCGAAGCGGCACGTGCCGATGGCGAGTTGGTATACGGAGTCCTGACTGCCGCCGACGCGACATCGGCACTCGACTCCCTGGCACGCCGGAAGCTCACGCCCGTGGTCATCACGCCAGCATCGACCAACGCGACCCGGCGGCGATGGCCGCTGCGCGACATGGCTATTCTCTTGCGCGGGCTTGCCACGCTGCTTTCCGCAGGTATCACCCTCGATGAAGCGCTGCGTGCCAGCCGAGGCAGCGGTGCAATCGATTCCCTGGTAGATGATCTGCTGCGCCGCATTCGAGAGGGCGAGCGATTTGGCGATGGGCTCGCCGCTCACCCAGGCGTGCCCGGCGTCGTGGTGGGACTGGTGCGATCGGGAGAGGCCGCTGGGCTTAGCGAAGCGTTAGAACGCGCGGCGGTGCACCTCGAGCGAGAAGCGGACCTCACAGCGAAGCTGCGTTCGGCGCTGGCGTACCCCTGTATCCTGCTCTTCGTGGGTAGCGTGGCCATCGCCACGCTGCTGATCGGAGTTTTGCCTCGCTTCGTCCGCCTCCTCGGTGGGTCGGCCGTGACGCTCCCGGCCAGCACGCGGTTGCTCCTCGGTCTCGGCGCTTTCCTTAACAAGGGTTGGTTGCTGGTTCTGGTTGGGGCCTTCGCAATGGCGGTCGCCGGTGCCCAGTGGCTCCGATCAGAATCAGGGCATCGTACTCTGCTGGCCATTCCAGTCGTTGGCGATCTACGACTGGCCCTCGCGACCAGCCGAGTGTCCCGAACCCTCGCCGCGTTGCTGGGGCGAGGTACTCCTGCCCTCATTGCACTGGCAGCGGCGGCCGAAGCCTCGGGAGACCTGGTGATCCGCGGCCGGATTCTCAAGGCAACCGAGGCGATCCGTCGGGGCGAGTCGCTGAGCCAGGCCTTGGCCTCGTTCCAGGCGCTGTCCGCCCAAGCGATCCAGCTCCTGCGCATCGGAGAAGACTCCGGGCGGGTTCCCGACTTTCTCGACCGAGCCGCGGCGCTCGCCGAGGAGTACGCGGCCCGGACGCTCAATTCTGCGGTCAGGCTGCTCGAGCCCTCGCTGATAGTGCTCTTCGGTGCGGTGATCGCGCTGGTCGCCGCTGCCATGTTGCAAGCCGTATACGGACTGCGCGTCGGATGAACCACGCGGCCGGTGGGTTCACCTTGCTCGAGCTGATCGTCTCACTCGCCATCCTCGGCGTCTGCCTCGGCCTCGTTGCCGCCGCGGTCGTGCCGTCGCGCCCAGAGCCGGAATCATCATTCCTCGCACCAGCCGAAGCCGCGCGCGACTCCGCGGTTCGCACCGGTCGTACAGTCGCGCTGGTACGCGACTCAACCACTCGCATGGTGTTTTTCCCTGACGGGTCTGCGATCCCAGTGCTTCTAGCCGAAGGACGGGATACGCTGCGGATCGATCCCTGGACCGGAGACCTGATCCATGCGCGCTAATGTGAGCCGGCAGGGATTCGCGCTGATCGAGGCACTGGTCGCGCTCACCATCGTTGCCGTCGCCGGTCTCGGCTTCGTGGACCTCACGGCGCAAGCCGCCCGGAGTGCGAGCCGCACCAGAGAGGTAGAGGAGCAGCTCGCCCAGGAAGATCGCCTCTTGACCGCGTACGCACTGCTCGATCGTCAGGATCTCGAACAGCGAATTGGCAGAGTGATAGTCGGTGAATACGCCCTGACAGTGGAGCGACTCGACTGGAGTCTCTATCGCGTCGGGGTTGGGATCGGCTGGTCTGCTCCGGATCTGGTGACGGTGATCTATCGCCCAGGGCCCTCTGATGACCAGTAGGCACCCGCGGTCTGCACGCCGGCGAGGCGGCTTCACGCTGGTGGAGCTGATGGTTTCACTCGCGGTGAGCGGGATCGTCATCCTGCTCGCGAGGGAGATCCTGGCATCGGTCACCGACGGAGCCGATCGAACAATGACCGCCAGCAGGGAGACCGACCGCCGGTTCAACCGGCGCGATTGGCTGCTTCGAGCGTTCGGGAGTGCAGAGTTCTCGTCCACCCCTCAACGTGGGTTTGCCGGTCTTCGCGGGAGTCCCGGCGCACGGATTCAGTTCACCACGCTTGCCCGCGTGGACAGCGTGCCGGAGTATCGCCTCGTGACCATCAGCCTTTCTCCCCAGGGCCAATTGCGAGCTCGCCTCGACCCCGAGACAGGGGACAGGGGGCAGAGCGCAACGTTGGACTTGGCGGATTCGGTCACAACCTTCTCGGCCGACCATCTCATCGAATACGGATCCAACTCGAAATGGGTATCCGAGTGGGTCTCGCCGGTGAGCGGACCGGTGGCGGCGCGGCTGCGGATCAGCCGGCAATCCGGGACCGATACCCTGCTACTTCGCATCGGGACTCGCGGATGACGTCACGCGGCATAACTCTGCTCATCGTTCTTTGGGTGCTCGTCGCCGTTGGGGCGGCGTCGGCACTGGCGTTTCGATTCGCGAGCAATGTTCAGCTCACATCACGCTATCGCACGAGTATCGCGGTGGCTCGCTGGGTGGCGGAGGGATGTCTCAATCTTGCCCGGGCGCGGGCGGAGCGCTGGGTACGGGATGGTGACACCGCCTCGTGGTCGGATCCAGAGAGACTGCCAACCCGGATCGGGACGGTCACTCTGTCCCCAGGCATCGCTTGCGCCATAGAGATCCCCTCGGATTCCGGCCCCGGTCCCCTGCGGGTCATCGGCATTGGGATGGTCGCTGGGCGTCGTTTGCCCGCGATGGCCGAGCGATGGGTTCGTGGCGGATACCGTGTCGCGGTAGTGGGAAGGGAGATCTTCTGACCCGGCTCGCGGTGGTCATCTCGCGGCGCGCCATACGGGCCATCGCTCTCAAGCGGGGACGGGTGGTGTGGGCGGCCGAGCGTGCCATCACAACTGAGAGCGGGCCGGGGATCGCCCTGTCGGAGCTTGCGTCGGAGCGGCCGCGTGGCACGAGGTGCGTTCGGGTCGCGCTCGAGACCGATAGCTGCCAGGTCAAGATCCTCCATGGCTTTCCTCGGCTCTCCGGGTCTCGTCTGCAACGAGCAGTCAGCCTTCAGCCCCACCGCTGGTTCCTCAAGGGCCCGACCGCTCTGGTGACGGCCGCGCGATGGAGTGATCGGTCAACAGCGCTGGTTGCCGCCGTGGAATCGGGACTGCTGGAAGAGATCGTTGATGGCATGGAGCACGCCGGCATGGAAGCCGAGTGGTTCTCGCCAGTTGTATGCTGCGTCGCGCAGGTCCTTCCGGATGGAACGCATGAGCGACTCGCTGGACAACTGGCCGAGGAGATCGAGGTGCGAAGGGGCGCGCTGCAGACCATCCGGCGGCGGCCGCGGTCCGAGGAAGCCCTTCGGCCCGCGTCTATTCCCGCCCTCCAGGCGCTCGGCGATCGAGCACCCGAATGGGTTGGGGCCTACGCCGCCGCACGCACGCGTCCAGCGATCGCGTTCGTCCCGACGGCACTGCAGTCGGCGCGGACTCGGTACCAGCGGCGCTTCACCATTGCCGTCATCGCCGCAGGGATCGTCGCCTGGATCGCGGCCGGCCTGATCTACGGCTCCCGACTCCACGTGGAGTCCACCCGCGCCCGCGCCGTGATCCAGCGGCTGCAGCCCGAAGTCAATGAGATTCTCGCCGCCGAGCAGGAGATGGGGAAATTCGATGCGGCCTTTGGGACGGTGGCCGATATCGACGCCGGCCGTTCCCGTGATCTCGAGCTTCTGGCAACGCTGTCACGCGCCCTTCCTGATTCGGTGTACCTCGTCTCCATCAGTTGCGCCGACCGGTTCGTAGACATTGCCGGCTATGGAATACGTGCCGGGGCTGCCATCGCGAAATTGGCAACGACCGATGGCATCGAGGACGTGAACGTCAACGGCCCGGTCACGCTGGAACTGCGAGATGGCGTCTCCTGGGAGCGTTTCGCGGCAAAGTTCACCTGGAACCCAGAGACCTCCCAGTGATAGACCGCGATCGTCGCGCGATCGTAGTCGGAGGCGCGATTATCCTGGGAGCCATCGGCTGGCGCGCCGTGCCGGCGGTATGGAGGATGGGCGGCACTGCCAGAGAAGAAGCCGCACAGGTGGTGCACCTCGCCGCTCGTTCCCAGCAGATCGTTTCACGGCGAGCGGGTCTGGAGGTCGTCCTGCGTGCCCGCACTGACTCGCTGATCGCTCTCGCCCCGCGACTCCTGCAGGCAAACTCGGCAACCGTGGGGAACGCCGCGCTTTCGTCGCTGCTGACGATGTGGGCGCAAGATCACAAGCTCAGCATGACCCGGCTGGATCAACTCCCGGACAGTACCGCGGGAATCTTCCGTCGTGTGGGGATCTCGCTGCAGGGAGAGGGCGACCTTGCCGGTGTCTCGGGCTTGTTGCGGAAGATCGAAGCCGGAAGACAACTGCTTTCCGTGCGACGGTTGTCAGTGACCAATCCCAACGATGCCACGTCCTCACCCCAGCGACTGCATTTTGACCTTCAGGTAGTAGGCTGGTTGATCGAATGGTAAACGGATTGGCGACCTGGACCGTTGTCGGCGCGACGATCTTCCTGGCTTCGGGACTCGCGGCGGCGAGTTGGGCGTCGATTGTGGATCTCGAGGCGACTCCGCCGGCGTCATCGCCCGCCGCCGAGACCGCGCGACGCGAGCGGACCAGGCCACCCGATTCGAGGTTCGATCCTTTCGTCCTCAATCGGAATCTCTTCCGTGCCTCGCGCCGGCCGCCATCGATCGCTTTTGATCCGTCCAAGCCTTTGGTGACCAGCGCCGCCACCACAGTCTCACCCCAGTTGGTCGGGGTGGTGCTCGGGCCCCGGCCAAGTGCGGTGCTCAAGGGGGTTCCCGGCGTCGCCGGCACGAGTGTGGTGAGCATCGAAGAGCCGGTCGGGGTCTATCGCCTCCTGGTCGTCAGTGCCGACAGCGCGGTACTCGGCTCTCCGGCCGACACCCTGGTGTTGCGACTCAAGGAAGGTCCGCCGTGATCCGGGTGCTCGGCTGCCTGAGAATCTGGGTCTGCTGCACCGCGCTCGTCGCGCTCACTGGCGTCACGCCCGCCAGCGCCCAGGACAGTTTGCAGATTCGCCAGTTCAATGACTCGATCTCCTTTCGATTCGTGGATACCGACTTGAGATCGGTGCTCCAGGCATTGGGCCGCTACCTCGACCGTCCGCTCTTCATCGGCATCACCCAGCCGGTGCAGGTGACGGTGGAAACCCCGCGGCCGGTTTCTCGTGCGGGTCTGCTCGACCTGATACGTGGCCTGGTCGAATCCAACGGCTTGGAGCTGCGCGCGGACTCGGCCTTCTATCGCGTTCAATCCAAGACAGCGACCGGCCCGCCGCCGCCGCTACCCGTGGCCGCTACCAACATCCAGGGCGAACCGATCGAATTATCGGTCATCAAGCTCAAGCACGCGAAGGCTGCGAACGTGGCCTCCACCATCGGGGCGCTTTTTGGAATCTCCGCGGGAGGAGCGACCACCGGCTTCTCGTCCGGCACGCTCACCGACGAGTTGCGGCGCGGCGCTATTCCGCCTGCTGCCGGTCCCGGCCAGCCGGCGCCTCAACCTCCCGAAGGAACTCGTGTCGCCCAATTGCGTGGGGCAGTCGTGATCGTTCCCGACGAGTTGACCAACTCTTTGCTGGTGCGTTCTGGCCGCTCGGATTTCGCCGTCATCGATTCGGCCGTCCAGCAGCTCGACCTGCGTCCACTTCAGGCGCTGATCGAAGTCCTGATCGTCGAAGTGCGAAAGGCGAGGGCATTCTCCCTCGGTGCTGATGCCTCAGCCAGGGCGCTTGGGTTCGATCACGGAGACGGCACGCTAAAACCCTCGCTTGTGGGTGGCGGACTCGGCGAATTTGCGCTGGAGGTCATGAAGCTCGGAAGCTTCGATCTCGATGCCACCATCCGGGCGGCCGTCTCGCGCGGCGACGCGCGCATTGTGTCACGACCCGTCCTGCTCGCGTCGAACAATCGAGAAGCCCGGATTCTGGTCGGCAGCCAGCGCCCCTTCGTGCAGGTCAGCCGCAGTTTGCCCACCGAAACGCCCACCCGAGACCAGGTGGTGCAGTACAAGGATGTCGGCACTAAGCTGACGGTCATACCGACCATCAATAGCGATGGATATGTGTCCCTGATGATCCGTCAGGAGGTGAACAGTGCCACCAACGAGACGCAGTTCGACGCGCCCATCATTTCCACGCGGGAGGCCGAGACCGAGCTGCTGGTACGAGACCGCCAGACAGTGGTGCTGGGAGGGCTCAAAGAGCAACAGAAGGACGTGATCCGGTCCGGGATCCCGGTTCTCTCGTGGCTTCCGTTCATCGGCGGCCTCTTCGGCCATCAAGAGCGGCGGACCACCGAGACGGAACTTTTCCTGTTCATCACGCCGCGAATTCTGACAGACGACGCGAATGCCCAGATGGCAGCCGACAAGGCACTCGACGACGCGGAGCGCGCCGGCGTCAAGCGAACCGACCTGGGAGTGCCTGATGGACCGAAGCGTTGAGATCCTTCCGGGAATGCTGGGTCAGCATGCATCCATGAAGGCTGTGTGCCGGCTCGTGCGGCGGGTAGCTGGGGAGATGTTGCCGGTCATGATCGTGGGAGAAACGGGTACGGGAAAGGAGTTGGTCGCCAGGGCGCTGCACTCGCTGGGGAACCATGCAGGCGCTCCATTCATCGACATCAACTGCGCGGCGGTCCCGGAAACCCTGGCCGAGGGAGAGCTCTTCGGCTGGGAGCGCGGATCCTTCACTGGCGCGCATCACGCGCGTGCGGGCCTGCTCGAGGCGGCACGGGATGGAACGCTCTTTCTCGATGAAATCAACAGCATGCCCGTCCCGCTCCAGGCAAAGCTGCTCCGGGCCATCGAGCAGCACGATTTCCGGAGAGTGGGCGGCAAGGAGCGGGTAGCGTCCGCCTTTCGATTGGTGAGTGCGCTATCGGAGCCGCTCGATCCGCTGCTTGCCTCCGGCAAGCTGCGCGCGGACTTCCTATTCCGGATCGGTGGGATCGTGATCGAGCTTCCACCCTTACGCTCGCGACCGAACGACATCGAGCTGCTGGCGAGCCACTTTCTTCGCGCTGCCCAACACGAGGGACTCCCGGCCAAACAATTCGCTAACGGTGCGCTCGGTATACTGCGTCGTCACCATTGGCCGGGCAACGTGAGGGAACTCAGATTCGTCGTTGAGCGGCTCGCACTGCTGGCTGAAGGGCCGGTGATTCTGGCGGAGGAAGTTCTCGCCGCGCTGGGCAACTCATTTAACGCGGCCAGCGACCGGGCACGACTACAGGGGCTCCTCGAGACCCACCGCTGGAATGTCAAGGCGGCCGCGCGTGCTATAGGGGTATCACGCGCCACGCTCTATACAAGATTGAAACAATTCGATCTCCGGCGCCCGGCTAGTAAGATCTTCACAGTCCTCCGGCAAGCGTGACGAGGATCACCAAAATGGTCTAGCGCCAACATGGGGTGGGGATAAATTGAGATCGCGCCCAGGGACTTGCAGATGGACGTATAGATGGTCGAATACCTGGACCGGACTCCACTCATTGGTTCCTCCGCAGTCATGCGCAAGGTGCGCGCGGCGCTCGCCCGGCTCGCGCAATTCCCCTGGCCAGTACGCATCGAAGGAGCCAGCGGCACCGGCAAGGGCCTGGCGGCCCGCGTGCTGCACGTCATGTCGCCGCGTGCTCACGGTCCCTTCGTGGCCTGCGCGGTAAACCTGCTGGTCGATACGCTGGCTATCGGTGAGCTGCTCGGCTACCGCAAGGGCGCGTTTACCGGGGCTGAGTTCGACTACATGGGCAAGTTCGAGCAGGCCCATGGTGGGACGCTGTTTGTAGACGAGATCGCCACCGCCTCGCCGACCGTGCAGGAAGCGCTGCTGACCCTGATCGAAGGGAAGCAGGTGCGCCGGATCGGTGAACAGCGTCCCCGCCTGGTCGACGTGCGGCTGGTGTTCGCCACGAACGCGAATCTGAAGGAGGCGGTGCTCGCGGGGACCTTTCGGCGCGACCTGCTCTACCGATTAGGAGACCTTCCGGTGCGGATGCCCCCTCTCCGCGACCACCGTGATGATCTTCCGGAGCTCATTGACTACCCGCTGGAAAGATTGACCAGGGAGTCGGGAGCCTCGGTCCGGTCCCTGGAAACCCTCGAACTGAAGGCGTTGCACTCGTACGACTGGCCCGGCAACGTGCGCGAGTTGGAGAAGGTCCTTCAGCACTTCGTGATCTTCGAAGAGCTGCCGCTGCCGCTGGGGGCGGCCAGCCCGGAGGCCGACTGGCGCGAGAGGCTGGACCAAGTTCTGGCGAAGAACGGCGGCAACAGGGCGGCCACTGCCCGAGAGCTCCACGTGAGCCGCAAAACTCTCTATGATGAGCTGAAGCGGCGGAAGCGCGCAGCGAACGAAGAATGATTTCCCGCTTTTCCGGTTCCCGGTTCAAAGTCTAATTAGACATGGCCGGTATAGAGCACCCAGTTTCCTTGGACAGTGTCCAGGGCTAGGGAGTGATGACGATGGTTGTTCGGCTGACTGGCCCAATGCGCCCGCAAGTCATCGGGAAGTGGGGGAAGGCGAGCGAGGGGACCGGCTATACTGTCCCGAGGCGTGGGATGGTTGTCCCACGGCCTCAGACAATTGTCTTTGGGCAAGAAACCATTTGCTTGCACCAAAAGACACCACGTTTTCGTTCGGAGACAACTGTCGCAAGGCGTGAGACCATTGTCCCACGCACTCGGACAGTTGTCCCAAGCCTTGAGATGGTTGTCCCATGCCTTCGGATAAGTACCCCTCACCGAAAAACACTTCCTAGAATGACACCGGCACTCGCGGCTGCCACCAATTGCAGCATGGAGCCATGGGTAATCCGGGGTTGGCACCAGCCGAACCAGGCTCCGGCCGGCGTGATTAAGCCGCTCCATTGTCCACGAAACCGGGGCAATCCCAACCAGTGTCTAATTGGACACTTTTCGCCCGGCGGACTTAGCCAAGCGCCGATCTTTCCTCGTCGATGAGCCGCGAGATCGCTTGCCGCGACCGGCGTTCGCCGGCTTCGGTTCGAGAAGGTATTTTCCGATACCTAACGGTGTAACGCGATCCTGCAGATGCAGTTACGCCCGGAAGGGCCTCCATTTCGATCAGTCGTTTCGAACCTTCGATTGAGCGTGGTGCAGTTACGCTGGGAGGCCCTCCGTTTCGATCAGTCGTTTCGAAGCTTCGAAACATGGTTTTGAAGCTTCAAACGGACGTTTCGAAGGTTGGAAATGGCATTTCGAAGGATCGAAAGGGGCCATCGAAGCTCAGAAATGCGATTTCCAACCTTCGATCGAGCATTTTGAAGCTTTGAAACGTCGTCTTGATCCTTCGAAACGGTCGTTCGAAGCTTCGAACTGGCCATTCGAAGCTTCAAAACCGCCGTTTGAAACGTGCATGCGGACCTTGCTGGTCACGGAACCGGCGCCGGCGTCCTCGAACCGACCAGTCGGCCATGCGGCGGTGTTCTATTACGGCGCGGCGTCAGCCGCTGCCGTACGATACTACTCGCCCCATCTTCGGGAGTTAACATGACCGACGAAATGGGAAGCTTCCGCGTAGATGTCGAGATCGAGAACCCGCTACGCCCGGGCGAGAGACGGGTGCTGTGCTCGGTGCTGATAGACACGGGCGCCGAGCTGTCGTGGGTCCCCGCCGAACTGCTGGAATCACTCGGCGTGGACCGAGTGAAGCAACTGCGCTTCCGCCTGGCCGACGGATCGGTGCGCGAGCGCTGGACCGGAGAGGTCCGGCTCTATCTGGCCGGGACGCGGACCTTCGACGACGTCGTTTTCGCTCAACCAGGGGACATGATTCTGCTGGGGTCCCGTTCGCTCGAGGGCTTGAATCTCACGATCGACCCGGTGCACAAGCGCTTGGTAGATGCCGGCCCCGCACCTGCGGCTCTGGCAGCCGCGTAGGGCCCTTCGCTTTCTGCCGCTCCGGCATCAGCCTGATCTGTGGCTCAGCAGCACCTCGACGGCCCGCTCCCATACCGCCGAGCCACGTACTGGGCGAAATAGTCGGAACGTGAAAGCACCGGCTGGTCGGGATGGCGCAGCCGGCAATGCTCCAGGTAGCGGTCGTAATCCGGCATGCCAAGAACCGTCCGTATTACGGAGAGCGCACGTCTGCAAGCGTGAAGAGTAACAACGAGTGAAGAGGGAAGAGTACTAGTGTCACCCGACGCCATTGGCGCGGCCGGAGCTGCGCCGCTGGGACGTACTTTTCCCGCTTCACTCTTCACTCTTAACGTTTTTTCAGTCGCCTGTCGCATACGCGCTCTCCACAAACGGTGCCTCCTGCACGACCGGCTGTTTCTTGCCGCCCAGCACCAGGACCCATTCCCGTGCCGCCGCGAGGATAACCAGGACCACGACGATCATGAAGGCCAGCGTGAGCCCGGCGTCGATATAGTCGTTGAAGCGGAGTCGCGCGACATCCTGAGCGGCGCTGCCGGCCAGCGAGCGCGCGTGGGCCAGGAAGCCGAGCTTGGGATCCGCCGCGAAGACCTTCTGCCAGCCGGCGGTGAGCGTGGTCGCCGCCAGCCAGACCAGCGGCACCAGCGTGACCCAGGCGTATTTCGCCTTCCGCATCTTGATGATCACCGTGGTCCCGACGGTGAGCGCAATGGCCGCCAGCAACTGATTGCTGATGCCGAACATGGGCCACAGCGAGTTGATGCCGCCGAGCGGATCCAGCACGCCCTGCACCAGGAAGTACCCCCACCCGCCCGCCACGCAGGCGCTGGCGATCACGATGCTCGGGTACCAGGAGACCTCTCCGAAGCGCTTCCATACGTGGCCGCCCAGCTCCTGCATCATGAACCGACCGACCCGGGTTCCCGTGTCGATGGTGGTCAGGATGAAGAGCGCCTCGAAGAGGATCGCGAAGTGGTACCACATGGCGGTGAACCCGGAGCCGCCCAGCTTGGCGGTCGCGCTGGAGAAGATGTGCGCCATCCCGACCGCCAGCGACGGCGCGCCGCCGGTGCGCGACATGAGCGTCGTTTCGCCCATCGCGGCGGTGAGCTGGGTCATGTCGGCGGGCGAGAGAGTAAAGCCCCAGCCCTGGATCACCTGTGCCGCCTGATCCAGCGACGTGCCGATCACGCCGGCGGGAGCATTGATCGCAAAGTAGATCCCGGGGTCGAGCACGCAGGCCGCCGTCATCGCCATCACGCCCACGAACGATTCGGTGAGCATCCCTCCGTAGCCGATCACACGCGCGTCGGTCTCACGGGTGAGCATCTTGGGGGTAGTGCCGGAGGAGACCAGGGCGTGGAACCCGCTGATGGCGCCGCAGGCGATGGTGATGAAGGCGAAGGGGAAGAGCTTGCCCGCGAAGATGGGGCCGGTGCCGTCGATGAACTGGGTGACCGGCGGCATCTTGAGCGGTGGCAGCACCAGGAGAATGCCCAGGGCCAGCGCCACCACGGCGCCGATCTTCAGGAAAGTCGACAGGTAATCGCGCGGGCACAGCAGCATCCACACCGGGAGGACCGACGCAATGAATCCGTAGGCGATCATCCACCAGGCGATGGTCGTGGCCTCGAGGGTGAAGAACGGCCCCAGGGTGGGATGGCCCGCCACGAACCGGCCGGCCCAGAGCGCCAGCATCAGGAGGATGACGCCCGCCACGGTGGCTTCGATGGTGCGCCCCGGCCGGAAGACTTTCATCCACCATCCCATGCCCAGCGCGATCGGGATGGTGCATGCGAGCGTGAAGGTGCCCCAGGGGCTTTCGGCCAGGGCGCGCACCACCACCAGGGCGAGCACCGCCAGCAGAATGATCATGATGGCCAGGATGGCGATCATGGCCGCCATCCCCGTCACCGGGTTCACCTCTTCCTTGGCCATCTGGCCGAGTGACTTGCCGTTGCGGCGCATGGAGGCGAACAGGATCACGAAGTCCTGCACCGCTCCAGCGAACACCACGCCGATAATGAGCCAGATAGTGCCGGGGAGATATCCGAATTGGGCCGCCAGCACCGGTCCGACGAGGGGGCCTGCGCCCGCGATCGCCGCGAAGTGATGTCCGAAGAGGACCCACTTGCTGGTGGGAACGAAATCGCGGCCGTTGTTGATCCGTTCGGCGGGCGTCGCGCGCCGGTCATCGAGCGCCATGATGCGAGTGGCGATGAACCGGGAATAGAACCGGTATCCGATGAGGTAGGTGCAGACGGCGGCAATGACCATCCACGCCGCGCTGACCGTTTCGCCACGGTGCAGGGCGAGGACCGCGAAGCCGAGTGCGCCGGCGGCCGCCAGCGCGGCCCAGGCGAGCATCGAGAGGATTTTGCGCATGAGGGTACAGATTACGCCGGATGAGTAGGTACGCAAGGCATGAGGGGCATGAGGGGCAAACGGGAAGCCATGCCGCCCATGCCTCTCATCCCGCTCATGCCTTGGTGTCCCCGTTGCCCTTCCGTGTTCCGCGACCTACGTTGGCCCTACCCTCACCATCGGACCGGCCCCTGACCTACGATCCCACCGAACCTCGCTACTTCGGCGCCGGCCCGGGTGAACGTTCCTCCGGCTCGATGGTGGCACCGCGCCCGAAGGGGCAGCGGGTTCATGGTGCCGAGATGAAAGGCAACGTCGCCGTAGTGACGGGCGGGGCCACCGGCCTCGGCCGGGCCATCGCGCTGGAGTTTGCCCGCAAGGGCGTTCACGTCGCGTTCAACTATCTGGACCTCCCCGACCGTGACATCGGGGCGCAGGCGCTGCTCACCGAAACGGCGCTTCGCGGTCTCGGGGTCGAGGTTTACTGCGAGGCCTGCGACGTCCGGTCCCGCGAAGAAGTCGACCACTTCGTCCAGTCCGCCAAGGCGGAGCTGGGTGGCCTGCACTACCTGGTCAACAACGCGGGCGTCGCACGGGACGGCGCCCTGTGGCGCCTGTCGGAAGCAGCCTGGCGCGAGGTGATGGACACCAACGCCATGGGGACCTTCAACTGCATTCGAGCGGTAGCACCCCAGTTCCGGGCCCAGCATTTCGGCAAGATCGTGAGCATCGCGTCCCACCAGGCGTTCACCCCGGGGTTCGGCATTTCCAACTATGCGGCCAGCAAGGCGGCGGTGATCGGGCTTACCCGTTCGGCGGCGGTCGAGCTGGGCGCGTCCAACGTGAACGTGAATGCCGTCGCTCCCGGATTCGTTCGGACGGAGATGCTGAGCAAGCTCCCGGCCGACGTGGTGGAACGGGCCGAGCACCAGGCGGCGCTGGGGCGCATGGCAGAACCGGAGGACATCGCGCACGTGGTCCTCTTCCTCTGTTCCGAAGAAGCCCGGCACATCACCGGCCAGGTGATCGTGGTCGACGGGGGGTTGACGATCGTCTGAACCGATTCCCTCTTCCCTCTTCCCTCTTCCCCTTCTTTCTTTCCCTCATGCGATATCCGATCCTACTCCTCGGCCTGCTCGCGACGGCTGGCTGCACCAAGACCGAGATGCGGGCCCCCCCCGCGCCGGTCGCTCCGTTTCCGGGCGACTTGCTGACCGGAAGAATCGCCGTCTACCCGCTCAACAACATGAGCGTCGATTCCACGCTCGGTTGGAACGAAGCGCTGGCGGACCGTGCCCAGGTGCGCGGCCGGGTGGACAGCATGTTGGTCGCGGTATTGAACGACCGCTTCTCCCAGGTGCTCTGGGTAACTCCGGCCGCCTTGCGGCTCGCTGCCGCGCAAGCGCCGGGAAGGCTTACCGAACCGGACCGGATGCCCACCCTGCTGTTGCAGACTCATGCGCTGACCACCATCGCCGATCCGCTGGCGAGCCAGATGCGCGAGCTCACCGCCGTCGCCGCCGGTGGGCGATTCGCGCTGGTCCCGGCCAATCTCTGGTTCGCGCGCGACCGGCAGGGCCGCGGGACCGCGAACCTGGTCGTCGCCCTGGCAGACATCCGGCTGCGGGCGGTGGGCTGGAGTGCCACGCTGAGCGGGGCCGGCGACACGCCGTGGGAAGCGCTGGACGCGGCGCTGCGCAAGCTGACGGCGATGGAACGACGGTAGCGGAGATCCGGCCCATGCCCGGCACGCGAGGGCTCAAGAGGTCGATGTGCGGCACCGGGCGACGCTGATTCCGGGCGACGGAATCGGGCCCGAGATCACCGCGGCGACCCTCCGGGTGCTCGACGCGGCCGGCGCAGAGTTCGAGTGGGACCGGCAGACCGCCGGGATGGCGGCGATGGAGGAGGAGGGAACTCCGCTCCCCGATGCCACGCTCGAAAGCCTCCGGTCCACCCGGCTCGGACTCAAGGGACCGCTCACCACGCCGATCGGCACCGACTTCCGCTCGGTGAATGTCGCCCTGCGCAAGGAGTTCGACCTCTACGCCAACGTCCGTCCTGCGAAGACGCTGGTTCCCGGCGGGCGGTACCAAGGCGTGGACATCGTGCTTATCCGGGAGAACACCGAAGGCCTCTACTCCGGCGTTGAAATGATGGTGGCGGTCGCCGGCGACCCAAGAGCATTAGCGCAATCGGTGGCCGTCAACACCCGGTACGGCTGCGAGCGGATCGCGCGCTTCGCGTTCGAGTATGCCGTGCGGCACGGCCGCAGGAAGGTGACGATCTGCCACAAGGCGAACATCCTGAAGCTGCTGAGCGGATTGTTTCTCGAGGAGGCCCGAACCGTTTCGAAAGAGTATTCCGGGCGCGTCGTGGTGGACGACATCATCATCGATGCTTGCGCCATGAAGCTGGTCCTGGATCCGACGCAGTTCGACGTGATCGTCACGACCAACATGTTCGGCGACATTCTGAGCGATGAGATCGCGGGACTGGTAGGCGGCTTGGGGCTAGCCCCCGGCGCCAATATCGGAGCAGTCGGCGCGCTGTTCGAAGCCGTGCACGGCTCCGCGCCGGATATCGCGGGCAAAGGTGTCGCGAACCCGTCAGCGCTGATGCTCGCGGCGTGCATGATGCTGGACCATGTGGGACAGCCGCCGCGGGCGGCGCGGATCCGCGCCGCCATCGAGCGCACGATCCGTGACGACGGGATCCGCACTCGGGACTTGAAGGGCAATGCTACGACGACGGAATTCACCGACGCCGTTTGCCGGCGTATTGGTTGAGCACGAGTGCCCGCGTTGCCATCGGGCCGTCGAGCTGCCGCTGGGTGCGCTGTGCCGCTCCTGCGTCGCGGAGATCGAGCGGCGGGCTGCGCGTTGGGGCAACCGCATTTCGCTGGTCACCACCATCGTGCTCGCGGTCTATATGTATTTCTTCCGGCTGTCTCCCGACCCGACGGCGCGACTGGTGAGCGCAATGGCCATCGTCATCTGGTTCGCGCTGTCGAATATCGTCGTGAGGAGGGCGGTACGAGAGCTAATGCGATAGGTGTCAGGTGTCAGGTGTCAGGTGTCAGGTGTCAGGGTTGCAAGACCTGGCACCTGGCACCTGGCACCTCATCGGGGAGCGCCGCGTGACCTTCTCTCTCCTTCATCTGTCCGATCCGCATTTCGGCGAGGTTTGCGATCTCACCCAGGTCGAGGCGGTGCAGGCCCTGATCCCGGACCTGGAGCCCCGCGTCATCGTGATCTCGGGCGACCTCTCGTTGCGCGCGCGGCACGGGGAATTCCAGGCAGCGAGGGTATACATCAAGGACCTGGAGCGGACCGCACCAGTCTACGTGATGCCGGGCAATCACGATGTGCAATGGTGGTGGAGGCCGTTCATTCCGTTCGGACCGGCTGTCAAATACCGCAAGTATCGCCGCTACTTCGGGCCGACCCTCGCGCCCACCATGGACCTGCCGGAGGCGGTGATCGCCGGCGCCCTCACCTCACACGGCGTGGCGTGGGGATCGCTGACCCCGCGGCTGCGGGACATCGCGGTCAAGGGACACCTGCCCAACCGCGAGATCAAGCGGGTGACGGCCATCTTCGCCAAGGCACGACCGGAACAGGCCCGCGTGCTGGTGGTGCACCACAACGTGCTGCGGGGCGACCTGTCGCAGCGCATGGGGCTCGCGCGATGGCGCCAGGCCCAGCGCCGGATCCTGCAGAGCGGGGCGGATCTGGTACTCTGCGGCCACGATCATCAGGAGCAGGTGGACATGCTGGACCGCCGCATCGTGGTGTCCTGCTCGGGAACACTCTCCAACCGTTCCCGGGGCCTGCGCCCCTCGGCGTTTCACCGGATTACCGTCGATCACGAGTCCGTTCAGACAGAGGTGTTTCGCTGGGATCCGGCGCGGAAGCTCTTCCGTCGTTCGGACGTGTTCGCCTTTGCCCGGTATCGCCCGGCTGGAAAGACTGATGTCGCTCCAGTTGTGGGATGACGCGTTGAGCATCCAGCGTCGGCTCGAGGCGCTCGGCCTGCCGGCCGCTCGCCGGTTGGTGTTGCACGCCAACCGGACGGTGATGGTCAGCCAGGCGCGCGGCGGCGCCATCCGACTTCACCGGGGTTATGTGTATGCGCCGGACCGGGTGCTCCGGGCGATCGTCACCTTCCTCACTCCCCGCAGCCCCCGAGTCATGGTCCGCCGGGCGGAGCGCGAACTGCTCGCCTTTCCGGTCGAGGAATTCGTTCCGGTGGAAGCAGACCGGCGTCGGTGCGAGCGCGCGCGCCCGGGAGACGAACGGATTCTGAGCGCGCTTTGCGAGAGCCATCGGCGGTTGAACCGGGCCCATTTCGGAGGCGCGCTTTCCCAAATCTCGTTTCGTCTGTCGGGGCGGATGCGGAGCCGCCTGGGCGAGCTGGTGCTGGATGACGGCCGCGGCCAGGCGCGGGAAATCGCCATTTCCCGTCGGCACATCCGCCGCGACGGATGGGAAGAAGTGGAGCAGACGTTACTGCACGAGATGGTCCATCAGTGGCAGGCGGAGGGAGGGTTGCCGGTCGATCACGGCGCCTCGTTCCGGAACAAAGCGCGCCAAGTGGGCGTGGAGCCCAGCGCCAAACGCCAGGTGATGTCGAAGAGGAAAGCGGCGAGATACTGAGGGGTGCCAGGTGTCAGGTGTCAGGTGCCAGGGAGTGGCAGGCTAAGACCCTGACACCTGACACCTGAAACCTGACACCTAGCACCTGGCACCTAACACACCTGAGGTTCTCATGCCCTTCCAGGGCGTCGATTTCTACGACACCGATTCACTTCTCAGCGAGGACGAGCGCGCGGTTCGCGACACCGTGCGCCGCTTCGTGGACGATGCAGTCCTGCCGATCATTGGCCAGCACTATGTAGAGGGAAAGTTCCCCAAACAGATCGTCCCGCAGATGGCCGAGCTGGGGTTATTCGGGGCCAACCTTCCCGAGGAGTACGGCTGCGCCGGCCTCAACAACGTCGCCTACGGGCTGATCATGCAGGAGCTGGAACGGGGCGACAGCGGGGTTCGCTCCTTCGCCTCGGTGCAGGGCGCGCTGGTCATGTACCCGATACACGCCTTTGGCAGCGACGAGCAAAAGCAGCGCTGGCTGCCGGCGCTGGCGTCGGGAAAAGCGATCGGCTGTTTCGGCCTGACCGAGCCTGACTTCGGGTCGAACCCCGGTGGGATGATCACGACGGCGCGGGAGACCAAGGGCGGCGGCTGGGTGCTGAACGGCGCCAAGATGTGGATCACCAACGGGTCCACCGCGCAGGTGGCGATCGTCTGGGCCAAGACCGGCGACCTCACGGAGACCAAGTCGATTCGCGGATTCATCGTGCCCACCGACGTGAAGGGATTCTCGGCCAAGGACCAGAAAGGCAAGCTGTCGCTCCGGGCGAGCGACACCAGCGAGCTGGTATTGCAGGACGTGCAGGTGGGCGCCGACGCGCTGTTGCCGAAGAGCGGCGGGCTGAAGAGTCCGCTCATGTGTCTCACGCAGGCTCGCTACGGGATCGCGTGGGGCGCGATCGGTGCGGCCATGGCGTGCTACGACGAGGCGGTGAGCTACTCCAAGGCTCGCGTGATGTTCGATCGCCCGATCGGCGGCTTCCAGCTCCAGCAGGTCCGGCTGGCGGAGATGCTGACCGAGATCACCAAGGCGCAGCTTCTCTGCGTCCAGCTCGGCAGGCTCAAGGACAAGGGCACCATGACGCCGGAGCAGGTGTCGCTTGCCAAGCGGAACAACGTGGACATGGCGACTGACGTCGCGCGGGAGGCTCGGCGCTTGTTGGGCGCGAACGGCATCCTGGCCGAGTATCAGGCGATGCGGCACATGGCGAATCTGGAGAGTGTCTACACCTACGAGGGCACCCACGACGTGCACACCCTGGTGCTGGGGCAGGCGATCACCGGACTGAATGCGTTTGGGGGGTGAACGGCAGATCTCAGGTGTCAGGTGTCAGGTATCAGGTGCCAGGCTTTTCCCCCGGCACCTGGAACCTGGCACCTGACACCTCGCTCATGACCAAACAATTCCTCGACGCCTTTGGCGCGACGTTCATCGGGGTGGCCGAGATCGCGGTCATCGTCGCGATCGCATGGGTCATGGTCGCCCGCGGAATCATTCATGCGGCGACGATCAAGGGCCTGTCCGACGTCACGGTGCTGGTGTTCCTGCCCTGCCTCATGTTTTCCAACATTCTCGAAACGCTGAAGCCGGCCGAGCAGCCGTTGTGGTGGGTCATTCCGCTGATCGGGATCGCGATGTTTTTCGGTACCACCCTGATCGCCACCCTCGCGTTCGCCAACAACCTCCGTGAGAAGCGCGACCTGATTCCGTTGTCGGCGATGCAGAACGCGGCCTTCGTCGTTCTGCCCATCGGCCAGGTGCTGCTGGCGCCGAAGGAGTTCGACCGATTCGCGCTCTACACCTTTCTCTTCCTGGTGTTCTACAGCCCGCTGTTCTGGTCGGTGGGCAAGGCGCTGACCACCGGAGGAAGCAGCCGATTCACCTGGTGGAGTCTGGTTACCCCGCCGGCGGTGGCCAACCTGCTGGCGCTCGCCTTCGTGCTGACTGGAACCCAGCAGCTCGTGCCCGACACGGTGGAGTCATCGATCAAGCTGCTGGGATCGGCCACCATTCCGGTGGCGACGTTCGTACTGGGAGGGTCGCTGGGTGGGCTGACCCACCGGTTCCGGCATCACCTGCGTGACGCGATCCGGTCCCTTTCCGTGAAGTTCATCGTGATCCCACTGGTGACGGTTCTGGTCCTCTCGTCCACCAGCATCCGGCGCACCGACCCGACGCTCGCGCTGATGCTGGTCTTGCAGGGCTCATCGGCGCCGGCGACGAACATCGTGTTGCAGATCACGACCTACGGCGGCAACATGGATCGCACCGGCACCATCATCATGCTGGGCTACATCGTGGCGATCGTGGCAATGCCGTTCTGGGTGGCGGTGTGGCAGGTGATGTGAGTGCGGAGTGCGGAACTCGGAGTGCGGAGTGAAGCTCGAACCTGAATCGCTCCGAGCTCCCCGCTCGAGTACGCTAATGCTCTCCCACGAGCCGAGACAGGCGGGTCTTCGCGGCCGCCGGGCCGGCCGACGGACGCAGACCGGCGAGGAGCTTTCCGATAACCTCATTCAATGCCGGCCCGCCCTCGATCCACCGGATCACCGCCACGAGATCATTGTCCCAGTCGATGTAAATGATGTTCTGACCATTTCCCCGGAACGTCACGCTCGATTCGGGCGCCGACGGCAGCGGTTTTTTCCCGGTGTTGAGAAACCAGTTGGCATACCCGTATTCCGCGTTCGCGGGCCCCGGCGACCGCGCCATCGCGATCCATTTCTCCGCGATCAGCTGGTGATCCTTCCAGCGGCCGTTCCGCAGGAACAACAGACCGAAGCGCGCCATGTCGTATGTGTTGATGAACATCCCGCCGCCCCAGTGACCGCCGCCCGATACCGACTGCATCCGCTGTCCATCGAGCTCCACCCAGGAATTCTGGTAGCCCTCCCAGCGCCATGTGTTCGACGCGCCGATGGGCTCCATGATCTCCTCCCGCAACACCTGCGGCAGCGGACGCCGCCACACATTGAGCATCAGGAGCGCGAGCACGTTCACCCGCACGTCGTTGTACTTATAGTGGGTGCCGGGCTCCCAGAGCCTGCGGTTGGGATAATCGGCGGGCCTGTCCCCTTCCGGCCGGTCCGCCCAATCGGGTTTCCCCCAGAGGGTGCCCTGCCAGTCGCTGGTCTGCCGCAGCAGATGCTCGAGCGTGATGGGCGCGTTGTGCTCCGAGGTGAACAGATCGGATGTGGGCAGGTAGTCGCGAGCGTGGTCCGTCACGTCGTGAATCAATCCCCGCTGCCAGGCGAGCCCGACTACCGTCGACAGGAAGGTCTTGGTCACGCTGTGGGTCATGTCTACCCGCTGAGGATCACCCCACTCGGCGACGATGTAACCATGCCGCATGACGAGACCGCTGGCGGGGCCGCGTTCCTTCAGGGGACCGATCGCATCGCCGTACGGCGCGCGGCCGAACGTGAGGGCCTGCTCCATCGCGAGATCGGTTGTCGCCTTGGTCTCGCGCTCCTGAGCGGTCTTCACGGTCTCGACGAGAGTCGCGCTGTCCATCCCGACCTGCGCGGCTGTCCGGTGCTGCCATTCGAAGCGCTCGGGATAGTAGGGCGCGGCCGCTTGCGGCGGGCTGGAAGCCGGACGGCGCTGAGCGTAGGCCGGTTGAAGCCCCAGGAGCAGGGCGATGCCGAGCCCGGCCGCGTGTTTCTTCATCTACTGGCGCGGCGCCGGCTTGTTGCTGTCTCCCGTATTGCCCAGGGCCAGCATTTCACGAATACCGCCGAGTGACGACAGGACCGCGGAGGCTTCGTAAGGCATGTAGATCACCTTGTTGTTCTGCCCCGAAACCATCTCCTTCAGCGCTTCGAGGTAACGGATTGCGATCAGATACTTGGCTGGGTCGCCACCCGAGCGGCCGATTGACTGGGTGATCCGTTCAATCGCGGCGGCCTCCGCCTCCGCCACCTTGAGCCGGGCGGTTGCTTCCGCCTCCGCATTCAGGATCCGCGCCTGCTTGTCACCCTCCGCCTTGTTGATCTCGGCCTCCTTGATGCCTTCCGCTTCCAGGATGCGCGAACGCTTGTCCGCCTCGGCGGTGATAATTGACGCCCGCCGCTCGCGTTCCGCGCGCATCTGTTTTTCCATGGCGTCCTTGATGTCCCGCGGCGGGCTGATGTCCTGGAGCTCCACCCGGTTCACCTTGACGCCCCACTTGGCGGTGGCGTCGTCCAGGATCGCCCGAAGCTTGGTGTTGATGGTGTCGCGCGAGGCGAGAGTCTCGTCCAGATCCATCTCGCCGATCACGTTTCGGAGCGTCGTCTGGGTCAGCTTCTCGATGGCGTCGGGCAGGTTCGCGATCTCGTAGACCGCCCGCATGGGGTCGGTCACCTGATAATAGATGAGCGCGTTGATCTCGGTGACCACGTTGTCCTTGGTGATGACGTGCTGGCTGGGAAAATCGTAGACCGCCTCCCGGAGGTCGATCCGCTCGGTTTTGTAGCGCCGCACCAGGATGTCGCCGGCCGGGGTCATGCTGGAGAACCGCCAGTCGATGTCTCGTGGCCGGTCCAGGATGGGAATGATGAGGTTGACGCCGGAGCTCAGGGTCTTGTGGTAGCGCCCCAGGCGCTCGACCACCATGGTTTGCGCCTGCCGTACGATGCGGATGCCTTTGCTGACGATCACGATCGCGAAGATGGCGATCACCGCCAGCACGATGATTGACGGGGTCATGGATTCTCCTCGCGTTCCACTTTCAGGGTCGTCCCATCGACTTCGATCACCATGATGCGGGTGCCGGGCTCGAGCGTGGTACCGTCGATGGCCGCCCCGCGCCAGTCCTCACCATCCACGATCACCCGCCCGCCCCGGGTGGCCGGGTCGATCCGCTGAGTGACCATACCCACTTTGCCCACCAGCGCGTCCACGTTGGTGCGCACGGCGGTCCGGTGCAGGTGTTTCAGCAGAAAGGGCCGGAAGAGAACCGCGCTCACCACCGTCGCCCCCGCGAACACGGCGATCTGCAGTGGCAAGGTGAACGGTAGTAAGGCGACGACCGCGGCCGCGAAGCAACCAACGGCGACGTTGATCAGCCAGAAGCCGGGCGCGAACATCTCGGTGATGAGCAGGGCAATGCCTGCGATGAGCCACAATTGCCACGGAGTCATGGTAGCCTCCGAAGGACGCGCCGCAAAAGTACCCCGATCAGCGGCAGGGCGCGACTACAAGGGTTCCGTCCGGTCGTTGCGGGCTTGTGCTTCGTGATCCTGCACCAGGGCAGCGCGCAGCTCACCCAGCCGTTGCCTGGCCCAGGCGGCGGCTTCGGTTCCGGGGAACCGGTCGACCAGCCTGGCCAGCTCCGGCATCGCGCGCTGCGGGGTGCCGAGCTTGTGGGTATAGACCTCGACGATCTCCTGCGTCACCAGCAGCTCGAGCGCCTGCGTCATTTTCGCCTGGGTCCGCGCCTTCTTGAACCAGGACAACGCCTCATTGTAGCGCTGCAGCTCGGTGCGATACAGCCGGGCGATCCGCAGATAGGGTTCGGGGTCCTCGGGAAACTCGGTGCAGAAAACTTGATACGCCTGAACGGCCTCTTCGTAGTGGCCGTGCGCCACCAGTGCCTGGGGGTGAGAGTATTCGCGTTTAGGAGGGGTCGAATTCCCGGAGGGAGCGTAGATCGTGCTGGCGGTAATTGCCGCGCCTTTCACGAGGGACAACGTGAAGAAGAACACAATCGCGAATCCCAGGGGACATCCGATGATTGCTCCGAGCACGCCGCCGATCTTGGCACCGGCGGCCGTCCCGATGATCGCACCCGCCATTGACCAGGTGGCCGCCTTGATGACCAGCGCCCGGTCGGACGCGTCGACGTTCCGGAGCTTGTTCATGCGGAGAAGATGAAGGCTGGCGCGCGGAGCGCTAGATGCGGGATCCAACCGTTACCGTCTCTTACCGATCCTTACCGTCCCTTCTACGCCGCCCCGCTGCGTGACTTTCCGAGGTAGCGCCGGACCAGCGGCGAGGTGCGGCGGCGGACCAGAGCGGCTCGCAGCGCGCGCGCCTCTTCCGGGGTCGCGTCGACCAGGAGCTGCTCTTTCCGCCCGTGGCCTTCAGAAACGGCGACCGGCACACCATCGCGGAACAGAATGCGATTCGTGGTCACTGCCGGGACGCTCGCGCCTGGGGTGATGATGCCGATCAGATTCAGTGGGTCCGCGCCCGAGACCGCGACCAGCTCGCCTTCTCCCTGACCCCTCCTTACGCCTCGCAGCAATCCAACAGCCTCGGGCAGGGCAAACTGCTCACCCGAGAAACCGCCGACGAACCGGCCGCCCCGGATCTCGCCCCGCGCCTCGAGGCGCCAGTAGACCCGGATGAGATCGCGCCACGGAGGAAGGATCGCTTCGCGCTCGAGTAGGCGGCGAAAGACGACGCCATAGCGGCGGAGCAGCTGGCGGGCGAGAGCTTCGACGGCTTCGTCGCTCGAGAGGCAAGCCGACCCGCCCACCACCGCCCACCGTCCCGCGGTCTCCACCCCGAACGGCGCCATCCGGCCGTTTCGGCGTCGCGCGCCGGCGATGGGACTGCGGCGCTCGGAAGGAATAAGCAAAGCTCGTAACCCGCCGAATGAATCCGAGCTCACCAACCCCCACGCGACCAGCTCACTCAGCCCGTTTTCGACCTGGGTGCGCAGCAAGCCGGTGATGCGGACCAGCTCGACGAAGAACGACGCACCGTGCGCCTGCAATGCCTGGAGTACGCTCTCGGCGGCCGCCGAGAGGGGTAGCGGTCCCGAACCGCGCTCGGGCTCCAGGCTGCGCCAACACGCGGCGTTCTCCCGACGGAACAGCGAGATCGGGGTCGAGCGAATCGGCCCGGCTCGGCGACCGTCCTGATTCATGGGCAAGGTCGGCGTCAGGCGGGCCCATCCGATCTCCCCGGAGAGGCACAATGCGTCGAGCCAGAGCGGGTCGTAGTCTTCGACCCTGGAGGGCAGGACGTCCGATTCCCACGCGCCCGCCGCCAGCTCGCAGCCGTCCAGCAACTCGAGCACGGCGGCCAAACCTTCGGGTCCTTGAGTGCGCGAGTCGGGCGCAACCCGCTGCCAGCGGAAGAGGAACCGCATGAAATCGGCGGCGCTCACCGGTTCGATTTCTTTCCGCAGGCGATCGAGCGTGTAGCGGTGGATCCGGGCGAGCAGGCGCCGCTCGCACCATTCGCGCTCGTCCAGCCCCTGGGTGAAATGCCCCCGCAGTACGAAGCCTTCGCCTTCCAGCGCGGCCAGCGCGATCTCCACGTCTCCGCCATCGAGACCCAGATTGGCGGCGAGCGCCGACGTCGTGATCGGGCCCACGATCTCGAGTTGGCCCCGGATCAATTCCTGGATGGCGCTTTCGCGAGTCCAGGTCTTGGTGCGCTCACGCTCGGGAACGTTGACTCGCGGCTCGATAGTCGCGCCGGGATACGCCGCCTCGATCATCGGGACCCGCTCAGTTGCAGCCCACAGAGATACCTGGGGAGTAGGCGCGCAGACCGTCGCGCGTCCCTGGGCGACGAGCTCTCCAAAGAAGTCGGCGATCGCCGACCCGCCGACCCGCCGATCCGCCGAGAACCGGCAACGAACCGAACACCATCAGCGCGTCGTGCAGCTCGTCGGCATTGCGCGGATCGGGGGCGGCTTCCTCCCGCACCCGCTCGATGGCCGCGGCATCCAATGTGCCTAGATCATCCGCCGCCTTGACGTCGAGCGTACGGCGCGTGACCACCGCCTGGGTGCGACGTTCCTCCAGCGGCGCGTCGTCGAGAAACGCGTAGACGCGAGCGTTGATCACCTCGTGCGACATGGGCGACGGCTCGGTCGTGTCCCGCGCCACCAGGTTGAACTTGCCCGCGGCCATTCCCTCGAGTACAGCGGTGAGACCCGGCAGGTCCATCGCCTCGACCAGGCAATCCTGGATGGTCTGATTGACCAGCGGATGATCCGGAATCTCGCGATCGCCCACGATGTTTTCGAGACAGGCCGCCTGGTCGGGGAACACGGCCGCCATGAGGTCGTCCGCATCCATTCGCTGCAGCGGGGCGGGCACCTTCCGCCCTCCGCGCTGCCGGAGAATGGCCAGCGCCCGGGTGGCGTTCCACCGCCAACGAGTGGGGAACACCGGCGCGTCGAGCATGGCCTGGATCAGGATCTCCCGGACGGTATTGGGATGCAGGTACTGGAACACGTCCGCCAGCGCGAAGCTGTGCTGCGGGCCGAGTGAGAGGACAATGGCGTCTTCGGTCGCGGCCGCCTGGAGCTCGAAGTTGAAGCTGCGGCAGAAACGCTTGCGAAGCGCCAGCCCCCAGGCGCGATTGATCCGGCTGCCGAAGGGTGAATGCAGCACCAGCTGCATGCCGCCGGCCTCGTCGAAGAAGCGTTCCAACACCAGCGCGCGCTGCGACGGGATGACCCCCAGGATCTGCCGGGTGGCATCGAGGTATTCGACGATCTGCCTGGCAGCGGGTGTCGGGAGCCCGATGGTCTGTCCCAGCCACGCGATCGCGGCCGCCGGATCGTCCAGCCGCCCGGCCACATCTTCGCGGAGTCGGGAGACCTCTTCCGAGAGCTCAGCCGTGCGCGAAGGGGCCTCACCCAACCAGAACGGAAGCGACGGAGGTTCGCCATGCGCGTCTTCGACTCGAACGACTCCCGATTCTACCTTGGCGATCCGCCAGGAGGCGTTCCCGAGCTGGAAGATGTCGCCCGGCATACTCTCCACTGCGAAATCCTCGTTCACGGTGCCGATGAACGTCTCGGTGGGCTGGAGGATCACGCGGTAGTCGGCGAGGTCGGGAATCGCGCCGCCGGACGTGAGGGCGGCGATGCGGGCGCCCCGGCGGCCGCGCAGCCGGCGATTCACCCCGTCATAGTGGATGTAGGCCGACCGGCGGCCACGTCTCGTAGTGAACCCCTCGGCCAGCATCTGAACGGTGTCGTCGAATTCCCTCCGCGTGAGGTCACGATAGGGATACGCGCGGCGGACCATGTTGAAGAGATCGTCTTCGTTCCACTCTTCCGCGGCGGACGCCGCGACGATCTGCTGGGCCAGGATGTCCAGCGGTTTTTCGGGGATGATCAGGCGATCCAGCCGGCCCTCGCGGGTGGAGCGGATCAGAGCGGCGCACTCGATCAGCTCGTCCCGCGAAAGGGGGAAGATCCGGCCCTTAGGGGTGCCGCCGAGGTGGTGGCCCGAGCGGCCCACGCGTTGGAGCAATGTGGCGATGGAGCGGGTCGAACCGATCTGGCAGACCAGATCGACCGAGCCGATGTCTATGCCCAGCTCCAGCGAGGCGGTGGCGACCAGGGCCTTGAGTTGTCCGGTCTTCAAGCGCTGCTCCGCCTCCAGGCGGCGCTCGCGCGAGAGACTGCCGTGGTGCGAGGTGACCCGGTGCGCCCCCAGCCGCTCGGACAAGTCCGCGGTCAGTCGCTCGGCCAGCCGGCGGGTGTTCACGAAAATGAGCGTGGTGCGGTGCTCTTCGATGAGCTGCACCAGCCGGTCGTGAAGTTTCTCCCACACCTCGGCCGACATCACCGCCTCGAGAGGCGACTCAGGGATTTCGACGGCGAGGTCGAGGTTCCGGTAGTGGCCGGAGTCGATGATGGTCGGCGGGTCGGCGGGTCGGCGGGTCGACCGTTCGGCGCTGCCGACGAGGAACTGTGCAATCTCCTCAATAGGCTTCTGGGTGGCAGACAGGCCGATGCGCTGGAGCGGTTTGCCGGTCAGGGCCGCCAGGCGCTCGAGGGTGAGCGAGAGATGCGATCCCCGTTTGTCGCGGGCCACCGCGTGGATTTCGTCCACGATGACCGTGCGCACGTTCTTGAGCATCGCCCGCCCGCGCTCGGCGGTGAGCAGCAGGTAGAGCGATTCGGGCGTCGTGACCAGGATGTGCGGGGGCCGGCGGATCATGGCTTGGCGTTCGGACTGTGGAGTATCGCCGGTGCGCACCAGGGTACGGATCGCGACGTCCGGATGCCCGTGCTGGTGCGCGAGCCGACTGATCTCTTCCAGTGGCTCGGCCAGGTTCTTCTGAATGTCGTTGCTCAGGGCCTTGAGCGGCGAGACGTAAACCACTTGGGTTTCATCGGGCAGGTCACCCTTGGCGGCCTGCCGGAACAGGGAGTCAATCGCGGACAAGAACGCTGCGAACGTCTTGCCCGAGCCGGTCGGGGCAGCCACCAGCACGTGTTTCCCCTCGCGGATCGCGGGCCAGGCCTGAGCCTGAGGCTCGGTCGGGCCGGCGAAGCGGGAGGTGAACCAGCGCTGGATGAGGGGGTGGAACAGCTTCAATGCCATTAAAGAAATCTAGCGAAAAGCGAGAGCCGAGGAATTGCTCCTCGGCTCTCTTGGCGCAGCGAAAAAGGCTGCGGAAGCCTCACCTCGATCTCAGGGCAGCGAAGCTACGACTTTCTTGAACTCGGCCTCGTTAAAGGCCATCAGCGTTTCGGTGCGGATGTTCCCCTGGGACCCGAGGGCGAGCGCCAGTCGAACCCCCGCCGTTGCGTCGGGCAGCTCGACAATGGCCACCGCGTCGTAACGACCCATCGTGAGATAAAACGCTTTCAACTCGCCGCCCGCCTTTCGGTACGCCTCTTTGGCGGCCTCGAGCCGGGCGGGACTGTCCTTGATTTTTGCGAGGCCCTGTTGGGTGTAATTGATGAGGGAGATGTAGGTGGCCATGGCGACCTCGCGAGAAAAGTGAGAAGTGACAAGTAAGGACCGGGAACGCAAAGGCGCAACCAACGGCGCGGCGGCAGGTCACGCACGGTCATTCCCTGCCCGCCGGGTTACACCACCATCCGCCGCAATCCCGGATTCAAGTGCATGAACATGTCGTACTCGGATGATTTCGCCTGCCGGGCAATCGCATTGGGATGCAGTTCCGGCCTCTCCGGCCCCACCAGAATGGCCTCATCACCGATCTCCGCCCCTCGCTCCGGCCCGAGCTCGACCACCGTGTGACTGGCGCTGACCGTGCCGATCACGCGACAGAGCCGGTCGCGAATCAGGACCTGGCCACCGTCCACCGCGCGGCTGGGATAGCCGTCTACATGGCCGACCGGCAACAACGCGATCCAGGTGGTCTGAGTGGCTTTCCAGCGGCGGTGATAGCTCACGCCGGCACCCGGGTCGAGCTGCTCGATCCGGGCGACGCGCGCCTTGAGCCGGTAGGCCGGCGTGAGGCCGCCTTTGGCCATCGCATCGTCACTGGTGTATCCGCCGTAGAGGGCGAAGCCGGGACGGACCGCGGAGAGAAATGCTTCAGTCTGCCCTTTCTGGATGGCGTCGGACGATGCCGCGTGGAGCGTGCCGAGCCGGATGCCGCGGGCGGTGGCCTGTCCCGCCAGCGCGCGCAGCCGCTCAACCTGCTCGCGGTCGAAATCGCTGTCTTCGGTGAGCTCGGTGAACGTCCCTTCAATACGAACCCGGTCGAGCGCGGCGACCCTCGCGATCCACGGCAAGGCGCGAGCGATCGGAAGGCCCATCCGCCCCATGCCGGTATCGACATAGAGGTGAACGCCGATCGGTTTTTCGACCTTTCGCGTGACGCGAGCGAGTTGCTCGACGGCTCCATCCGTGAAGGGCGCCAGTCGCACGTCGCGTAGCACCAGCTCCACCGCTTCCTCATCGCTCGCCGGCCCCATCAGCAGGATGGATTTGGTCACGCCGGCGTCTCTCAGGCTCATGGCCTCGATGGGTCGAACGACCGCGAACCCGGAAATCTGCGGCAATCCGTCGAGGATCGGCCCCGCGACACCGAGTCCCAGCCCGTAGGCGTTGTTCTTGACCACCGCGATGATCGGCCGTCCGCCGGCCACCGCGGCGACGGCCTCGGCGTTGTGCCGGAGCGCGCCGGCATCGATCTCGAGCCACGGGTCGAACGACGGGGACGCCGCGGCCAGGCGGTGCAGTCGCGGAATGCCGGGGAGCGGGGTGGCCACTCCGCCGACGGCCACAGCGCCGGCGGCACCGGCTGAAAGGGATACGAATTCGCGCCGAGAGATGCTCATCTGGGAGTCCTCGAAGTGGTGTTTAGCCGAGTATTTCCTTCAAGCGGCACCCAAACCCCGGCAGCACATCCTCCCCGTCAAGGTTCCCCTCGGCCGGTACAATCGAAATGCTCCCGTCCGGCCGGTGCACCCGCGCCTCTTCGCGCCGCTGGTCAACGACCCACGCAAGCCTACACCCCGCCGATAAGAAATTGGCGACTTTGGCCAGCACGTCAGCCGGCCGTTCGTCAGGAGAAAGCACCTCGACCACGAGATCGGGAGCCAGCGCCGCGTACCCCTTCTTCTTGATCAGATGCAGGCGCTCCTTCGCGACGAAAGCGACATCCGGCCCCCGAACCGTGTCGGGATCCGATTCGATCTTGAAGCCGGTGTCCTGGGCGAATACCGCGCCGAGGTCGTGCTGCTCGACGAAAGTACTGAGCCGATAGGCCAGTTTTGCCGAGATCA
Source organism: Gemmatimonadota bacterium (assembly GCA_016209985.1). Taxonomy (GTDB): domain Bacteria; phylum Gemmatimonadota; class Gemmatimonadetes; order Gemmatimonadales; family GWC2-71-9; genus SHZT01. The sequence continues at coordinate 6,733 of JACQVB010000126.1, read as the reverse complement.
TCCCGTGCCACGTGCCTGGTGGCTCGCGCACCACCAGCTGGCCGCGAATCAGCTCGGTGACTTTGCCCGGAATCGAGATCCGTTCTAACCCTTCTGCGGTGAGCAGAGCGGGAGTAGTCACATCGGGAAACATATTCCAATCCTTCCTGGGCGTACAGCAAGAGTTCTCGCCCCCATCAACCCATCATCACCGAGTGCGCACGGTTGGCTGAGCGGCTATTCTTTCAGCCAATGCAACTTTCCGCGAAAGCCACGACCACCGTGGCCCTCCTCGCCCTCGGCACCGCCGCGTGGGCACTCAGTCTGCGGTTCTCCTCCGCGACGCCGGTCCACCCCGCGGCGTTCGTCGGCCTGTGGACCCTGATGATGGTTGCCATGATGGCGCCTTCCGTGTTGCCGACGGTCCTGGTCTTCGCCACCACCGCGCCCGCGCCCGGTCAGAGCGCGAGCCCGGCACGCACCGGTCTGTTCGTCACCGGATACTTTCTGGCCTGGACGGCATTGGGTGCCGTCGTGGCCGCTGGCCAGCAGCTCCTCTGGCCCGCGATCGCACCCGGGGCCCGATGGATCGCCGCTGCCGCCCTCGGGCTGGCGGGCGTCTACCAACTGACTAGCTGGAAGAAGCTCTGCTTGACGCACTGCCGGACGCCATTGCATTTCTTTCTCCAGCACTGGCGGCCGGGAGCGAGTGGCGCACTGCTGATGGGCGTCCACCACGGGTTCTATTGCGTCGGTTGTTGTGCTGGCCTGATGGCCGCACTAATAACGTTGGGGTTGATGAGCCCGCTCTGGATGGTGACCATCGCCCTGGTCGTGCTGGTGGAGAAGGTGGCCACGTGGGGCGAGAGGCTCGCGCTGCCGGTGGGCGTGGCAATGATGGCTACAGGAGCTGTGGTCGCGATGGGTTGGATTTCGATTGGAATGTCTCTCATGCCAGGAATGTGACATGGCCAAACCGGTGAAATGGCGGATCACTCTCGAGCACGTGACGGCCTGCAACTGCAACTGGGGCTGTCCCTGCACTTTCAACGCGCCACCCACGTTCGGCAAATGCGAGGCCGGGCTCGCCAGCCGGATCGTCGAAGGCAATTACGGCAAGGTGTCGCTGGACGGCCTCAAGTGGGCCATGGCGGCTTCGTGGCCCGGGCCGCTGCACGAGAAGAACGGCCGCGCCGTGGTCTATCTGGACGTCCGGGCCAAGGGCGAGCGCCGCGAAGCCCTGGAGGCGATCGCGACCGGCAAGGCCGGTGGTGTGTGGGGAATGTTCATGGCCACCTGCACCGCGGGCGTGGAGGTCCACGAGGGAACGATCGATTTCAAGTATGCCGGAAAGAAGAGCGCCTTCACCGTCGAAGACGACATCCGGGTGGTGCTCGAGGCGATCAAGAACCCGGTCACGGGCGCCGAGCATTTCCCCGAAGTCGTCATGCCGACGGGATTCCTGACCAAGGCCGAGGATATGTATTCGTCGAAGGAGTTCGCGGTAAAGTCGGGACCCCTGAACTTCAGCTACCCCGGGAAGCATGCGCTGACGTTCCGGACGGTGTGGAAGGGTCCCTGAAGAAGCCGCCGGTGCGCTGGCTCCGTTTCGCCTCGCTGCTTCTCGCGGTCAGCGCGCCGGCTGGCGCGCAGCTTCCGGCGTCCCTCTCCGACTCCAGTTTCGGTGAATTCAGCGCCCAGTTTTCCGAACCGGGCGGTTTTTTCGACACCGACAACCTGATCTCGAACGAAGATTCCTACCTTCACGCGATCACCATCCTGGAGCAGCTCGGCATCCGCGGCGGCGCCTACCTGGGCGTCGGCCCGGACCAGAATTTCTCCTATATCGCGGCGATCCGGCCGGAAAGCGCGTTCATCGTCGACAACCGGCGCGACAACCTGCTCGAGCAGCTGCTCTACAAGGCGGTGTTCGCCCTGTCGCGGAACCGGATCGAGTTCCTCTGCCTGCTGTTCGGCAAGGCTCCGCCACCCGGTGGCGACGCGTGGAGCACGAAAGAGATCACCGATCTGCTGCGCGGCATCGACGCCGCCCCGCAGGATTCGGCCGCCGCGCTCGCCCGCGTCGGGCGCCGGGTCGCCCGGCTGGGAATTCCGCTCCGGCCGGCCGACCGCATCACCATTGCCGGGTTCCACCGGATTTTCATCAGCCGTGGTCCGGCCCTGCGGATGACGACTTTCGACCGTCCGGAGCGGACGGATTACCCGGACTACCGGCGTCTGCTCCTGGAAACCGATCGCAGTGGGCGACGCGCCAACTATCTCGCCACGGAGGCCGGCTTCCGGATCGTCAAGGACCTGGAAGACCGTAATCTGGTAATACCGGTGGTAGGAGATTTTGCCGGTCAGAAGGCACTGGCGCTCATCGCGCAGTACCTCCGGGCGCACGACGCGGTGACCTCCGTGTTCTACACATCCAACGTGGAGCAGTACCTGGTGCAGGATGGGCTGATGGGTCGCTTTCGCAGGAATGTGGAGCAACTGCCTCGCGGCGCGAACGGTGTCATCGTGCGCAGCTATTTCCCGTATGGCCGCCCGCACCCGCAACGGGTATCGGGGTATCTAAGTGTTCAGCTGGTGCAGCGTCTGGATCGCTTTCTGGCCGCGCGAGACAGCGCGGGGCACCAGGGTTATTACGATCTCGTCAGCCGCGATCTTGTGGAACCGAAATAATGCGCAGAATGCAGAACGCAGAAGCTTCTGCGCACTGCGCCCTGCCTACTCTCAGGAGTTCAGCCCATGACGTCCCTCTCCCATCCCGCCGGCCAGGCGAAGTCCACCGGCTCCGAATACATCGAGATGCTGCTCAAGACCCTCGGCGAGCGGGATCCGGTGGCGGTGCTGGAATCCACCCCCGACAAGCTGGAACGCTCGATCGCCGGTCTCGATGAAGCGACACTCCATCGGCCCGAGAAGACCGGGAAATGGTCCATTCTCGAGGTGATCCAGCATCTGGCCGACTCCGAGCTCGTCTTCGGCTATCGGATCCGGATGGTCGTCTCGCATCCCGCGCCCGCCATCCAGGGATTCGACCAGGACCTCTGGGCGAAAGAACTGAATTATGCCGAGCGGCACCTGGCCGATTCGCTGGCCGAGTTTCGCTGCCTGCGGGACTCCAACCTGCGGTTGTTGCAGTCCCTGGGCCCGGAAAAACTCCAGCGCTACGGCCACCACAGTGAGCGGGGCAAGGAAAGCGTCGAGCAAATGATGAAGCTCTATGCGGCTCACGATCTGGTGCACCTGAAGCAGATTGGCCGGATCGAAGCGACCGTTACGAAGTGAGCAGTGCGCAGTACGCAGGATGCCTTGCTGGACAGCGCCTCAGAACCACTCGCCCGTCCAGCGCGCGCTTTCCTTCGACGAGCGGTCGCCTCCGCCACCGAAGCGCAAGCCTCGCCGCTCCCAGAACACATCGACCCCCAAGCCATAATGGGTGCTGGTCGGAGGCAGGGACGTCTCGCATCCCTTGAGTGGGTCGAGGCTCGCCGCGACACCCCATTGCCGGCTGATCCGCGTTTCGATGCTCAGGCCGAGGTCTTCCATGCTCAACATCGACTCCCGGGGTCCGCCTGGAAGACCGCATTCCTTAATAGGCGCGGGCATTTTCCCTGCCGATGGGCGGGTCGGCGGGTGGCGGTGCTGTGACGTTCGCTGCTTCAGTCACCCCATTTGAGTGGTCACCCGCCGACCCGCCTTGCTGTGGATTCCGCCCTTCACTTTTCCGCCGCTTGCCCGGAGTCGGTGCCGTCATCACATTGGGGGCCGGCCGTCACGCAGCATTTCAAGACACTCCAGGAGTTCCGATGAAAACGAGCATCGCTGCCGCCGCGCTCCTGCTGTCGCTATGCGGCGCCATGGGAGCCAGGGCTCAATTCCCGCCCGGCAAGCAGGGTAGCTCCAACGTGCACATCGTGGCTCACCTGCCGTTGGGGTTGAACCGGACGACGGCGGATATCGAGCTGGAGCAGGAGTTGTCCCGGCCGTACGCCTACGTGGATCGCCGGCTCACGCCTTCCGGGTTCGACATCATCAACCTCAAGGATCCGGCCAGGGCGCACGTGATGTACTCGTGGCGAATCGAGAATCCCGAGCTGCACCAGGGGTCCGGATCGCTGGCGCCGACGTATCTCAAGAGCCGCGGTCGCTACTACTTCTTCAATGGCTTTCAGTTTGCCGCCACCGGCCCCGACAACGATCTCGGCGCCATCGTCTTCGATGTCACCGGGCTCCCGGACACCAGCAAGATCAGGGAAGTGGCCCGCGTAAGGGTGCCGGAGGCGCCGGGCGGCTTTCACGAGACCTTCTCCTACAAACATTCCAACGGCCAGGCCCTGGTCTTCAGCACCACCAGCGGTGGGTATGCCGCCGTCTGGGACATCGACAAAGTGGTGAGCGGAGATGCGAGCCGTGGCCTGGTGGGCAAGGTTCCCGTGCCGGAGACGCCGGGCGCGCGATCCAAGAACTGGCATGACTTCTATGCCGGTTACGACCCCGCCAACAAGCGCGACGTCCTCTATGCGGCCGGCGGCGGCGGCTACTACGTCTTCGACGTGAGCGACCTCGGCGAACCGAAGCTGCTCACCACCATCACCGGCACCGCGGGGGTGGACTGGGGACACACGTTCACGCCGACCCCCGACGGCCGCTACGCGATCGCGGAGACGGAGTTCCAGTACCAGCCGCTGCGCGTGTTCGACCTCAAACCGGGACTAGACGGAACGGTGAAGAACATCAGCCGGCCGATCGGGGCGTGGACCGCGGACTGGCAGGACCTGGCGCACAATCACGAGGTCCGCTGGCCCTACGTTTTCGTTTCGGGTTACGAAGATGGCCTCTATGTGTTCAACATGATGGACCCCACCAATCCGTATACCGTCGGTTACTACGACACCTTCGATGGCCCGCACGCCAAGGGCGACGACCGGCCCAACAGCCCATACACCTGGCCGATCTATCAGGGCGCGTGGGGCATCGACGTGCGGAACGTCGATGGCCTGATCGTGATCAGCGATGAGATGACCGGCTTCTGGGCGTTCAAGATGGACGGATTCGACGGCTGGAACGGGCACCAGTGGGGGATGCCCAACGTCTCGAGCGCGCAGGACTGGGATAATGGACCGGATGGGGGGCCGAAGCCGGGGAAAGTCAGCTAGAAGTTCTAAGGGTTGTAAGGGTTCTAAAGGCGTGAGAACCCTTAAGACCCTTACAACTCTTACAACCCTTACAACCGAGAGCCGGGAACTTGAATGACTCGCATCATCGCTGGCGCCACGACATTTCTCCTCCTGGCCGGTGCCTTGCAAGCACACGGTCAGGCGGTTCCGCCACCCGATCCCGGGCAGAAGTTCGGCAACAGCTCCAACATCAAGCTGATGAGTCACGTGCAGCTGGCCGAGTACGGAGCCGTGACCGACCTGAGGATCGAGCAGGAGCTCTCCCGTCCCTACGCCTACGTCGCGCGGCGGTTCGATCAGCCGGGATTCGCCATCATCAGCCTCAAGGATCCCGCCCGTGCACGCGTGATTTACAACTGGCACATCGAGAACCCCGAGATCCATCAGGGCCGGGCCGGCATGGACGCGCAGTATTTCAAGACCCGCGGCCGCTACTACTACGTGCAGGCGATGCAGTTCGGGCTCAGCGGCCCTGACGCCGATCTCGGTGCGGTGATCACGGACGTGACCTCGCTGCCCGATACCGCCGGCATCAGGGAAGCGGGCCGTATTCGCGTTCCCGAAGTGCCCAATGGCTTTCACAACACGTACATGTACAAGCACTCCGATGGGCGCGCGCTGCTCTTCGCGACCTCGGGCCCGATGGCCAAGATCTACGACATGGACAAATTCCTTGGCCGCGACCCCAACCAGGGACGCATTGGCCAGATTCCGGTCCTCGACGCGCCCAGCGGTCGTGGCACCTATCACGACTTCTATGTCGCCTATGATCCGGCGACGCATCAGGACAAGTTCTACGGTGCGGCCTGGGAGAGCGGGTTCTACATCTTCGACATCACGCGACCGGAAGAGCCCAAGCTGATCACCCAGATCTCAGGCCACGCCGGGGCGGGCAGCAGTCATACGTTCACACCCACGCCGGACGGGCGATACGCGGTGGTCGAGTCGGAGTACCAGCACGCGCCGCTCAAGATTTTCGATCTGAAACCGGGCCTCGATGGCACGGTGAAAAACATCAGCCGCCCGATCGGGGCCTGGAACGCGGATTGGCGGGCGCTTTCGCACAATCACGAGGTGCGCTGGCCCTACGTGTTCGTGTCCGGCTATGAGGACGGGCTTCAGGTCTTCAACATGATGGACCCGACCAATCCGTATACGGTCGGCTACTACTACACCTGCCAATGCCCACACAAGGCCGGAGTGATCTTCCGTGGCCCGGCCCGACCGCCGAACAGCGGCGATGTGGACAACGGCGCCTGGGGCGTGGACGTCCGGAACGCGGATGGACTCATCGTGATCAGCGACAAAGTGACCGGGTTCTGGGCCTTCAAAATGGACGGCTTCGACGGCTGGAACGGGCATCAATGGGGGATGCCGAACGTCTCCTCGGCGCAGGATTGGGACAATGGGCCGGAGGGGGTACCGAAGGTGGGGAAGGTTAGCTGAATGAAAGGTGGGTGGTGCGTGGTGCGTGGGGCCGGACGTCACGCACCCCGCACCACGCACAACGCACCCCACACCACCACCCGCACCCGCGCCATCACCCCGGCGGAAGCCCGCCC
>JACQVB010000123.1 GCA_016209985.1 Gemmatimonadota bacterium | reverse complement strand
CCGACCTCGCCCGCCTCGCCAAGACTCTCGAAGCGTAGTACGGGATTGTCCGGCTGCCTTTCCGGTTCCCGGTGCAGGCCTTGCAGCCCGATCCTTACCAGCTCTCCAATTTCCATGTCGCGATGGCCGCGAGCGCGATCGTGGTCCTGCTGATCGCGTGCGCCAATCTCGCCAACCTGATGAATGCGAGAGGGGTGACGCGCCGGCGCGAGCTGGCGCTCCGGCTCGCCATCGGCGCCCGCCGGGGCGCTCTGGTCCGCCAGCTCCTGGTCGAAGCCGGACTGCTGGCGGTCATCGGCGGTGCCCTCGGCGTGGTCGCCGCGCTCTGGGGTGTGAATCTGGTGAAGGCCGCGATGCCGCAGGTCGAATACTTCGCGATGCGCCCCCCGCTCGTAAGCTGGAGATTTTTCGTTTTTGGCATCGCCGCGAGCGGGTGCACCGTGCTGCTCTTCGGATTATTGCCCGCCATCCGCGCATCGGATGTCGATCTGGCCGAGCCGCTCAAGGAAGGCGCCGGCGCACACACCGGGCACGTGCGGCGCTACAGCCTTCTGGCAATCGTACAAGTCGCGCTCGCGCTGGTGCTGGTGATGTCCGCGGCCGTGTCCGCCAAGTCAGCCTATCAACTGGCGAACGCGGCATTCGGGTTCGATCCAAAGGGCCTTTACCAGGCGATCATCGGTTTGCCCCGCCCCCAGTACACGGACGCGAAAGGGATCCAGGCGGCCTACGACCACGCGCTTGCGATGGTTGCAAGGCTGCCGGGTGTCAAGTCCGTGGCCACGGTTGGTCATGGCCGCTCGGCGGGTGGCGTTGTCACCTCGGACTTCGAGGGCGATTCCTTGCCGATCATCACCCTGCTGAGTTATCCGGTCGTAAGTCCTTCGTTCTTGAGCATGCTAGGCTTGCCAGTGATCGCGGGACGGGACTTCGCGCCCGGAGATCGCGAGACCGGTGGTGCGGTCCTCGTGAATGAGAGTGCGGCTCGGCGACTGTGGCGGGGCCAGCATCCGGTCGGCCGCATGATTAAGCTGGGGAGTCTGCAGTCCACAGCACCGTGGATCAGGGTGGTGGGAGTGGTCGCGAATTCCCGCTTCGAGGAGGAGCGGGAACGCTATCTGCCCCAGCCGGCGCAGGTCTGGGTGGTGCCTTCGGTGGATTCCATCCGTACCAAGTGGGTTCTGTTCCGCGCGGCCCTCGCCGACAGCGCGACTCCGGTGCTGGTGGCGCGTGAGCTGCGAGCGGCGATCGGAGGCACGCGGACGCCACGAGTGGGCCGGTGGCTGGAATGGCACGAATACCGCGCCGGCGTCGCGATGTACGCCACCCGGATCTTTGTCTTTCTGGGGATCTGTGCGCTCGGGCTGGCGACCGTGGGGCTGTACGGCGTGCTGGCCTACGCCGTGACCAGGCGCGTCCGGGAATACGGCGTGCGGATGGCGCTGGGGGCCACGCGAGAGCACGTTTTCCGCATGGTGCTGCACGATGGCACGGTGATGTACCTGGCCGGCACCGCCTTCGGCGCGCTGGCTGCGCTGGGGATCCTCAAGGTCCTCGATTCCATGTTGTACGACGTGCCGCTGCCCGACGTGGTCTCGCTCATTGTCTCGGAAGCGGTGCTCTGCGGAGCGGCGTTCCTGGCTTGTCTGGTCCCCGCCCGCCGCGCGATGCGGGCGGATCCGGTGGAGATCTTGCGCTCCACATGAGCGACCTCCGCTACGCCCTGCGCTCGCTCGCGCGCAGCAAGGGATTCGTCGCGGTTGCGGTGTGCTCGCTCGCGCTAGCGATCGGCCTGAACACCACGGTCTACGCCGTGCTCGATGCGTTCATCCATCCCGACGTTCCCTACCGAGCGCCCGACCGTCTGCTTCGTTACGCAATCACCGGCAACGGAAAGGGCTACCGGTTTTTCGGCCGAAACGATCGATACCTGTTCCTTCGGGAACGCGTGCGGTTCGCCGATGCTACCGCGGTGTTCACGCTGGATCATCAGCAAGTGGAGTCGAATGGCTCGGCAGAAAGTGCCTCCATCGCTGACGTATCTCTCAATTTCTTCGACTTGCTGGGGGTCACCCCAACTCAGGGACGACTCTTTCGAAATGAAGAGGAAGACGCAGCCATTCTCTCCGATGGCCTTTGGCGACGATTGCTGAAGCAGCGAACGCTCGCGGCCGATCCGGTAGTCCACATCGGCGCACGCTCCTATAGGGTAATCGGCGTAATGCCCCCGGAGATGAACCTCCCCGATGGCACCGCGGTTTGGCGGCTGCTTCGAAATGAGGTGATTGCGCACGGTATTCCGGTAGACCCGACGAGCCCAATGGCCTCTTACGACCGGACGCCACAACTGATCGCCCGCCTGAAGCCCGGCGTAACACTTGATCGTGCGAAGGTCGAGCTGGATGTGCTCGTCAAGGAATTACAGCAAAAGCGATTCTCCGACCGCGGGATCACGTTCTACAGCTGGTTTGCGTCACTCAAGCCCGATCCCTATCACCTAAGCCAGTCCCATTGGGCGCTGGCCGTGTGTGCCTTCATCGTGCTCCTCATCGCATGCGCGAACCTGGCGAACCTCATGCTCGCTCGTGGAATCGCGCGGCGCGGTGAGCTGGCATTGCGTCTGGCGATCGGGGCATCTCGGCAGGCACTCATCCGCCAGCTCACCACCGAGGCAGTGGTCCTTGCCGGGATCGGCGGACTGTTGGGTCTGGCCTGGGCGGTGTGGGGCGTGAGCCTCGCCGTCGGCAACCTGCCGACGATGCAGACCTTCATCACGCTGCGTCCCATGCACCTGAGCTGGCGGATCTTCGCGTTCGCCCTGCTCGCGTCGGGCCTGACCACCGTCCTCGTCGGCCTGCTTCCCGCCATCCGTGCGTCGGACGTAAGCCTGGCAGACCCGCTCAAGGAGAACGCGGGTACCACGACCGGTCGCACCTCCAGCCGCTACAGCCTGCTTGCCATCACGCAGGTGGCGCTGGCGCTCACGCTCCTGATGTCGAGCGCGGTCCTCGTGCGATCGGCGTCAGAGTTCGCTGGGGAAGATTCCGACTTGATCCCACGAGACCTTTACTTCGCGTGGGTTCCCTGGCCGTCGGAAACCGAGCGCGCCGCTCGGCCGTTGCTCGGCCATGTCATGGAGCGAATTCGGCGAATACCCGGCGTGCAAAGCGCGGCGATACGCGGTTTTGTGAGCTTAATAACCGCAACCCGAATTGGCGGTAACGCGATTGCCGACTGGCCGGGGGCACCTGCCTTATCGGTGATGGGCTTTTACGAGGCGAGCGCCGACTACTTTCGCACGGTCGGAAGACGGATTGTCGCCGGACGCCACTTCGATGCGGGTGACGTTGATGTGGTGATCGTGAATGAGACCGCCGCAAAGCGGTTGTGGCCGCAGCAGGAACCGATCGGGCATTCGCTTCGCATCGAGAACGGGCCCTGGATGCGGGTGGTGGGCGTGGTCGAGGATTTTCGTTATGGTGCCGGCGCCAACCGCGCCCATGAACCGGAGCTCTCCCGCCTGCAGGTCTCGAGCGACGCGCGCTACGGTACGATCTGGTTCCGGGTAGACGGGACGAACCCGACCGTGGCGCAAGACGTGTCGCGGGAGGTGCAGGCCGCCGCGCTGCTGGCCACCGCGCCTCGGGTTTCGGAAGTCGGTTCCGGTGCCCGGCTCAACGCGACCATCAAGCGGTTCATCGCCACGTTGTTCGTCTTTCTCGCAATTTGTGGAATGGGCCTGGCGGCCCTCGGCCTCTATGGAGTCCTTGCCTACACCGTCGGCCGGCGCACCCGAGAGTTCGCGGTTCGGATCGCCCTCGGCGCCACCAACCAGGACGTGTTCCGGCTGGTGATGCACGATGGCACGGTGATGTTCCTCGCGGGCACCGCCCTCGGCGCGTTCATTGCGATGTTCATGGCCCAGTTTGTCAACGCGATGCTCTACAAGGTGGGATTTACCGACGTTCTGTCCCTCGTGAGCTCAGAGTTGATTCTTTGCGGGGTTGCCTTCCTCGCCTGCCTGGTCCCCGCCCGCCGCGCGATGCGGGCGGATCCGGTGGAAATTCTTCGGGCGACATGAGAGATCTCCGTTACGCGCTGCGCTCGCTTTCCCGGAGCAAAGGCTTTGTGGCGGTGGCCGTGCTCTCTCTTGCTCTTGCACTCGGACTCAACACCAGCACCTTCGCGATACTCGATGCCTTCATGCATCCCTTCGATGCCTATCGGGATTCTGACCGGCTGATGAAGGTCGGCTTGAGTCAGGTCTGCTGCCAAGGCTCGTACCAAAACTGGTACGATGCGATACGTGAACGCACTTCGTTCTATGAAGAGATCGGCGGGTACTCGGAATCGATAGAGACTGTCGAGATGGGAGATGAGGTCGAGGAGCTCTGGGTCTCGCGAGTGACGCCGAACTTCTTTTCGCTGATCGGCGTAAAGCCCGAGCGCGGTCGCGTTCTCAACTCCGTCGACGAAGAAGCTGTCGTTGTCAGTCACTCGTTCTGGCTCAACCGGCTGGGGCGTCCAGACTCCCTGGACAGCACTCGGCTCAGGGTCAACGGCAGGATCGTTTCAGTCGTGGGTGTCCTGCCAGCCGACATGAGTTACCCCACTCCGTTCGCCGTCTGGCAAGTGAATCCGCAGGCCGCCCCCCGAAATCCGGCCATCCGACGAAAGCCGGAGATCAGCGCGGCGGATGTGGCGCTCCAGATGAACCGGTTGGGCACGCAACTCATGGATGAGTCTCGGAGACCGGACGGTCGTTATGGCGTGGTGCTCAAGCCGTACGCGGCCAGCTTCCTGCCCAACCCCTATCAGCTGAGCCAATTCCACTGGGCGCTGGCGGGCTGCGCCGTTCTCGTGTTGCTCATCGCCTGTGCGAATCTGGCGAACCTCATGCTGGCCCGCGGCATCGCCCGGCGTGGCGAGCTGGCACTTCGTCTGGCGATCGGTGCTTCGCGAAAGGCACTCATCCAGCAACTCGTGACCGAAGCAGCAATTCTGGCTCTCGCCGGAGGAGCGCTCGGTGTGTTCTTCGCCGCCTGGGGGGTGAACCTCGCGCTGGCCACGATGCCACCCATCCCTGCGCTTTCGCTCGCGCCACTGCACCTCTCCTGGCGGATGTTCGCCTTCGGCCTGCTGAGCGCCTGCGTGACGGTCCTCCTGTTCGGATTTCTCCCCGCGGTGCGCGCCTCGGATGTAGACATCGCCCAGCCGCTCAAGGACAACGCCGGGGCGACAACCTCACGCCGCAGCTCACGTTACAGTGGGCTGGCCATGAGCCAGATCGGGTTGGCGCTGGTGCTCGCCATGACCGCCACGATTCTCGGAAAATCGACGTACCGGTTTCTCAATCAGGAGTTCGACAACCGCTTCGTCTATAACGCGAGGTGGCTTACCGGCGCCACTATCGATCTCCGCAAAGCGAACCTTCCGAACGCCGAGCTATCCGCCCGGTTCGAGAGTATTCGGGAGCGCATGCGAAGGGTGCTGGGAGTTACCTCGGCAGCAACGGTGTTCTATCGCGCGCTCAGCCAGGGACACATCGCGATCTCGGATGACGAGCGGAACGACAGTTTCCCTCGCATGCTGCTGCGCATGTACCAGGAGGTCAGCCCGGAGTACTTCAGCACGCTTGGCCTCGGCATGAGGGAGGGACGCGATTTCCTCCCGGGTGATCGGGATGTGGCGATCGTGAATCCGGGCGCCGCCATGCGGCTCTGGCATAACCGAAGTCCGATCGGTCGCCTGATCAAGCTGGGTTCGCCGCAATCCAAAGCCCCCTGGCTCCCGGTCGTCGGCGTAGTCGAAGATCACACTGACTGGCGCGGGGATCCCGACCTTGGACCCATTCCCGCGGTATATGTCGTGCCGGCGGTGGACACGGCGCACATCCGGGCAATCAGGATACGTCACGACGGAACCAATCCTCGCGTGGAGGCGCAGATCGCGCGCCAGCTCCAGGTGACACTCTCGCTTCCGACCGTGGCGCGAGTCAGCGGCGTCGGCTATTACCGATACGCCGGGGGCGTCGGCGCATCGCGAAAACTGACGACCGGGATTTTCGGGCTTATCGCGCTGTGCGGGTTGGCTCTGGCTTCGGTGGGCCTATACGGCGTGCTCGCCCACACGGTGAGCCGCAGGATGCGCGAGTTCGGCGTGCGGATCGCCCTCGGGGCGACCGACGGTCAGATCTACCGGCTGGTGCTCCACGACGGGACGGTGATATTCCTGGCGGGCACCGCGCTGGGTGCCTTTGCCGCGATGTACGCAGCGCAATTCATCAGCCATCTGCTGTTCGAGGTGGAATTCACCGACGTCTGGTCGCTCGTCATCTCCGAACTGGTTCTCTGCGCCGCGGCCTTCCTCGCCTGCCTCGCCCCCGCCCGCCGCGCCATGCGGGCGGACCCGGTGGAGATCTTGCGGGCGACTTGACCGGCCCTGAGCCCCCGAGGCCCGGCGGTTCATTGCTCAGTTCCTGGCCGATCCCCACCATCGGTGGATAGGTGTGGATGCCGAGCTGGTGCATGAGGCACACCCCGCAGCTTGACCGCGCCAAAGTGGCGCAAGTTCCGTCTCTAGCTGGCTTTCTTCCTTCGGGTAGGCTTTTTGGCAGATTCTTCCGCTGCCTCCTCCGCGGCCTTCCCCTTGGCCACGCTCGCCTTGAGCGCCTCCATGAGATCGATGATCTGCGTCTGGGGCGCCGCTTCCGGCTCGGCGGTGATTTCCTCCCCGCTCTGAACCTTCTTCTCGATGGATTCCATCACCCGCTCCCGCACGGTGTCGCGGTACATCTCCGGCTTGAACTCGTCGGTGGCGGTTTGCTCGATCAATTGCACCGCAAGCTTCAGCTCCTGCTCCTTCACGTTGCCTTCGCCCAGCGGCACCTCCTTCATCGAGCGCACTTCATTGGCGTAGTGCAGCTGCTCCATGGCCAGGCCGCCGTCCAGCGGACGGAGAAGGACCAGGTATTGCTTGCCGCGGGCGGCGTACTGGCCGAGCGCCGCGCGGCCCGTCTCCTGCAGTGCCTGCGTCAGCAAATGGTAAGCGCGCTCAGCCCCTTTGTTGGGTCCGAGGAAGTACGTCCGATCCACATAGATCCGGTCCACTTTGCTCGCCGGAACGAATTCCTTGATCTCGATCGCACCGGTGGCTTTTTCGTCCAGTGCCTTGATCTCCTCGGTGGTGAACTGCACGTACTTACCTTTGGAGAACTCGAAGCCCTTGACCATGTCGTCTTTTTCGACCTTTTCGCCGTCGGCCGAGCAGACGTACTGCTGCTTCAGCCGCTGGCCGTCCTTCTTATGCAGCCAATTGAAGGAGATGGCACCCTGGGTCTCGCCCGCGGCGTAGAGCTGGACGGGGACGGATACCAGGCCGAACGACACGGTCGCTGATGCAATAGGACGGGCAGCCATAGGAACGCGGTCTCGGGGGATGTGATAGAATCAATATATGCGCCGGACCGCCAGTTCTCACGACCTCGGGACGTACCAGGCCAAGCGCTCCTTCGAGCGGACGCCGGAGCCCTCGGGCGCGGTCGCGCCCGCCGAGGGCCATCTCTTCGTGGTTCATAAACACGCCGCCCGCAGGCTGCATTATGACCTGAGACTCGAAATGGGCGGCGTCCTGGTTTCCTGGGCCGTCCCCAAGGGGCCGTCCTCTAACCCGGCAGACAAGCGTCTCGCGGTGCACGTGGAAGACCACCCCATCGAATACGGCGACTTCGAGGGCATCATTCCGGAAGGGAACTACGGCGCCGGCGCGGTGATCGTGTGGGACCGCGGCACGTGGACGCCGCTGGAAGACCCGGTGGAGGGGATGAAAAAGGGCAAGCTCCTCTTCACCCTGCACGGCAACAAGCTGCACGGGCGCTGGACGCTGGTCAAAATGAAAAAGGAAGAGAAAGAATGGCTCCTCATCAAGGAGCGCGACGGCTACGCCACCACCGGCGACGGCGAGCGGTTCCCCCAGGACTCGGTGCTCTCCGGCCTCACGGTCGAGGAGCTGAAGGAAGGCAGGCGACCCGGTGCTGCGATCCGCGAAAGGATTGAGCGGCTCGATGCGCCCAAACGTGCCGTCTCGGTCGACGACATCGACTTGATGCTGGCCGAGACCCGGGAGCATCCCTTTTCACGGAAGGGCTGGATTTTCGAGCTCAAGTACGACGGCTATCGCCTCCTGGCGGCGCGGGAGCGCGGCGACGCCCGGCTGCTCACCCGCAACGGCAACGACGCGACCGTGACCTTTCCTGACATCGCCCGCGCCGTGCAGGTGCTGCCCTTTGACGGTGTCATCCTCGATGGCGAGGTCGTGGTCCTGGATGAGCACGGCCGGCCCAGTTTCGGGCGGCTGGCTCAGCGCGCCAAGCTCACCCATCCCACGGAAGTGCGAGTGGCCGCGGCGGAGCTCCCGGCCACGTTCTTCGCCTTCGACCTGTTGGCGTGCGAAGGACACGACCTCCGACCCTTACCCCTCCTCAAGCGCAAAGAGCTGCTACGCGAGGTGCTTCCCGAGACGGGTGTGCTGCGCTACGCCGATCACATCGAGGACAAGGGCGAAGCGTTCTATGCCGAGCTGACCAAACTCGGTCTCGAAGGAATGGTCGGGAAGGACGCCGGCGCTCCCTACAAGGGTGGCCGGAGCGCCAACTGGCTCAAGGTCCGGGCCGAGCTCACCGACGAGTACGTGGTGGTTGGATTCACCAGCCCGAAAGGGATGCGATCGGGGTTTGGCGCGCTACACGTCGCCGACTACGTGAACGGCGAGTTGACCTATGCTGGACGCGCGGGCAGCGGCTTCACCGAAGGGCTGCTGAACGCGGCCCTGAAGGAGCTGCAGGCCATCCGCCGGCCCGATCCTCCCTGCGTGGGCCCCATTCCCAAAGACAAGGGCACCACCTGGGTCGAGCCCAAGCTGGTGTGCGAGGTCCGGTACCGGGAGATGACCGAAGACGGACTCCTGCGGCAGCCGGTGTTCATCCGCTTCCGGGATGACAAGAAACCCGAAGAGTGCGTGCGGCGCGGGACGGAGATCGATGCCTGGGAAGACGGGAAAAGAGAAAACGAAAAAGAGAAAAAGAAAGCACGGACCGACGTGGAGTCCCCACGCACCACGCACCACGCACCGTCTGTTCCCGAGATCAAGTTCTCGAATCCGAACAAGGTCTTCTGGCCCGAGGAGGGTTACACCAAGGGCGATCTCGTCGAGTACTACCGCGCCATCTGGCCGTGGCTGGGGCCCTATCTCAGCGACCGTCCGCTGGTGATGACCCGATTCCCCGACGGCATCAACGGAAAATCCTTCTTCCAGAAGGACGCGCCCGGTTTCACGCCGGAGTGGATCCGCACCGAAAAGATCTGGAGCGAGGACACCCAGCGCGACATCGCGTACTTTGTCTGCGACTCGGTCGAGGCGCTGCTCTACGTCATCAACCTGGGCAGCATCCCGCTGCATGTGTGGGCGAGTCGGGTAGGCTCGATCGAATCCCCCGACTGGTGCGTCATCGATCTCGATCCCAAGGAAGCGCCGTTCAAGGATTTGGTCACGCTGGCGCGGGCGACCCACGAGCTATGCACCGACATCGACCTGCCCTGCTTCGTCAAGAGCAGCGGCTCCTCCGGCCTGCACGTGCTGATCCCGCTGGGACGGCAGTTCACCTACGAGCAATGCCGCACCCTGGCACAAGTTCTATCCAAGGTCGTGGTGGCGGAACACTCCGGGATCGCGACGCTCACGCGCTCGCCCACGCGTCGCGAAGGCAAGGTCTATCTCGACCATGTGCAGAACGGGCAGGGGCGCTTGCTTGTGGCACCGTTCAGCGTCCGGCCGCTTCCCGGCGCGCCGGTATCGATGCCGCTGCAATGGCGCGAGGTGGGCCCGAAGCTCGATCCGAAGAAGTTCACCATCAAAAATGCGCCCGCGCGCATGAAGAAACTCGGCAAGGACCCGCTGCTTGAGCTTCTAGAGATCCAGCCGGACCTGGCCGGTGCGCTCGCCAAGCTGGCGCAACGGTTGGGGCGGTCCACGGCGGCGGGTGAACGGGTGTGAGGCAGGACCTGGATTTTTCCGGCCCCTCGGGTACGCGGCTCTCCGCGATCCTGCTCCAGCCGGCGCGGCCGCGCTGGCTTTACGTGTTGGCACATGGAGCGGGCGCCGGCATGCGCCACCCGTTTCTGGAACAGATCTCCGAGCGGCTGTGCCAACGAGAGGTTGCCACTTTCCGCTACCAGTTCCCGTACCTGCAGGCCGGCGGAGGGCGCCCCGACCCGCCTCCTGTTCTCCATGCGACCGTGCGGGCGGCGGTGGAGGCGGCGGCAGCCGCACTCCCCTCCATTCCCATGCTCGCCGGCGGCAAATCGCTCGGCGGGCGCATGACGTCGCAGGCGGCCGCGAAGCAGCCCTTGGCCGGCGTGCACGGTGTCGTGTTCCTTGGCTTCCCGCTGCATCCACCCAAGGAGCCCTCGATCACCCGTGCAGAGCATCTGGGCCAGGTATCGGTTCCCCTGCTTTTTCTTCAGGGCACTCGCGACACGCTGGCCGATCTCGCGTTGACCAAATCGGTTTGCGTTCGGCTGGGCTCCAATGCCGAGCTGCACGTCGTGGAAGGGGCCGATCATTCATTCAAGGTGCTCAAACGGTCCGGGCGCACGGAGACCGATGTGCTCGACGAACTCGCCGCCACGATCCTGCGCTGGGCGGATGCCCTAGTCGGGGCGGGGGCGGGGGCGGGGGCGGTGCGGAGGTAACCCATGCATTACTGGATTCTGAAGACCGAACCGAGCAGCTACAGCTTCGACCAGATGGTTCAGGACGGCACGGCCGTCTGGGATGGTGTCAAGAATCCGCTGGCGCTCAAGTATCTCCGCGACATGGAGCCCGGCGACAAGGTCCTCATCTATCACACCGGCGAAGAGCGCTCGGTGGTCGGTCACGCCGAAGTGACCTCCGCCGCCTATCCCGATCCCAAGGCCGGGGATCCCAAGTTGGTGGTGGTCAACCTGCGGGCCGGCCGGCCGCTGCCCAAGCCGGTGACCCTTGCCCAGATCAAGACCGATCACCTCTTCATGGATCTGGGGCTGGTGCGACAGGCGAGGCTTTCGGTCATTCCCGCGACCGAGGACCAGTGGAAGAGGCTGGTCGAAATGAGTGAGCGGTGAGTGGTACGTGGTGCGTACTCTACTCGCCACGCACTACGCACCACTCACTGACTTCATGAATTCCGCTGCCAGCCTCGGCCCCGTCGCCTCGTCCTCGTGCTTGAAGAACACGTAGGCGTCGTTCCAGTTCTGCCGCCGCACCCGCTCAGCCCATGATTCCAGCTCGCCAGGCTGGTAGGCGACTTTCCGCAGCCTCAGGTATCCCCAGCTCGCGGTTGCCTCGAAGGGACCGTCGCCGGGCTCGCCGGTTTCCGCCACACAGAGGGCGGCGTCGCGACTCCGAAGCATGGAGAAGACCTCCTCCGCGAACCACGACGGGTGCCTGAACTCGAAGGCCGACCGCCAGCGGTTTGGCAGCAGCGCGAGGAAGGCTTCCAGTCGCGGAAGGTCTTTCTTGAAATTGGGAGGTAGCTGAAACAGGGTGGGGCCGAGCTTGGTCCCGAGCAGGGTCACCGTCTTGAGGAAGTAGCCGGTCTCCTGCCCCGCGTCCTGAAGTCGCTTTTCATGGGTAATGCGCCGTGGAGCCTTGATGGCAAAGGTGAAGCCGTCAGGGACTTCCTTTCCCCAATCCAGAAGGACCTTCTCCGAGGGCATTCGGTAGAAGGTGTTGTTCATCTCCACGGCGTTGAAGCGGGATGCGTAGAATCGCAGCATCTGGTCGGCCGGGAGTTTCTCGGGATAGAAGCGTCCCTTCCATTCCTTGTACGAAAACCCCGACGTTCCAACCAGAACACGCACGCGAGCCTCGCAGTCCTGCTGAGTGTCAAACCGGGCTTCCCGACGTAACATCCGGTAACTTGCGCCCGGTACGGGTGAAGCGGGTAGGGGTATCCGGGCGCGGGGGTGTCCCATGAAAGGGAGAATGGTGATGATCGAGGCCGGGAGGACGTCGGTGGTGAGATGTGGATGGGCAATGGCGTTTGCATTGGTGCTGTTGCCGAATGCTGCTTGGGGACAACGTGGCGGCATGGGTGGACGCGAGACGGGTGGCATGGGCGAGATGGGCGCCCAGATGCCGAGATTCTCCGCCCCGGTCCTTCCCGGGCCGGAGCTCGACGGACCGCCGGATGCCACCGAAGTGCGCAAGCTGCTGACGCTTACCGATGAGCAGGTGAAACGATACGAGCAGGCACGCGACTCGTTCGTGACGGCTACCAAGCCGCAGCGCGACAGTATCCACACGCAACTCGAGATCATGAATGACAAGCTGTCGAGCGGCGATCGGGCGGCCGCACTCTTCTACGCCCAACGCGCCACCAAGATCTCGCGCGGGCTCAAGGACCTGCAGGGCAAATGGGAAGAAGCCGTGCTGTTCAAGATCCTCTCCGCCGATCAGACCAGGATCTACAAGAAATGGAAGAAGGAGGCGGAGGAGGCGGACGTCGAACAGCAGAAGCGCGACGCGATGCGCTGGAATCCCATGATGGGTGGAACCACGGGACGGGAGGAAAAAACCGAGATCGCGGCGCCGGTGGGAAGCCCGGCCGGGAGCTCGCCCGCCGTGCGTGTCGGCCGCATGATTTACACGGCCGGACAGGTAGCGCTGGATGCCGAGGGAAGCATCGTGGGAGAGGGCGATCTTCACGCCCAGACGGTCAAGGCGTTTGCCAATCTCGCGGCGGTGCTGCAGGCCGCCCGTGCGAGACCGAGCGATGTGGTTCGCCTGACCATTTACGTCGTCAACTACAAGCCGCAGGACCTGGCAATGATCCGGGAGGCCGGCGCCGCCTTTCTGCCGCGGAGTGACGCCCCGGCGCTGACGGTCCTGGGCGTCCAATCGCTCTACCGCGAAGGTCTGCTCATCTCGATCGAGGCGACCGCCCTGGCGGGGGCACCCGGCGTGGGCGCCGGCCGCGATCGAGCCGAGCCGCGGTAACGGTCCCAGGAGGTGGTATGAATGCACGAGCTGGTATGATGGTCACGCTTGCGCTCGCGGTCGGGCTGGTGACAACCGCGCACGCACAGCGCGGTGGGTTCGGAGGGGGGTTCGGTGGCGTGGGCGGGCGGCCCTACGGGGGGCAGATACCTCTGGCGCCCGAGCTTCCCGGCCCGGAGCTCGATGGCCCGCCCGATTCGGCGACCGCGACTGCGCTCTTCGGTCTCAGGCCGGAAGAAGCCACGCGCTATGCCCAGGCGCGGGATTCATTCATGGTCTCCACCAGGCCGCAACGCGACAGCGCGACGACCATGCGGGACGAGATGAACGCCAAGCTCGATGACGGCGACCGCGATGGGGCCATGTACTTCGCCGAGCGTCTGCAGCGGCTCGGCAAGACCCTCAAGGACCGCCAGAACAAATTCGAAGACGGCCTGTCCAGGATCCTGACCGCCGACGAAATCAAAGAGTACAAGAAGTGGAAAAAGGACGAAGAGCAGGCCGCCGACGATCGCCGCCGGCAGGACGCGAGGCGGTGGTATCCCGAACGCGGGGGACGCGCCGGTGTGGAGGGCGGCGCTCCTGGCCGGGGATTCGGTGGTGGCGGATACGATGGGCCAGTCGAGCAGAAGACGGCTGTCGAGACCCGCGCGCCAAAGCCGGAATTGGGATCGGCCGTCATCCGCGTCGGGCGTGATGTCTATGTGACGGGACAGGTCGCGACCGACTCCTCCGGAAAAATCGTCGGCGAAGGAGATCTCGCTACCCAGGCCCGGCAGGCCTTCGCCAATCTCACGGCCGCTCTGAGTTCGGCCCGCTCCGGCCCGGCCGACGTCCTCCGGCTCACCATCTATGTGGTGAATTACGACCCGAAAGACATCGACATCATTCACACAGCGGGCTCACCTTACTTCGCCGGGCGGAACCCGCCGGTGGTGACGGTCGTCGGCGTGCAGTCCCTCTCGCGGACCGGTCTGCTCATCTCTGTAGAAGCGACCGCACTGTCGAATATTGTGAGATGAAGGGTCGGTAAGAGACGGTAAGGGTATAGACACGAAGGGGCGGCCACGCGGTCGCCGTCGTGATCTTCTGCACTTACGGACTCTTACCGTTTCTTACCGATCCTTACCGACCCTTTCATCGCCCCTTACTTGACTCCCCCCTGTCACACCATTACTGTACCCCACTTCAAAACTGACCCTAGTCCATAATTATGGTTGTTACAAATCTGAACGCAGTACGACGGCGAGGTGTAAGTCATGACAGATCTTGAGCTTTCGCGTCGGGAACGCAAGAAGGAAGAGACTCGCGCGAAGATCTTTAAGTGCGCGTGCAAGCTCTTCCGCGACAAAGGTTTTGAGGCCACCACCATCGACGAGATCGCCGAGAAGGCCGATGTCGCGAAGGGCACGTTTTTCAACTACTTCCCGCGCAAAGAAGAGGTCCTGGGCTTCCTATCCGAGATGTGGATCAAGGAGGCCGAGGAAAAAACCGCCGCGATCCTCGAGGACAGCGGCCCGGCGCTCGCCAAGATCCGCGACATGTTCGTCGAGTTCGCGTCATTCTACGAGGAAGACCCCAAACTCGCGCAGTACCTCACGCTCGACGCCCATCGCCGGTTTCACGACAACCGTGACGATTTCTGCCGTCGCTGGGACGATCTGGGAGTCAAGCTGATACGCCATCTTCAGGCGACCGGCGAAATCCGCCGCGATGTCACGCCTGAACGTGGCCACGAGATCATGGCCGCTGTCTATCACGACACCCTGATGCGCTGGGCGATGGTGGAACAGAAACCGTTCGCGTTGAAAGAGGAGCTGCGCATCAGGTTGGACATCGCTGTAGCAGGATTGGCCGCATGCGAGAAGGGAACTCACTGATGCTACTGAAACGGCTGTTTTTGCTGGTCGGGTTGGTCACGGTTCTCGCGGTGCCTGCCGTGGCGCAGGGACCGGCTGGAACCGGCCGTACCACGACCGTGACGCTGACACTCGATGAGGCGGTGAACCGGGCGCTGGCCCAGGGCGAGGAAATGCAGACGGCGCGGGCCCAGTATCGGGACGCGCAGGGCCAGGTCCGCGAGGCGTTGGCCGGCGCGCTGCCACAGGTGAACGGCAGCCTGACCTACTCGCGGCAGTTCGCCTCGATCTACCAGTCGCTTGGTTCGGGTACCGGCTCGGATACCGGGATCACGAGTCTTTTCAAGAACTCTCCGTTCGGCGCGCCCAACAGCTGGAACGCGTCGGTCACCGCCAGCCAACTCCTGTTCTCGGCCGGCAAGGTGGGTGCGGGCCTCAAGGCGGCGAAGGCGTTTCGTGCCGGGACCGATGCGCAGCAGCGGGAAACCGCGGCCGACGTGGCGTTCCGGGTGAAGCGGGCCTATCTCCAGGCGCAATACGCGGAACGGGTCCTGGAGGTGGCGACGGCGGGTCTCGAGGAAGCGCGTAAGGAGTTGCGCCAGGTGCAGCTCTTTCAACGGGCTGGCACCCGCGCCGAGTACGATCTGTTGCGGGCGCAGGTAGACGCGGCCAATCAGGAACCGGTGGTCGTGCAGGCCCAGGGAAATCTCGACCTTGCGATCCTCGAATTGAAACGGCTGGTGAACGTCCCCGTAGATCAGGACGTGACCCTCGCCACTCCCCTCACCGCTCCGGACGGCACCATTCCGGCCGTGGCGGATGAGACGCTCACGACGGAAATCGAGCGCCCCGCGCTGACCGCGGCCGAGGCCAACGTACAGGTCCGCCGGCAGATTCTCCGCGGCACCAAGGCGGATCGCTGGCCCAGCCTCTCGGTCCAGTCGACCTTCTCCGAACAGGCGTTCCCGCAGCAGGTCCTGCCTTTCGACGCCCGGTTCCGGCGTAACTGGGATGCCCAGGTCAAGGTTTCGGTTCCCCTATTCAATGGTTTCCGTACCGAGGCGCAGGTGGCCCGCGCCCAGGCGGCGCTGGATCAGGCGATCGCCCAGCGCAATACCGTACAGGAACAGGTCGCTCTCGACGTGGCCCAGGCCAGGGCGGAGCTGAAGCGCACCGGCTCGTTGCTCGCCGCCCGGCGGGAGACGGTGCGGCAGGCCCAACGGGCCATGCATCTGGCATCGGTGCGCTATGCCAACGGTCTTTCGACTCAGCTCGAAGTGTCCGACGCGCGGCTCCTGTCCCAGCGCGCGGGGATGAATCAGGCCCAGAGCACGCTGGACTACCTCGTGGCGCTGGCGCAGCTCGAGCGGGCGCTCGGCCGGCCGTTGCCGCTGGAACGGAAGCCGCTGGAACAGGCGGCGGGGACCAACACGGAAGCAGACGCCAGGATCGGCATGACCAACATTCCACTCGGATCTCAGCGATGAAAACCGCTTGGCATACTCTCTCGCTACTCGCGCTGCTGGCGTTGTTCGGCAGCCAGGTGGCATGCCGTGATGAAACCGGAAAGGCCGAAACGGTCGAGGGCCGCCAGCCGCCGGCCTCAGTTCTCGGCCCCAATGATGTTGCCACGGTCGAGAAGGCCGACTTGGTCGAAGGCATCCCGCTCTCCGGCACACTCGCGCCGGCGGTGGACGTTCGCATCGCTTCGCCGGTCCCGGAGGTGGTCGAGGCGGTGCTGGTGAACGAGGGTGACGCCGTGAAAAAAGGGCAGGTCCTGGCCCGCTTTCAAACCAGCGTCCTGGAGCCGCAGGCCGCCAGCGCCGAGGCGCAACGCCGGATCGCCGCCGCCGATTACGAGCGAATGAAGAATCTGCTGGCGGAAGGCGCGGTCTCGCAGAAGGATGTCGAGAATGCCGAGCTGAACCTGCGGGCGACCGAAGCGAACGAAGCGCAGTTCAAGAAACGGCTGGCCGATGCCAGCGTGCGCGCCCCGGTCTCGGGCGTCATCTCCCAACGCCTGGTCGAATCGGGCAATCGGGTGAAGGATGGCGACCACCTCTTCCAGCTGGTCAATACCGATATGCTCGAGTTCGAGGCCACGGTGCCGGCCCAATACGCCGGACAACTGCGGGCCGGCTCGGCGGTGGCGCTGTTCGTCTCGGGGGTGGAGCAGGGGGTGAGCGTGAGTGGCAAGGTGTCCCGGGTGAACGCCGCAGTGGATCCTTCGACCCGCCAGGTGAAAGTCTATGTGACCGTTCCCAACCCGCAGCACCGCCTGGTGGGGGGCCTCTTCGCCTCGGGCCGCGTGGTGCTCCGGGAAGCGCGGGACGCGCTGGCGGTTCAGCGGACCGGGGTCCGTATAGACCGTGACACCACCTACGTGCTGGTGGTCGAGGGCGGCAAAATCGCGCGGCGCACCGTTCTTACCGGTATCACGGACGAAATCCGCGCGCTGATCGAGATCAAGCGCGGGTTAAGTCCCGGCGATACGGCGGTGGTGGGACCGGCGGAGGGGATGAAGGTCGGGGATCGGATACAGGTCGTAGGCCGGGAGGGCTGATCCCATGTTCCTGAGCGATCTCTCAATCAAGCGGCCGGTATTCGCCACCATGATGATCATGGCGTTGGTGGTGCTGGGGTTGTTCTCCTATCGGCGGCTCTCGATCGACGCGTTTCCGGACGTCGAGTTCCCGTTCCTCATCGTGCAAACCCGCTACCCGGGTGCCTCGCCCGAGGCGGTCGAGCGCGAGGTGACCAAGAAAATCGAAGAAGCCGTGAATCCGGTGCAGGGTGTCAAGCTGGTGCAGTCTACCTCGACCGAAGGCTTCTCCATGATCTTCGTCCAGTTCAACCTGGGCACCAAGGTCATGGACGCCCAGGCGGACGTGCGCGCGAAGATCGACGGTATCCGGCTGGACCTGCCCAAGGACATCGACCCGCCGATCATCTCCCGCGCGGACCCGAGCCAGCAGGCCATCATGTCGCTCTCGGTGCGCGGCGAAGGGTGGCGTCTCCGGGAGCTGACCCAGCTGGCCGACGAAGTCATCAGCCGCCGGATCGAGAACATTCCCGGAGTCGGCAACGTCGCGGTCGTCGGCGGGCTCAAGCGCGAGATCCACGCGCTGCTCCTGCCGGACCGGATGGAGGCGCTGGGCATCTCGCCGGACATGGTGGTGAGCGCGCTGGAACGGGACAACAGCGACGTGCCGGCCGGGCGGGTGGAGCGGGGCAGCGCCGAGAACCTGGTCCGGGTGCAAGGACGGATCAAGGATCCCCGCGATTTCGAGCAGGTACCGGTGGTCGTCCGGAACGGCATTCCGGTCCGCCTCGGCCAGGTCGCGCGAATCGAGGACACTCAGGAAGAAGAGCGCGATGCGGCCTACATCAACGGCGAGCGCGGGGTCGCGCTCGAGGTGCGCAAAGTCTCCGGCGCGAACACCGTGGACGTGGCCGATGGGGTCAAGCGGGCGGTGGAGCAACTCTCGCGGACGCTTCCCGGCGGAGTACGGGTGGAAATCCTCCAGGACAACTCCACCTGGATCCGTAACTCGGTGGAGGACGTGCAATCGACGCTGATCGAAGGCGCGCTGCTCACCGTCTTCATCGTATTCCTGTTTCTGAATTCGTGGCGCTCGACGGTGATCACCGGATTGACGCTGCCGGTGTCGGTGATTTCGGCGTTTCTCGCGATCTACGCGTTCGGCTTCACCCTGAACACCATGACCCTCATGGCGCTCTCGCTCGCGATTGGCATTCTGATCGATGACGCGATCGTGGTGCGGGAAAATATCGTGCGGCACGTGGAGCGGGGAGAAGATCATTATGCCGCCGCGCGGCACGGCACCTCGGAAATCGGGTTTGCCGTGTTCGCCACTACCATGTCGGTGATCGCGGTATTCGTCCCCGTCGCCTTCATGAAAGGGATCGTGGGCCGCTTCTTCTTCCAGTTCGGCATCACGGTCGCCTTTGCCGTGCTGGTGTCGCTGCTGGTCTCCTTCACGCTCGATCCCATGTTGTCCTCGCTCTGGTACGACCCGCAGGCGGAGGGTGGCGCTCCCCGCGGGCCGATCGGCCGAGGGCTCGCGAAATTCAATCGGTGGTTCGTGGGTCTGGGCCAGCGTTATCGCCGGCTGATCGGCTGGGCGCTGGCGCACCGGCTGGCCACCATGGGGATCGCGGCATTCGCGTTCGTCGCCGCCATGAGCTTGTTTGCCATCGGCGCGGTCGGCGGCCAGTTCATGCCCCAGTCCGATCAGGAGCAAACGGCGCTCAGCCTCGAGGCTCCGGTGGGATCCTCCATCGAGTACACCACCGGGAAAGCAATGGAGGTCGACCGGTTCCTCCGCGTTCAACCCGAAGTGGTGCTGACCTATACCACCATCGGCGGCGCCCAGCAGAACAACGCGGTCAACAAGGGCTTCATCTTCATCAAGATGACCCCGAAAGACAGCCGCAAACGCAGCCAACAGCAGTTCGAGACATTCCTGCGCGCCGAGACGCCGCGGTTCAGGGGTGTGACCGCGCGGGTGACGCAGCTGGGCATGGGTGGCGGGCAGGCGCCGATTCAGCTCAATCTGGAAGGGCCGGACCTCACCCGGCTGCAAGCCGTCTCGGACCGCACCCTGGAAACCATCAGGAGCGTCCCGGGACTGGTGGAGCTCAGATCGAGTCTGGAGGGCAGCAAGCCGGAATTCGTGATCGACGTCAATCGCAACCTGGCATCGGATGTCGGTCTCTCGGTCGGCTCGATCGGCGCGGGGCTTCGGCCGGTCCTCGCCGGACAGAAGGCGGGCAACTGGGAAGACCCGAACGGCCTGTCGCATGATGTGGTGGTGCAGCTGGCGCCCGAAGCACGCACGTCGCAGGCGGATATCGCGCGGATCCCCCTGGCCGCGAGCCGCTTCGACAGCCGGGGCGTGCCGGTGATGATCCCGTTGGCGCAGGTGGCCACCATCCGGCAGAGCTCGGCGCCCGAGCAGATCAAGCATCGCAATCTGGAGCGGGTGGCGACCATCGAAGGCAACTACCAGGGCCGCGCGCTCACCGAGGTCTCGGGTGAGGTGCAGAAACGGCTCACCACGATCGAGCTGCCGCCGGGCTACCGGTTCAATTTCGGCGGCGAGCAGGCCGACTTCATCGAGACGGTGGGCTACATCCTCGAGTCCCTGACGCTCGCCATCGTGTTCATCTATCTGATCCTGGCATCGCAGTTCGGCAGCTTCCTCCAGCCGCTGGCGATCATGCTCTCGCTGCCGCTGTCGCTGATCGGGGTCATGCTGGGCCTCATGGTCACGCGGGGCACGTTCAACATCATGAGCATGATCGGCGTCATCATGCTGATGGGTCTGGTCACCAAGAACGCCATCCTCTTGGTGGACTTCGCCAACAAGGCGCGGGGGCGGGGGAGCGAGCGTTCGCAGGCACTGATCGACGCGGGCGAGCTGCGGCTGCGTCCCATCGTGATGACCACGCTCGCGATGATCTTCGGCATGCTCCCGACCGCGCTGGCACTGGGCGCGGGTTCGGAGTTCCGGGCGCCCATGGCGCACGCGGTGATCGGGGGGTTGATCACCTCCACCCTGCTGACGCTGGTCGTGGTCCCGGTGGTGTACACCTACCTCGACGATTTCGGGAGTTGGGTCGCGAAGTGGGTAAAGAGGCTGACGGGCGCTCCCGAGGAACGGCACGTGACAGAGCCTGCCGCGGCCGATTAGCCCATCTCCAATGCGGAGCGCGGAATGCGGAGCGTGGAGTGATCGGTCTCGCTACGCGATCGCGATGTTCACCTAGTGCTCAGCCGGACAACTCCGCACTCCGCGCTCCGCGTTCCGCGCGTGGGGAGGAGTGGTGTGAGGAGGAGTCAATTCATCGTGTTTTTTTCGATTGCGATTACGCTGTGGTTTCTGATCCAGCTCTACATCGGCTTCCGCCTCGCCCCGCTTGCATCCGGGGGTGCGGTCGGACTCCTGTGGTGGACCGGAATTGCCATGCTGCTCGTCTTGCCGATCCTGACCATGTTCATCGGGCGGTCGGTGCAACGGATTCCGTTACGGCACGCCATCGAGTGGGCCGGTTTCACCGCGATGGGGCTCTCCACCATCCTGTTCGTGCTCGCGGTGGCGGCGAGCATCCTGCGCATGCGGAGCTGGCTGGACCCGCAGCTGGTGACCGGCGGGATCCTGATTACGGGGGTGGTGGTGACGGCGCTGGGAATCTGGCGGTCGCGGAGACCGTCGGTGGTGCGCATCGCGGTGCCCATCACGGGGCTGCACGAGGACCTGGAAGGATTTCGCATTGTGCAGCTTTCCGATTTGCACATCGGTCCCACGCTCAAGCGCAATTTTGTCGAGCGGGTAGTAAGCACCGCGAACGGGCTGGAGCCGGACCTGATCGCCTTGACCGGCGACGTGGCCGATGGGCATGTGGCCGCGATGCGCCACGAAGTGGCCCCGCTCGCCGGTCTGGGCGCTCCGCACGGGAAGTTTTTCGTCACCGGGAACCACGAGTATTACTGGGATGCACCCGGATGGGTGAAGGAAGTCGAGCGGCTGGGCTTTGACGCCTTGGTCAATACCTATCGGGTGATCGAGCAGGGAGCCGCCACGCTGCTCGTAGCCGGCGTCACCGATAGCACGGCGAGCGCCGGGACTCCGGGCCACCGATCCGATCCGGAGGCGGCCGTTTCGGGTGCGCCGGACGTAGACGTCAGGCTGCTGCTGGCGCACCAGCCGAGCAGCGCGTTCGCGGCGCAACGCGTCGGGTTCGATCTCCAGCTGTCCGGACACACTCACGGCGGTCAGTACTTCCCGTTCAATCTGGTGGTGCGGCTCTTCCAGCCGTTCGTGCACGGCCTGCACCGCTTGCAGGACATGTGGCTTTACGTGAGCCGGGGCACGGGGTACTGGGGTCCGCCGATGCGTCTGGGTGTGCCGAGCGAGATAACGCTGATCGAGCTGGTGAAAGGCTGATGGCGGCGCGCGGCTGAAGACGACGTGACGTTCTCCCGGTCACGCCCCTTGTCGTCTGCGATCGCGTGGTGGAGCTCCGCGGTCGTCGTGCTCCTGTTTATTGCCGGCGGCGCGGGGATCGGCATGGAGAGCATGTACCGCATCTACGGGCTGCGGTTCACGCCGCTCACCCTCGCTCTCACGTTGGTGCCGATTCCCGCCACCGCGTGGGTGGTGGTACTCTGGTCGCGGAAAAGCACCTCGCGCGCGGGGCAGGTGGTGCGACTGGTGGCAACCGTACTGCTGGTCGGGATATCGGTCTTGGCGGCGACCATGACCTTCTTCGTGATCTTCATTCGCCCAATCGAACGGTTGCAGCAACCCTGAACCATGACTCGCAAAACACCGCGCGCGGCCTTACCGTACTCGATACTGATCGTGCGATGGATAACGGACGCTGGTGAAACGAGGCGCTCATGAGAGAAGAGTTCGTGGCACTGCTATTCGTGTTCGCCATTTCCCTGACCGCCAACGTCGCGCTGGCGATAGCCTGGTGGCGGTCGGGACGCCGGGTTCGCGAGCTGGAGACGCGGGACCTGCAACCAGGGCCGGTCGTGGATGATCGTACCGAGCGACTGGAGCGCTCGGTGGAATCGCTGGCGTCTCAGATCGATCAACTCGCCAGCGGGCAGGAATTCCTGAATCGACTGGTGGCCGAGCGGCTGATCCGCTCGGCGTCTGCTCCCGACCGGCCCATTACCCCGCATTGATCGGGGTCGCTACTCACTACGACTACTTTCTTGCGGCTCCCACTCCGGCCGCGCGGCCCGTGGCCCAGGCCCAGTAGAAGTTGTAGCCGCCGATCGGCCCGAAGGCGTCCAGCATCTCGCCGCACAGAAACAGACCCCGCTGTCTGCGGCTCTCCATGGTGCGGGGATCGACTTCGGCGAGACTCACCCCGCCTCCGGTGACTTCCGCTTTCTTGTAGCCCTCGTGTCCCGTCCACGGCAGCTCAGCTCGAACCAGCGTCTGCACCAGGCGGTGGCGTTCTTCGCGGCGAAGCTGGGCGAGCGGGCGCGTTGGGTTGACGGCCGCTGACGCAGCGAGTGCTTGGGCCAGCCGGTCCGGGAGGTGCTCGCGTAAGGTGCTGCGCACGGTGCGGGCGCCGTCCGCCTGCAAGGCCGAGTGCCACGCGGCCTCATCCAGCGGGGTCCAGCACACCGTGATGCGCGCGGGCAGATCTCTCGAGCGCACCGCCACGTGCGAAACGTCGAGAACTGCCGGCCCGCTGTAGCCGTGATGGGTGAAGAGGAAGCCACCCGTCGCCGTGGCCCGGCGCTCCGCAGCGCGGGCGCTGATGGTCACCTCGAGCGAGACTCCGGCGAGCTGGGCGAAGGGAGCCGGATCGGCGGTCAGGGGAGTGAGCGCCGGGTACATCGGGTGAATGGTGTGGCCCAGCCGCTCGACCATTGAGGTGCCGAGGCCGTCGCTGCCGGTCTTGGGCACCGACAAGCCTCCGGTGGACATGATGACCGCGTCCACCTCGAGCGCGGGTGAGTCCTGAATCTCGATCTTCCACCCGGTCTCGCCGGGACCGATTCCCCTGACCAACGAGTTGAAACGCAGCCGGGCGCCGCGCTCGCGTGCCAGTGCCAGCAGTCCGTCGCGCACCTCGCGCGCGCGATTCGATTCCGGAAAGAGCTTGCCGGATTCGGTCTCTTCCACCAGGGGAAGATGCAGCTCGCGCTGGAAGAACTCGATCTGCTCCGGGAGCGGCCAGGATCGGAGCATGTTCCGCAGCGTGCGAGGCGAAGAATCGGTGATGAAGCGCGACTCGTCGAGCCGCGCGGGCAGGATGTTGCAGCGGCCGCCGCCGCTGATGAGAATCTTTCGCCCGCCGTCGGCGGTGCGCTCGAGCAGGGTGGTCTCCGCACCGGCGGAGGCCGCGAAGATGGCCGCCATGGAGCCGGCGGCACCGGCCCCGATGACGGCAACTCGCCTCACCCCTGTCCCCTCTCCGTTACCGGAGAGGGGAACGGCAGGTCGCTTAGTCAGCGGTTGGTACCCGGCGGCATGGTCCGGCCAGGCCAACGGACTGTGTCGCGGACCAACAGTACCGTCACCATGACCAGGTTTCCCTGAGCCTTACCGCTCGCCCCCAGACCTCGGAAGATGGCGGAAGTGTCGATCGTGACCGGCGGCGGAAGTGCGGGACGCACCGGCCGTGGTGTGGCGGTTCTTTCCAGCACGGCGCTCAGCCGGCGGGCCAGGTCGAGGGCTTCGCCCTCCGCCAGATAATGCACATAGGTGAGCTGGGGCGATTCGCCGGCAAGGTGATTGTGAATGGCAGTGATTCCGATGCCATTGCGAGCCAGCTCGCCCTCGACCGGCGACAGCTCGGCGGCCGTAAGGACCAGGTCGCCAATCATCGTGGCATTCGCGCGGTCGCCGAAAAAGCCAGCCCACGTCCCGAGCGCCAGACCCGGAGCGACCACCGCGGTCCCGATGCGAACCGAGAGGTCGGTCCGGGGAAAGCCGTAGCGGTAATAGCCGCCGGAGAAGGCACCGTTGGTCTTCAGAATGCTCGCGACGGAGTCCCAAGGGGGTGTGAGCCGGCCTTGCGCCTGCGCCGGTGTCCTCGCCGGCACCGTCAGAAGCCAAACGGCAACGGAGAATCGAACGAGCCGCACGGGGTCCTCGCTGTGAACGTTCTCTAAAAACTACCCCCCTTTGGCATCGCGGCGCTTTCGACTACCGTTGGGGACATTCCGGCGCTGACCATATCCCTTTGGAGCCACTGAAATGACCGCCGATCTCCGTTCGTTCCTGGAAATCCCCTACGACAAGCTCGAGGAAATGAACCTGGCGGCGAAACAGCAGCGCCTCGACCGCGTGTCGCCCGACAAGCTCCAGGAAGAGCGGATGAGATACCTGACCGACGAGAAGCGGATCAAGGCGGTCACCGTCTGCTTCACGGATCTCGAAGGCCGATTCCACATGCTGGACTACGACAAGAAGTTCCTGCTTTCCTCGGCCGATAACCTGACCTTCGACGGCTCTTCCATCCGCGGCTTCTCGCGCCAGCAGGAATCGGATCTCCGACTCGCGGTCGATTGGGGCGCCTGCTACTGGCTGCCCGCGGACGTCTTCGGCGCCGGCAAGGTCCTGGTCTTCGGCGAGGTACTGGAGCGGGACGGTTCACCCTACTCGGCCGACATACGTGCCCTGCTTAAAGCTTATGGGGATCAGCTCTTCAAGAAAGACGGCACGGTCTGTTACGCGGCGAATGAAATCGAGGGCTTCCTCTTCAAGGGTCGCGACGCCGAGCGCCGCTACTACGAGACGGGTCAGTTCGAGTTCATCTCCACCGGCGGGTACTACCACTCGCTGCCCGGTGACGCGCTGCGGCTCTTCATCGATACCTCGGCCGAAGTCCAGCGGGCCATGGGGTTTGCCAACGAGAAGGACCACCCCGAGGTCGCTCCGTCGCAGTTCGAGATGAATTACGGATACTCGGAGGCGGTGATCGCCGCCGACCAGGTCCAGCTCTACAAGCTGCTCTCGCGGCAGGTGGCGGCGCGGATGGACATGACCGCCTGTTTTCTCCCTAAGCCGATGACGGGCATCAACGGCAACGGCATGCACACCAACGTGTCGGTCGCGCGCAAAGGCAAGAACCTGTTCTGGGACAAGGCCGGGCAGGACCAGCTTTCCGCAGCGGGATGGGAGTTCATCGAGCGGATTCTCTCCAACGGCGCTGAGCTCTGCCTGATACTCAATTCGAGTGTGAACGCCTATCGCCGGCTGGATCCCCACTTCGAGGCGCCGAACCAGATCAAAGCCTCACCCATCGACCGGGGCTCCATGATCCGCATCCCGCTCGGCAACGAGCGCTCCAAGCGGGTGGAAGTCCGCTCGATCGCGCCGGATGCCAATCCCTACATGGCGATCTACTCGATCTTCAAGACCGGGCTCGAAGGCCCGCACCAGAAGGGAGTGAGCAAGCAGGCCGGCACCAGGTACCTGTCGGACAACATCTACGATGCCATCCGGCTCTACCAGGGAAGCAGCTTCCTCAAGGAAATGCTGGGGGCCGACGTGCACGCCAAGTTCGCCGACCTGAAACAGATGCAGGCCGACCGCTGTCCCAAGGCCCTCGGCGCGCAGGTGAAGCGGGCCGAGATCCAGTTCCATCACGAGGTGACGAACCAGTATCTGTGGACACAGTTTTGACCAGCCCGGAGCTCGGAGTGGGGAGCGCGGAGTGTCTGCTCCGCGCTCCACGTTCCGCGCTCCCCACTACCCTCCCGCCTCTGCTCCACTAGTATAGATGTATGTCTTCTCCCGTTATTGGACTCCCGATCGCGCCCCGCGGCCCCGAAGGGCCGCCGCGTGACGATGATGGCATCTACGCGCTGGTCAGCGACCTGTTTCGCGAGCAGATCAACCCCGCCGTGGCCAAACATGGCGGCCAGGTGGAGTTGATCGACGTCCAGGATCGCATGGTGGTCGTGCGCATGAAGGGCGGGTGCCAGGGTTGCGGCATGGCGACCGTGACGCTGCGACAGGGAATCGAAGCGAGCTTGCGGCGAATGATTCCCGGTCTGGCAGGCATCCGTGACATCACCGACCACTCGGCCGGAACCAAGCCCTACTACGCGCCGAACCACGGCTGAAGCGTGAGTTAGCCCCTCGCCCTTTTCCCGCGCCGGATGGCCGGGCCCGAGGGCACCGAGATCTGCTCCACTACCCGTCCCACCTCGCGGTTGCTCACCGCGTCTTTTCCCAGCGCCAGGTCCGCCTGCGCGATGATCCCGACGCAGCGTCCCCGTTCATCCACCACCGGCACCCGGCGCACCTTTCGCTGGATCATGACGCTCTCGACGTCGCGGATGTCGTCGTCGGGACGGCATGAGCCGGGGTCGGTGCTCATCACTTCGCTCACCTTGGTCTCCCCGTCTTTTCCCTCGGTGAGCCCCCGCACGGCCAGATCGCGGTCGGTCACGATCCCGATCAGGCGCATGGTTTCCTCGCTCTCGACTACCGGCAGACTGCCACAATCGAATTCTCTCATCAGGCGAGCCGCTTCGGCGACTTCATCGTCGGGAGTGCAGCACGCCGGGTTCGGCGTCATCAGGTCCTTGGCTTGCATCGCGATTCTCCCTTCATACGTCGAGCGTTGGTTGGATGGAAAGGCTGCTATCGTATATAGCCGCCCGACGCCGAGGGGTTCCGCACGGCGACTGGTATGTGGACTGCGCGCTACACGATGGTGGGACGGAAGAGCGGGGATGCGCGAACGGCGATGGGGAAGCGGGGGTAGATCAGCCGCTCGAGAGCCTGTCTCTGAGGCTCACCCTGGCTGAGAGGGACGCCGCCGGACGGACAACTGCCTGACCGCGTCCACCAGATCCCGGGTTTCCACCGGCTTGCCAAGGACTGGCTGGCCGGTCTGATCCAGGAAGGTCCGGATCTTGGGGTCGTCCGCGTACGCGGTGACGAACACGACACGGCTGGCGAGAGCGGGGAAGCGCTCTTCCAGCTGTTCGTAAAAACCCTGTCCACCGAGCTCCGGCATGCGATAGTCGGAGACGATCGCATCGAAGCCCCGCTGCGAGAGCAGCTGAAGCGCGGCGACGCCGTTTTCCGCGGGCGTCACGGTGAAGCCGGCATGGCGCAAGGTTCTGGTGAACGCGTCACGCACGGCCTGATCGTCGTCGACGATCAAAATTTCCGCCATATTCCAGCTCCCCGGTACCGGATCGGTGCAGCGGTGCAATCTATTCCCCGATAGGCACTTCGGCCAACTAGATTTCAGCTTGACCCTCTGAAAAGGCGCAGGTAAGTTGCCTCGCCACGCCCTGGTGGTGAAACTGGTAGACACACTGTCTTGAGGGGGCAGCGCCGCAAGGCATCCCGGTTCGAATCCGGGCCAGGGCATGCCGCAGATCACGCAGATCTGGTTCATCAGCGCCATCTGCGGCTGCGGGCTGGAAACTGATCGGGGACTGCGCGCGTCCGCGCAGCCCCGATCTTTGTTTCGCCGGCCGCGGGCCGCGCGTTATTTCGGGGTGCCGGAGGGTGAGGGAGGTAACGGGAGCGCTAACGAGGAAAGGAGCCCAATGATCGCGATCGTGATTCTGACGGCATGGCAGGGCGGCGCGATCGAGCGACTGGATCCGGCGCTCGACAGTATCGTGCCGGCCGGTGCCAGGGTCGAGCAGCTGGCGGGCGGGTTCAACTTCACTGAGGGTCCGGTGTGGGTGCCCGGCGGCTATCTCCTCTTCACCGACAACAACGTCGCGGTGCTGCACAAGTGGTCGCCCAAAGACAGTGTCACCACGTTTCTCCAGGGCGCCGACCTCGATCGCGCCGGTATCGGCGGATCGCCCGGGGCTGATGGGCTGACCTTGGACCGCTCGGGGCGGCTCTACGTTGCCGATGATTCGCACCGCCGCATCGCGCGGCTTAGCGGCAACGGTCGTCTGGAGACCGTGGTGGACAGCTATCAGGGCAAGCGGCTCAACAGTCCCAACGACATGGTGTTCAAATCCGACGGCTCGCTGTACTTCACCGATCCGGCCTACGGACTGGACAGTGGATATGCGGACTCGCACCGCGAGCTGGATTTCGCCGGCGTGTATCGGTGGAAGGACGGCCGGCTCGACCTGCTCACCAAGGAGCTGTCACACCCCAACGGTATCGCCTTCTCGCCGGAGGAGCGGTTTCTCTACGTGGCGAATTCCGACGAGGCCCGCAAGATCTGGATGCGCTATCCGGTCCTGCCCGACGGGAGCCTGGGAGCGGGGACCGTGTTCTTCGACGCGAGCCAGGCCGAGGGGAAAGGTCTGCCCGACGGGATGAAGGTCGACCGGCGGGGCAACGTCTACGGCACCGGTCCCGGCGGGATCTGGATCATCTCACCGGCGGGCGAGGCGCGGGGCCGCATTCATGTTCCGGAGACGCCGGCCAATTGCGCCTGGGGCGACGCGAATGGGAAGACGCTCTACATCACGGCGGTGAAAGGTCTGTACCGGATCCGGCTCAATGTTGCGGGTGTGCGGCCCGGGCCGTAGTTGGTGCAAAAGCCGCGGCCGGCTAAACTGTCACCTGAAGCGACGCCCATTAGGGCAGCTCGGCGATTTTCACGGCGCGCCGGCCGCGCAGTTCCTGCTCGCCGATGCGGATGTAGGTCAACTCACGGCCCGCGCGGACGCACTTGAGCATGAGGCCCCCGCGGCTCATGTCACCTCGGCCGATGAATTCTTCGGGAAAGCGGAGCCAGTCGCCGAGTCCCTCGCTCAAGGGCTCGATGTATTTTCGCGTGGCCACACTTCCCAGCAGCACTACCTCGGTGCCCTCTCCCAACTGCCCGGCCAGCGCCGAAGCATCGCGGCGAAGGGGTCGCGCGTAGCGCTGTTCCTCGAGATCCACCGGCACCCGCGCGATTTCTCGCAGGGCGTCGATCTCGATGCGCTCCTCTGCCGGCCGCAATCCCGAGCCCGGCACGATCACCTGAACGCCGAGGCAGGAGGGAGGCGGGTTGGTGAACGCGGCGGCGTAGGCCAGCTTGCCGCGGAAGTAGAGCCCGCTCATGAAGGTGAAGACTTCGCCGATGGTGGCACCCTCGCCGGACCTGAGGCGCCGCGCCAGCTCCGAGGCGCCGTCTTTCCTCAATAGATACGACGCGCGCCGGCCGGAGCAGTTGGCGGGCGAGAGGAGGAAGATGCGGTGGGTCATGACCCCTTTGCCAAAGCTATCACCGAACATCGCGAGGTACAGTGTCCGGGTGGGGCCGAGGCTTAAGCCGTGGAGCGATCCTTCGCTTCGATCAGGAGCGGCTCGGCCAACTCTCCCTAAAGCGACCAGCCCTCTGGCGCCGGGGCCGAATCGGGGAAACTTATCTCCATGCGCAACCCATTCGTCTCATTCGCTGGCGGACTGGCACGACCTCTCGCACAACCACGAGGTCCGCTGGCCCTACATCTTCGCCGCAGCGTACGAGGACGGGCTTCAGGTGATCGACGTGCGTGATCCCGCTAGCCCCAAGACCCTCGGCTGGTACTACAGCTGCGAATGCGAGCACCAGACCGGCTTCAGCGGCGAGGGCCAGCTCCATGGCAACGCGTCATGAGCGGCGCCATGGAAGTGGACCTGCGGAATGCAGACGGGTTGATCGTGTTGAGTGATTTGAATACGCGGTTCTGGGCGTTCCGGATGGATCGGCTTTCCGGGTGGAATGGGGAGAAGTTTGGCGTGCCGAATTTTCGAGCGCGCAGAATTGGGACTAGGCCCTCAAGCTCCTCCGGCGTGTCTTCCGAAAAGTAGGGTCTGCCCGGGAAAGGCTGAAGGCTGTGAGTACTGTCACTCGGATTCTGAGCGTCGCATTCGGTGGGTTACTGCTCCTGCTCGCGCTGGTGGCGCCGGCGAGTGCCGCCGGCGCGGTGCTCGCGGTCTTGGCACTCAAGCCCTGGCGCGCGGACTTTCGCAGCCGAAAGGCGAGCGCGGTACTCGCATGGGCATTCCTCGGTGCTGCAGCGGGTGCCGTTTGGGGTAGCACCGTCCTGGGCCCGCACGGGCCGTTTCGTTACGATGACACTCTCGACGGGCTGCTGGCTGTTTTGGGGACGGCCGCATTCGTCGGCTGTGTGCTCGTGGGCGGCGCCGCACTCCAGCTCCGGGCGGCCGCGTGGCCGCGGGAAGTGTCGAAACGCCGGATCCCGTGGGGAGCGGCTCATTTCCTGGCGGCGTTGATGGGGGCCGGGGCGATGTCTTCGGGCCAAGCGAGCGACGCAGTCTTTGTTCCGCACGCGAGGCTAGTCGAGCCCGGATTGTATTCGAGGCCCGAGCCGTCTGACACGTCGTGGAACCTCGACGGCCGGACACAGTTCCGGTTCCGTGGTCACCGGTTGGCTCGGGGCAGTGGAACCGTGCTGGTATATCGCTGGTACTCGCCGGGCTCCTGGTCCGTCATCGACGACGAGGATTTCGAAAAGCTCACCATCTGGATCGCGAGAGATACAATCGAGCGCGGGAGTCGGGGAACATTGTCGCTGGCTGATTCAAGCGCGGTCTATGTCGCGTATACCAGTGGTGGTGCCGCGTGGCCGGAGATTGCGTGCGCTGCGCAAGTCGTGGATGGTACGCTACGCTATCGCCGGCTCCCGTTCCGCTACATCTGGTGGAAGGTGGATGGTACAGCGGCTACCGCCACGAGGAAGAACTATTGCGCCGGGCCGCTACACCGGGAGGGGCTATCGGTACAACGGTCGGCCGACGAGTTGTCGCCCTGGTTGGGAGGATGTGCCGCCGAACATGTGTACAGAGAGAGCTACCGAAGAGCGGGACGGTGTCGGGCAGGTTAGACACATAGGGCTTGAGCCTTGGCGGTCGTGGCTCACGGGAGAACTCACAGCCCGACGTAGCCAGAAAGAATCTGTGAGAAAGGGTATTCGCGGACGCAAACGATCAGTGCAACTCTGCTTAGGTTCTGGGTGATCTGTGGGTGCACCGCCCTCGCGAAATGCCCCGCGTACACTCCCGCCCCGTCACCGCCCGCCCCCCCTTGGGATCCGGCGAGCGACCCTCCGACAGCGCATCGAGAGATTTCCGATGCGCCGCGGTCACCTGGGCGACGGTAGCCGGCCGGCCTCGGCACGCCGGCCCAAGTCCATGCCGCCGGCACCGAGCTGCGATGGTAGAGTACCGCGTGGAGCAGTACTTCGATAAGTTGGAAGCGCGGTTAGGAATTCAGCCACCGTAGCTCAGTGGTAGAGCTCTCGATTCGTAATCGAGCGGTCGTCGGTTCAAGTCCGACCGGTGGCTCTTCTCCCCTTTCCCCGCCGCCTCCGAGTGCGGAATGCGGATTGCAAAACTAGAGTCGTTCAAATTCCGCAATCCGAACTCCGCAATCCGTAATCGGCTGGGTGGTGTCAGGGAAAGACTGACGGCGGACTTGTTGCGGCGGGGTGGGGTGGGTATACTGAAATTCCTATGACACACGCCGTGCGCGCTTCGTATCGATTTTTTTACTGGTACCCCCATGGGGTCGCCGGTGGCGCGCGGGTGTGAGCCAGTAGCCTAGTCCCAACTCGCGTCGATTCATCAGCGGCCCCGCCCTCCAGCGGGGCCTTTCGTTTTCCAGGAGAGACCATGGTCATCGTATTTCGTTCGGATGCGTCAGAAGCAGACGTCCAAACAGTCATCGAGAGGGTCACCGAAATGGGTCTCAAGCCGCACATCTCCAAGGGCGAGACCCGCACCATCATCGGGTGCATCGGCGATGAAGATCGGCTGCGGGATTTGGCTCTGGTCACCATGGCTGGCGTCGAGACCGTGATGCCGGTAGAGAAGCCCTACAAGCTTGCCTGCCGCGAGTTCGCGGCCGGTCCCACGGTGATCCCGCTGGGCGAGGGCAGCGTGGGGAATGGGGAGTTCGCCGTCATTGCGGGCCCCTGCTCGGTCGAGGGCCGGGAAATGCTGCTGGAAACCGGATTGGCGGTGAAACAGGCTGGTGCGGTGGCGTTGCGGGGCGGCGCCTTCAAGCCTCGTACCTCGCCGTACTCCTTCCGCGGACTGGGCCTCCAGGCGCTCGAGCTACTGGCCGAGGCGCGCGGGCGCACCGGGCTGCCGGTGGTGACCGAGGTGATGGATACCCGCCATGTCGGGCTGGTGAGCCGCTACGCCGATGTGTTGCAGGTCGGCGCGCGCAACATGCAGAACTTCTCACTGCTGAGCGAGGTGGGCGAGTCGGAGAAACCGGTCCTGCTCAAGCGCGGAATGGCGGCCACGATCGAGGATTTCCTGCTGGCCGCCGAGTACGTGCTGTCCTGCGGCAACCGCCGGGTCATTCTCTGCGAGCGCGGCATTCGCACCTTCGAGCGAGCCACCAGAAACACGCTGGACATCGGCGCGATCCCGGTGCTCAAGGCGGAGACTCACCTTCCGGTGATCGTCGATCCTTCGCACGCCGCTGGCCGGCGCGATCTGGTGCTGCCGCTGGCGTTGGCGGCGGTGGCGGCCGGTGCCGATGGCCTGATGGTCGAAGTCCATCCCGATCCTGACCGTGCCCGCAGCGATGGCGACCAGAGTCTCAGCCTGGACAATTTCAGCGCGCTGATGGGCGATGTGACTGCCTTACGCGAAACCGTCATCTTGCGGCGGCGTGCGGCGCTGATAGCTTAGGCGCCCTCACGCAGAATGGAGGGGCAATGCTTGAGCCGGGCGCCAGGCCTCCCGATCGGCGGGATCGAAACGAACGCAGGAGTGGATCGGATCGTCGCGCCGGTATAGACCGGCGCCGGGGCGAGCGCCGGAGTACCCACATCGCTGTCGCAACCGAGCGTCGCGGCGGGCGTGATCGCCGCGTGACGGTGCGTCGCAGCGGGGAAACGCGTCGCAGCATGCAGGAACGGCGTCGGATTCCAGATCGGCGCAGTTCCGCGAGGATGGCTCTGGGTCAGGAGTGAGGCGAGAAGATATCCGCCAGCGCCTTGTCAATAGTGGCGAACCGGAACTGATATCCCGTCTCGAGCGCGCGTTTCGGGACCACGCGTTGAAGATTGAGCAACGCATCGGCGGCCTCGCCCAGCGCCAGCCGCAGCGCGAATTCCGGCACGTGCAGGGCGGCCGGACGATTGAGTGTGCGTCCCATCGCGGCTGCGAAATCGTCTACGGTGACCGGATTGGGTGCGGTGAGATTGATCGGTCCGCTGAGGGGGTGATCGATGGCGTAGCGGATCAGTCTGATCTCATCGGCCAGGTGGATCCAGGACCACCATTGGCGCCCGTCGCCCCAGGGACCGCCGATTCCCAGCTTGAAGAGCGTGATCAGCGGCGATAGCCCGCCGTCCCCTTTCCCCAGCACGACGCCTGATCGAAGCAGTACCACGCGCGTTGCCGTTTCGGCCTCTAGCGCGGCGGCTTCCCAATCCACCGCCAGCCGGGCAAGGAAGTCGGTGCCGGCCGGCGTCGATTCGTCCGCGATGATATCTCCGCGGGCGCCGTAAAATCCGATCGCGGATCCGCTGAGCAGGACCTGCGGAGGCTTGCGGGCGAGCCGGACGGCGGCCGCCACGTTGCGGGTCGAATCTATCCGGCTGGTCCGTAGGCGCCGTTTCCGCTCCTCGGTCCAGCGATGAGGAGGGTCGACGATGCGCTCGCCGGTCAGGTTGATGACCACATCCGCGCCGTCCACTTCCTTTTCCCAGGGTCCGGCGCTCGTCGGATTCCCGCGCACTACCCGTACCCGAAGCTCGGGCCAGGGATTGCGGTCGCCGCGCGAGAGCACCACGCACTCGTCGCCTCGTTCGGCGAGCGAGCGAACCAACGCGGTGCCGATGAAACCCGTCGCGCCGGTGAGAAACACTTTCATGCGGCAGTTCTGCTCAGGCCGTCAGCCATTAGCCATCAGCCATCAGAACGGCCGGCCCGTGGGCGTTTTCTTGAGGACGCGATCGAGGGAGCAACCACCGACGACTGACGGCTGATGGCTGACGGCTTCTCGCCGATGGCTTGTGTAACCTCGCTTTTCAGCGTCACCCGCGCATCCACCGCCACCGCTCCCTTCTCCATGGCGAGCAACGGATTGATGTCCAGCTCGGCGATCCGGGGGTGCCGTTCGGCGAGTTGTGAAACCCGCAGGATGCTTTCTTCGAGCGCGTTGAGGTCCCGGGGAGGCTCGCCCCGTACGCCTTCAAGCAAGCGATACGTCTTCACGCCGCGCACCATCGCAGCCGCATCGGTGTCGCGGAGCGGACCCAACCGCAGGACCACGTCGCGCACCACTTCCACGTATATGCCGCCCAGGCCGAACATGATCAGCGATCCGACCCTGCCGAGCCGGGTCATCCCGATGATCGTTTCCCGGCCGGCCGGTGCCATCCGCTGGACCAGCAGGCCTTCGAAGGGTGTGTCCTTGAGCTTGGCCGTCATCAGCCGTACCGCCCGGGCCACCTCCGCTTCCGAACCCAGTCCCAGGACGACGCCGCCGATGTCGGTCTTATGGACGACAGCCGCACTCACGATCTTCACGGCGACCGGGAACCCGAGCTTCGCCGCGGCCCGTCCGGCGACGGGGGCGAGGCTCGCGGTTCCGCCGGTCGGGACGAACTCCCATCCCACCGTCTGGATCCCGTATGCCGTGAGCAGCCGGAGCGCGTCGGACTCGCTCACCTTGGTACGTCCCGCGGCAATCGTGGCCTCGATGATCTGCTCCACCAGCTCGTCATCGGTACGGAAAACAGGGACCTTGCCGTCGCGGCGCTTCGAGGCGAGACGCTGCTTCCACATCGCGCCCAGGGCTCGAGCCGCCGATTCCGGAAAGATGTAGGCCGGCACCCGCGCGTCGTGCAGCTCGGCCAACCCCGCGGGAAGGCCCTGGCGACCCATCAGGACCGCGAGCAGGGGCTTGTCGGGAAACTGCGCGTTCACCCGCACGATCGCCTCGGCGACGTCCTTCGTCTGAATACCCAGGGGCGGAACAAACGCGGCGATGGCCGCATCGACGTTGGGGTCGGCGAAGCAGGTTCGCAGGGCCGCCTCATAACTCTCAGGGGTCGCGCTCGCGATCAGGTCCACGGGGTTGCGAACGCTGGCTTCATCCGGCAAGCGTGATCGCAATTTCGTCTCGGTGGTGGCATCGAATGCCGCAACCGCGAGCCCGTTCGCCTCGCAGGCGTCGGCCACGATGATCCCGGGCCCGCCGGCATTGGTCACGATCGCGACGCAATTTCCGGAAGGGAGCGGCTGGTTGGCAAAACCCATCGCGAAGTCGAAGAGTTCTTCCACG
Organism: Gemmatimonadota bacterium; assembly: GCA_016209985.1. Lineage (GTDB taxonomy): Bacteria > Gemmatimonadota > Gemmatimonadetes > Gemmatimonadales > GWC2-71-9 > SHZT01. Next base: position 8,144 of record JACQVB010000123.1, on the reverse strand, counting down.
GTTTCCGCGCGGATCGCGCCGGCCTGCGCGATGATGGCATCGGTGGCGAGCTCACTCCCCGCTAGCGCGCCGGTATGCGACGCGGCGGCGCGCTGGCCCGCTCCGGTGCGTCCCGACTTGACCACGCAGATCGGCTTCTTGGGGGTAATGGTCCGCGCGATCTCCACGAAGCGGGATGGGTTGCCGAAGCTCTCCAGGTACATGAGGATGACCCTGGTGTTCGGGACATCCTTCCAGTATTGCAACAGGTCGTTCCCGCTCACATCGGCCTTGTTGCCGGAAGAGACGAACATCGAGATGCCGATCCCCAAGCTCTCCGCGTAGTCCAGCACCGATAGCCCCATCGCACCCGACTGGCTGATGAAGGCGACGGGGCCGGGAGGAGGCATCGACGGAGCGAAGGTGGCATTGAGCTGAATTGCGGGATCGGTATTGATCACGCCGAGGCAGTTGGGGCCCACCATGCGGACGCCATTGGCGCGCACCAGGGCCGTCAGCTCGCGCTCCCGTTCCTCGCCGGCGGGGCCGACTTCCCGGAACCCGGCCGAGATCACCACCAATCCCCGGACCCCACGCTCCACGCATTCGTTGGCCACGCCCTGGACCAGCTGCTTGGGGACCACGATCACGGCGAGGTCCACCGGTACGGGAAGATCGCGTACTGAGGGAAACGCCGGGATCGAATGGATCGCGGCGGCCTTCGGGTTGACCGGATACACCGGCCCGGTGAACCCGTGCTTCAGCAGATTGTCGAGAATTTGCCAACCGATGGTATTGGGCTGGCGGGAAGCGCCGACTACGGCGACGGAGCGGGGACGAAGGATCGGATCAAGGGAGGACACGGTCTTCGAAGATAGTTACGAATCATGAAGCGCGGAGTGCGGAACTCGGAGTGCGGAGTGATCCGGCCTGGTCGAATCGCTCCGCATTCCGCACTCCGCACTCCGAACTCTCATTGCACCGGCACCATCACATGCACGTAGGGCGTTCCCTTCCACATCACCCAGGGCGCGCCGCCGGGTTCAGTGGGAACGTTCTTGAGTTGCGCCGGGTCCGGCACGATCAGCATGACGTGGGGGCCCCCGGTCAACCACTGCTGGCCGGAGTCAGGAGCCATCTTGAACGGGTCCGTGTTGCTCGCCGCCTGTCCGCCTTTGAGCATATAGCTCAAACCAGCGGTCTGAGTCTTGAACGGTTTCTTCGCCATGTAGGCGCCGAACATCTCCTGCCAGACTTTGTCGAAGCAGCCTGGGTCGGTCATCGGGGTGGAAGGCTCGTCGGGCATGCACATCCAGCCGTTGGTGCCCTCACGCAGGGTGTTCATCTTCCCGTCGGGAGTGAGCTCCGCGATCGTCGCGTTACTGGAGATTGCCGCCGGTCCGGCACTCATCGCGGTCTGAATCTTCCACTCGGGCGTCCCTGGTGCGGGACCGGCGGGAGCGGCCTTCGCTGCTTCCTTAGGAGGGGTTTGCTGACACGCCACCAGCGTGGCGATCAGCAGTAGAGCGAATCGGTTCATACGCGTCTCCTGACAATTTCCCTGCCGACCGGGCATACGGTACCGCGGGAACGGCGGGAAAATGGAGACGGAGGCTTCGAGATGCAAGCAGAACCGCGCCAAGTGCGGGGTGGGGAATGCGGAGCGACCGCGAGTGCGCAGTTCGGATTCGGGAGTGCGGAGTGAATTCCCGCGTTACTTTCACTCCGCACTCCGCATTCCGCACTCCGCACTTTATCTTGTTTCCATGCTGTTTCTGAAGCTGCTCCAGCAACTGATCAGTGCCCTGAACTCCGAGGGCACGCCGGGGCAGGTCGCCGCCGGTGCAATGCTGGGCGCGGCTCTGGGGCTGACCCCGCTCCTCAATTTCCACAATCTGCTGATTGTCGCGCTGGCGATCGTCGTGAACGTCTCGCTCCCTGGCTTCATGCTGGGATGGGCGCTGTTTCTGCCGTTCGGCTTCGCGCTCGATCCGGTCTTCGATCGGATCGGCCAGGCGCTGCTGTTGAGCGTGCCGCCGCTGACGCCTTTCTGGACCGCGGCGTACAACAGCGCGCTGGCGCTCACCAATTTCAACAACACGGTGGTGCTGGGGAGCTTCGTGGGTTGGTTGGTTGCCGCGCTGCCGACTTACCTGGTGTTCCGGATCGGCGTCACCCGCTATCGCCAGCACATTTACGAAAGACTCAAGCGCACCCGGGCGTTCCAGGTCGTGACCGCGTCCAAGCTGTACAACTACTACCGTCTCTTCCGTCCGTGACATGAAACTCTTCCGGTGGAAGGGCATCATTCCGCTGGCGCTGCTTCTAGTACTGATCGTGGCGGTCTACGTCCTGTTCCTGGATACGATCGTCGAGCACGGCATCGAGGAGACCGGTGCGGACCTGGTGGGAGCGCGGGTCGATCTCGACGACGCCTCGGTCCATCTGGCGCAGGGGACCGTTCTGCTCAAGCGGCTGCAGGTGGCCGATCCCAACTCGCCCATGCGAAACCTGATAGAGGCGGCCGAAATGGTTGTGGCCATCGACACCAGGCCGCTGCTCGAGAAGAAGATCGTGGTGGACTCGGTCATCGTCCACGGGGTTCGATTCGGGACGCCGCGGACGGAATCGGGCGCCCTCAAGAACCCGAGCCCCACCGCTGGCCTGCTCTACCGCCAGATAAACGAGTGGGCCAACCAGGTGCGCATTCCCGAGTTCAGTCTCGAGGGAATCGGCAGCAAAGTGATCAACCTTCCGGCGATTTCACTCGACAGCCTCCGCACCGTGAGTCAGGCCAGGGTGATCGTTTCGTCGGCCGACTCGCTTCGCCGATCGTGGGAAACGCAGCTCAACAGTCTGGATCCGCGCCCCCAGATCGATTCCGCGCAGAAGCTGCTCGAGCGGCTCAGGTCCGCGGACGTGAAGGTCCTGGGAGTGCAGGGTACTGCCGAGCTGGCCAATGAGACCCGGAAGACGATCAACGACCTCACCGGCACCATCAACCGGGTGAAGAGCCTCGAGCAAACCGTGTCGGACGGTGTAGCGACGATGAAAACGAACGTCGGGGGTCTGGATGAGGCCCGGCAGGCCGACTACGCGTACGCCCGCAGCCTCATCCGCCTGCCCTCACTCGACGCGCCCGACATCTCGCCCGCGCTGTTCGGCCAGATGGGGTTGGAACGCCTGAAGCCGATCCTCTACTGGCTGAAGCTGGCGGAGAAGTACATGCCTCCAGGCTTAAACCCGCGGCTTCGTGCCGGACCCCAACGTGCTCGCGCGCCGGGTCTCACGATCGATTTTCCGCGGCCGCAGACCTATCCCAAGTTCCTGCTCCGTTTGGCGGACGTCGATTTCGCGCTCGGGGGACAGAACCTCGCGGCCGGAGCCTATCGCGCCCAGGTTGTCGGCGTCACCACGGAGCCGGCCCTGTACGGGCGGCCCATGCAGCTCCTCGCTCAGCGAAGCGGCGGGCGGGTGGGACCGCAGACGGTCAGGGTCTTCGCACAACTGGCTCACGCGCAGGCGCCGCTGCGCGATTCCGCCGCGGCATTCGTTACCGGCGTGACCTTGCCGACCGTGCCTCTGGCGCCGTTGGGGGCGCGTCTGGCGCTGGGTGAAGGCACCACCGAGCTGGCGCTCTCACGGGTGGGAGACCGGCTCGCGGGACGCTGGCGGCTTCGCACCGCGAAGGCGCTCTGGACCCGGCTTGACAGCACGGCCGGAGCGCGAGTCGCTGGCGCCGCGCCGGCCGATCAGGCGAAGCGGATCGCCGAGGACCTGCTCTGGCGCACGCTCTCCGGAGTTCAGGACGTTGAAATCGAAACCCGATTTTCCGGCTCCCTCGAGCGGCCCTCGGTCAGTATCTCCTCCAACATCGGCACCGTGGTGGCGAACAGCCTCAAGAAGGCGGTAGGGCAGGAGGTGGCGAATGCCGAGCGCATGGTGCGCGCCAAGGTAGACAGCCTGGTGGCGGACGGGCACCGCGAGGTCGACGAGCGCGTCGCCGTACTGCAAACCCAGGTGCAACAGCGGGTCGCAGAACAGCGGGCCCAGTTGGAGCAGGTCAAGGCGGAGTTGGAGGCGAAGCTCAAGGACATCACCCCGAAGCTGCCGGGCGGCGTGCAGCTACCCGGCGGAGTGAGACTCCCTCGGTAAGGGTGTCCGGTTACCGGTGCCCGGGCCTTCATACCGATTTCCTGACACCTGACACCGTTATTTGTCGCTTTTTTGCCGCTGGTCGATCGGGGCATAGTCGCGGGCGGCGCTCCCGATGAACACCTGCAGCGGTCTCGCGATCCGGTGGTCCGGGTCGCCCAGCATCTCCTCCCATTGCGCCAGCCATCCGGGCGTGCGACCGATGGCGAACAGCACCGGGAACATGGCCACCGGGAAACGCATGGCCTCGTAGATGATCCCCGAGTAGAAGTCCACGTTGGGATACAGCTTGTGAGTGATGAAGTAATCGTCCTGGAGGGCGATCCGTTCCAGCTCCAGTGCGATGTCGATCAGCGGGCTCCTGCCGGTGACTTCGAAGACCTGCTCGGCCACCTTCTTGATGATGGTGGAGCGGGGGTCGAAGTTCTTGTAGACCCGGTGACCGAAGCCCATCAAACGCACTTCCTTGTTCTTCACCCGCTTGATGTAGGCCGGGATGTTCTTGGTGTCGCCGATTTCCCGCAGCATCTTCAGCACTTCTTCGTTGGCGCCACCGTGCAGCGGTCCGAACAGCGCGGCCGCCGCGGCCGCCATGGCGCTGTAGGGATCCACGTCGCTCGAGCCCACCCCGCGCATGGCGTTGGTGGAGCAGTTCTGCTCGTGATCGGCGTGGAGGACGAAGAGCACGTCCAGCGCGTGCTCGAGCACCGGATTCGGCTTGAACTTCGCCTCGGTGGTCCTGAACATCATGTTGAGGAAATTGCCCGCGTAGGACAGATCGTTGTCCGGATAAGCGTAGGGCATCCCGACACTGTGACGGAAGGCGAACGCCGCCAGCGTGGGCGCCTTGGCGATCAGCCGGTATACCTGCCGGTCCCGCACCCCGGCGTCGTGGATCTTGTGCGCCTCGGGGTAGAACGTGGACAGGCCTGCCAGAGTGCTGACGAACACGCCCATCGGATGCGCGTCGTAGCGGAATCCATCCAGCAGTTGCTTGATGTTCTCGTGGATGAACGTGTGGTGGGTAATGTGAAACATCCAGTCGTCGAGCTGCCGCTTGCTCGGCAGCTCGCCGTGGATCAGCAGATAGGACGTTTCCAGGAACGTACTGCGCTCGGCCAGCTGCTCGATGGGGTAGCCGCGGTAGCGCAGAATCCCTTTTTCGCCATCGATGAACGTGATGGCGCTCTTGCAGCAGGCCGTGTTGCTGAACCCGGGATCGTACGTTACCAGCCCGAAGTCGCCAGGGTTCGCCTTGATCTGACGCAGATCCATGGCGCGGATGGCGCCGTTGCTGATGGGGATCTCGTAGGTTTTGCCGGTGCGATTATCGGTAACGGTGAGCGTGTCGTTCGCCACTGAAGGACCTTTGTGTGGGGAGCTACCTGAACTGCAGAACTAAAGATAAAGGCGGGAAAAGGGAAAAGGGAAAGGGGAAAAGGGTCGTCCTCCCTTTTTCCCTTTCTCTTTTTTCATCGCTATTTCATCTTTTCTTCGCAGAAGCCGCGACCGGCCCGGCGGGGGGCTGGTCGCTGTTCCAGATGTCTGAGACGATCTTCCACGAGCCATTGACCAGCTCCCAGTGGGTCAGGTACTTGCCGGTTTCCATTACGGCAGGCGTCCCCTTGGGCGCTCCCTGCTTGGGATTCAACTGCAGCTGGTAAGTCCCGCGCTCGACGGCCAGCGGGCCGTTCGCCACCACGGTCTCGGTATTCAGAGAGATCTTCGCGTCGTAGGTGGCGTACATCTTCCCGTGAGACTCACGAATTGCGTCCCGTCCGACCAGGGCGGGTCCGTTGGGCTGCATCTGGCGGCCGTCCTCGGTGAACATGTTCGCGATCGAATCAGCCTGTCCCATAGCGGTCCACCGCTCGTAATCTTTTGCCTCAGCTGCCATCGCGGTCTTTGCCGCGTCAGCCTCCTGCTGCATGCGGACCTGCATCTGAGTCGGGGTTTCCTTGTTCTGCCCGCAGGCCAGCGTGAGCAGGCCTGTGCCCAGCGCGATGAAACGTTTCATGGGTGTCCTCCTGGCACCGTTGCGCGCGGTGGCCGGATATGGGTCTTACTGCGCAGCGACAAGTTAGGATGGAGGACCGGGCAGGGCCAAATCGCCGTTGGCCGCTAGCTTATCTTCCGCTCTAATGCGAATTCTTCGGCCCGTCCTCGCTTGCCTGTCGCTGGCCGCCGCCATCTACCTCTCGGCGCGGCCGGTGGGCCGGTTGCCGCCGCTGGGGTGGTTTCTCGATCCGGCACACGGCGTCTGGGCGGTGGCCCGCCGGGCCGAGCTTCCCCGACGCGAGAGCGCCAACATTCCCGGGATGGCGGGCCCGGTGGAGGTCGTCTTTGATGACCGCTCGGTGCCGCACATCTTCGCCGGTACCGAAGACGATGCGTATCGTGCCCTGGGCTACGTGGTCGCGCGCGATCGCCTGTTTCAGCTCGAGCTCCAGACTCGCGCGACCGCCGGCCGGCTGACGGAGCTGCTGGGGCCTATCGTTCTGGATGCAGACCGCGAGCAGCGCAGACTCGATCTCGCCGCCAGCGCGGACCGGGCCTTCGAGAAGCTGGCCGCCGGCTCGCCCGCCGCGAAAGCGATCGCGGCCTATGCCCAAGGTGTGAATGCCTGGATTGAGCGGCTTTCGCCGTCCGACCTTCCACTGGAGTATCGGTTGCTCAACGCGAAGCCGATGCGGTGGGAGCCGCGGTATTCGTTCTACCTCATGCGGCGGATGGGGTACACGCTGGCGTTCCAGCAGGCAGAATTGCGACGACGGTCCGTGGCCTCGGTGGTCGGGGAGCAGGCTGCGGCCGCGCTGTTCCCCGCCAATTCGCCGATTCAGGAGCCGATCCAGCCGGGCGCCGGCGCATATCCGCGGTACGACTGGGAGAAGCTGCCGCCACCCCGGGTCGGCGGGTCGGCGCGTCGGCGGGTCGGCGGTCGGACAATGGAGCCCTCCGATTCGAGCGCAGGCGCTCGACGGGATGGCGTCCTAGGATCCAACAACTGGGCAGTGGCTCCTTCACGCAGCGCGACTGGCCACGCATTACTTGCCGGCGACCCGCACCTCGATCTGACCTTGCCAAGTATTTGGTATGAGGCCCACCTGGTCGTACGCCCTGCTGTCGCCGAACGACCCGCCGACCCGTCGACCCGCCGACCCGCCAGTCTGGATGTCTACGGTGTCACCATTCCCGGCGCTCCCGGGGTGGTGATCGGATTCAACCGGGACGTCGCCTGGAGCCTGACCAATACTGACGCCGATGTGCTGGACTACTACGCGGAGACCCTGGACGATCGGCAGCGACCCAGGGCGTATCGTCTCGATGGCGCCTGGGTCCCGCTCGAGAAAGGGATCGAGACCTTCCGGGGCCAGAAGGGGGAGTTGCTCGCCACCGACACGATCTACTTCACCCACCGCGGTCCGGTTCGGGATCCGCATGGCAGCCCACTATCGATGCGTTGGTCGGTGTTGGAAACCAACGGTGAGCTCGAGGCGCTGCTCGCCGGCCAGAAAGCAACCAGTGTCGCCGATTGGCTCGCCCGAAGCCGCGAGTTCAAGGCGCCGGCGCAGAATGGTGTCGTGGCCGACCGTGCCGGCACCATTGCGATCCGCTCGACCGGCCGCTTTCCGGTGCGGCCGGGAAGCGGAAACGGCCTGGAGATCCGCGACGGGACGACCCGTGACAGCGATTGGTGGGGCGACTGGCCGCTCGAGCGCTACCCCCACGCGACGAACCCGCCGCGCGGATACTTAAGCTCCGCCAACCAGCAGCCGCTCGATCCCCGGTCAAACGGCACCTACCTGGGCAGCGACTGGCCGGCGCCCTGGCGCGCCATTCGCATCAACTCGTTGCTCCGTGCGGACTCGGCATTGACCGTGGAAGGCATGCGGCGCATGCAGACCGATGTGGGAAGCGCGAGAGCGGAGTTCTTTGTGCCGTATTTCCAGGAAGCTGTGGCCGTCGGCGGGTCGGCGGGTCGGCGGGTCGGCGGATCGGATCGCCTGAAT